>NZ_JBHCJY010000028.1:0-14304 GCF_041804105.1 Neisseria sp.
CCGCAAAAGCGTGTTCCGCCTCGCGTGCAACAGTTTGGTGTAGGTTCATGGTGGAAATCTCTGTCGGTTGGATGAAATGCGGCTATTTTAGCGCAAATCACGGGCCAACGCTTGCAGTAAGGCCGTCTGAAAATCGGTGGTAACGGTTTTCAGACGGCCTTATTCATTCGGTCGGCAAACCGGGTTGCCCTCCGGAAAAACCGGACAGGCCGTCTGAAACGCCGTGCCGAATCCCAATCAGACTGCCCGACCGGTAAACATTGATTTTCAGACGGCCTCAACAGCCTGCCTAATCCGTTTTTTCGGCAAACAGGGTAAGCTGCGCGGCAAACGGTTCGCCCTGTGCCGCGGCGGTATGGCGGATATTGGGTTTCAGCAGGGTTTGCTGGTTTTGCGGCGAAAACACTTCTGCGTAAATGATTTGGTCGTGTTCGTCATAAGCGCGAAACAGAAAGCTGCCCCGAATCACGCGCAGTCGGGCGTAAAACGGCGCGGCAACGATTTGCTGCGGCAAATCTCGGCTGGTCCAGTCGGGATATTCGCGAACCGGTACATAATCCGCCAAATCGGTTTCGGAAACGAATAAATCGGTTTTGTGCATGGAATTTTCTTTGCGGAATCGGGGAACTCAAGTTTCAGACGGCCTGACACCGGCGGGGCGGACTATCGCGACAAAACGGATACAGACGGCAGCAGCCTGCGGATGCACCTGCCGTCAGTAATGGGGATGTTTGTACGGGGGACGGCCTTCGCGCGGCTCAAGGCCGCCGTCGGCGTAATGGCCGCCGTGTGGCGCGGCGGGGCTGCGGTTCTGGATGTCCAGCCATTGCTGCCGCTGCTGCGGCGTGAGCACCTGCAATACGGCGTAACGCTGTTTCAGACGGCGCATCTCCGCCTCGGCAAACCGCTGCTCGCGTTCGGCGGCGCTGCTGCGGTAGGCGGCCAAACGCTCGGCAGTCAGCCGTTTCGCGGCGGCTTCGTCAAATTTGTCTCCCAACAGCAGCTGCTGCTCGGTATTGCGCCGCGCTTGGATTTTCTGTTCGGTTTCGGCACGCTTGGCGCTTTTTTTGCTGCGCTCCCTGTTCAGACGGCCTTCTTCGAGAATGGCGTGGATTTTAGCCTGTTGGGTTTCGTTCAAACCCAACTCGCGCAAATCGTACGGCATGGGGTGTTTCTGCTTGTTCACCGGCACATACTGCTCCGCCTGCGGTTCGGACGCGGCAATCGTCGCCGCCGTGCCTGCGGCAACGGCAACGCCTGCCAGCGCGACAACGACGGCAATACTGATGGCGGTGATTCGTTTCATGGCGTGGTTCCTCTGATGCAGAATGTTCGGGCGCGGTTTTTCTTTTATGGGGCGAATCTTACCGTTTTGCCGCGTAAACAGGCGTTTGCGGCGGGTAAATGCTGCGGTTTTATCCGTTATCGACTGTTTTCGGAAGCCGTCGGCTGCGTCCGGTTTTGCAAGGCTGTGTTTGGATAATGTGTTAATGCCCTCCGTCAATCAGCACACGAACACACCCGTCTTTTAAAACAGGCTGTATATGGATGATGTATGTTGGTACTTTGTTTTTCGTCATGCCCGCGCAAGCGGGAATCCGGATCTGCCATGATAAACAAGCGGTTTTTTCAGACGGATTCCGAAACTCCGCCTTCCGGATGCCCGCCTGCGCGGGCATGGCGACCCAAGCTAACCGGCTGTTTCCGCATCGTCTGAAGTCCGAGTTTCACTTGCACGGGGACGGCTGCATCGATGTTGTCATCAACACAATTCAAACACAATCTATCAACAAGAACAGGCCGTCTGAAAACGGTTTTTTCAGACGGCCTGTATGCTGCGGCAACGGTTTCAAACTGCCTGCCTTCTAATGATGGTAAATCCCCAAGGTTTCCGAAGTGAACTTCATCATCTCGTCGGCCAAACCGTGGTTCTCGTTGAGTTTGATGCCGAAACAGGGCACAAGCTCGCGCAGACGGCAACGCCATACGCGGGTACGCTCGGGGAAGCACTGGTGCAGCAGTTTGATCATCAGCGGCGCGGCGGTGGATGCGCCGGGCGATGCACCGAGCAGGCAGGCAATGGAACCGTCGGCGGAAGCGACGAGTTCGGTACCGAACTGTAAAACGCCGCCTTTCTGCTCGCATTTTTTAATGACCTGAACGCGCTGTCCTGCGGTAATCAGCTCCCATTCGTCGTCTTGGGCCAGCGGGTAGTATTCGTGCAGCGACACCAGCCGCTCTTCGCGTTTTTTCGACAATTCGCTGAACAGGTATTTGGTCAGCGCAATATTGTCGAGACTGGCGCGCATCATCGGCAGGATGTTGTCGCGTTTCATCGACTGCACCAAATCCATCTTCGAGCCTTGCTTGAGAAAGTTGGGGCTGAAGCCGGCGAACGGGCCGAACATCAGATGGCGTTTGCCGTTGACATGGCGGGTATCGAGATGGGGAACGGACATCGGCGGCGCGCCGACGGCTGCCTGCCCGTAGACCTTGGCGTTGTGCCGCATGGCGGTGGCTTCGCTGTTGTTGCGGAAAAACAGGCCGGACACGGGAAAACCGCCGTAGCCTTTGCCTTCGGGAATACCGGTTTTCTGAAGCAGCGGCAGCGCGCCGCCACCCGCGCCGAGAAAGACGAAACGGGCTTTGAGCAGCATGCCGTCGTTGCTGTTTTTACCGTTTTGGGTGTGGTTGGTCCGGATGCACCACGAACCGTCGTTGTCGCGGCGGATGTCTTCAACGTGCTGGTTGTAGTGGATTTCCATGCCGTTGTCGGCAAGGTATTTAATCATTTGGGTGGCAAGATTACCGAAATCGATGTCGGTACCCTCGGCGCAATAAGTGGCGGCAATGCGCTGGCCGACGCTGCGGCCTTCGATAGTCAGCGGCGCCCAATCGCTGATTTGCGCCGCATCTTCGGAAAATTCCATGCTTTCGAACAGTTTCTGCGGTTTGAAGGCATCGAAGCGTTTTTTGAGATAGTTGCAGTGGTCGTCGCCGAACACCAGCGACATGTGCGGCACGGTATTGATGAAGGAATTGTCGGCAAGCTTGCCTTCCGCCAACAGCGTCGCCCAAAACTGGCGGCTGGTTTGGAACTGCTCGCTGATGCCGATGGCACGGTCGGGATTGACCGTACCGTCGGCTCCCAAAGGCGCATAGTTCAATTCGCACAAAGCGGAATGACCCGTACCGGCATTGTTCCACGGATTGGAGGATTCTTGCGCAACCTGATCCAACCGCTCGACCATCGTAATCTGCCACGAAGGTTCGAGCTCTTTAATCAGCATGCCCAATGTGGCGCTCATGATGCCGCCGCCGATCAGGATAACGTCGGTGGTTTCAGTAGTGGTCATAAACTTTGCTCCTTCTGATTGATGGCGGGTGTGCCGCTCGCTTGTTTTATCCGTCAACCCGAAGTAGGCTCCATTCGCTTTCAGACGGCCTGCACGGGCGGCAGGCCGTCTGAAAAGGGATGAGATAGCGCATTCGGGCGCGGTGTTGTATTCATATAAAGCTATGACGGAAAGCAGGTATTTACGTTATAAAAACAACTGCATATGACGGGAAAACCGCCTGTAATTCCGTGTAGCCCCAACGTGAATTTAGTGGATTTTATGAATAAATGCAAAGGTTTCGTTGTACGGAAACGTAAAAACGTAAACCAAACAGATAAATTCTCGCCCAACAATCTGATTTTAAAAAATTTTAATTCGATAATATTTTATCAAAAAACAAGCCTTACCGGCTCCCAAGGCCGTCTGAAAAGATTCAGACGGCCTTGAACTTTCTGTAACAAACCTTATCTATATAAACCAAACAATTGAAACCAATGAAGAAAAGGAAAAATTTATGGCCTACTGGTTTGCCGCCGCCGCACTCGTCCTGCTGCTCGAACTGTTCATCGGCACGGTTTACCTGTTGGTGGTCAGTGCCGCACTCGGCGGCGCGGGATTGGCCGTGTTCCTTACCGGCAGCCACACCGCCGGCATCATTACCGCCGCCGTGTTGTCGGCATTGGGCATCTGGCTGGTGCACGGCCGTCTGAAAAACAGGCGCATCATCCCCGACAGCAACGATTTGGACATCGGCCAAACCGTCGAAATCATCCGCCCGCTGCATGACAATCTTTACGAAGTCGCCTACCGCGGTACACATTGGCAGGCACGGGCGGAAAATGCCGGGCAACGCTCCGCGTCCACCGCCGTCATCACCGGAAAAAACGGCAACCTCCTACTGATTCAGCTTCACTAAACCCCACAAGGAAACAACATGGAACTTCTTTACAGTTTTCCCGTTCTCATCCTCATCGTCGTACTGGTATTCGGCTTCAAAGCCTTTACCGTCGTTCCCCAGCAGGAAGCCTATATCGTCGAACGACTGGGCCGTTTCCATAAAGTGCTGAACCCCGGCCTCAACATCTTGGTCCCCTTTATCGACCGGGTCGCCTACAAACACACACTCAAAGAAATTCCGCTCGATGTCCCCAGCCAAGTCTGCATCACGCGCGACAACACTCAGCTTACCGTCGACGGCATCATCTATTTTCAGGTAACCGACCCCAAACTCGCCTCCTACGGTTCGAGCAACTACATCACCGCCATTACCCAACTCGCGCAAACCACCCTGCGCTCGGTTATCGGCCGCATGGAACTCGACAAAACCTTTGAAGAGCGCGACGACATCAACTCCACCGTCGTCGCTTCGCTCGACCAAGCCGCCGTATCTTGGGGCGTGAAAGTCTTGCGTTACGAAATCAAAGATTTAGTACCGCCACAGGAAATCCTGCGTTCCATGCAGGCACAGATTACCGCCGAACGCGAAAAACGCGCCCGCATCGCTGAATCCGAAGGCCGCAAAATCGAACAAATCAACCTGGCCAGCGGACAGCGCGAAGCCGAAATCCAACAATCCGAAGGCGAAGCCCAAGCCGCCATCAATGCTTCCAACGGCGAAAAAATCGCCCGCATCAACCGTGCCCAAGGCGAAGCCGAAGCCCTGCGCCTGGTTGCCGAAGCAAACGCCGATGCCATCCGTAAAATCGCCGACGCCCTGCAAAGCCCCGGCGGCAGCGAAGCCGTCAACCTGAAAGTGGCCGAGCAATACGTCGAAGCTTTCGGCAGGCTGGCCAAAGAAAACAATACCCTGATTCTACCCGCCAACGTAGCCGACATCGGCGGACTCGTCGCCGCAGGTCTCAAAATCGTAGACGGCAGCAAAACAGGAAAAACTTCTTAATATATTTGTTTATTAAGACAAGGCCGTCTGAAACTTTCCGGAAAATAGTCCGGAAAGTTTCAGACGGCCTTTCAAAAAAAAGGGGTGGCCAAAGCCACACCCAAACACACACACATCAAGAGGAAAGAGATAAGTACAAAAAATTTCCAAACCGCCTACCCTATCAGGCCGTCTGAACAATTCCGTAACATCCGCCGTTTTGGAGGCATTTAGAGCATCGGCTTCAGTTTTTGTGATTATAGGTTAAAACCGTTTTCAGACTTTGATGCAAATCAAACCAGACAGCAATTTACGAAATAAATCATCTTATAATTTTTCTTTATATACATATACTCATAAAGGTCAAGATCCATTTAACTCCCAACCTAAAAAACCAGATTATCCTCTTATCACCTATATAGCCTTATCTCCAGCAAGATTAGGTACCATAGCTATACCAATCTAGTAAACCAAACCTTTTCAATTGGAGCATATCGACTGAAATATCAGCCAACAGTAACAATATCTCTACTGTTTTTAAGTTGCTCCACACCATCAAAAGATAAAATATGCTGCTTAATCCGAACCTTTAGTCGCCTCTTCGGTCTGAAAAAGTAAAATTGTTCAAATACAGACAATGGCTCGGTTTCGTTTTACATTCTTTTTAGTCTGATTTCTTTTAAACGATTCCGTATGATATTACCCACCAACCTACATACACTCTGGGAGCTTTTTATGTCTCATGTCCGAATTATTCCTGCTACTTTTCTAACCGTTTTCTTGGCTGGCTGCACTCTACCCTCTACCAGTCAAACTTTTATTGCAGACTGCACCGACAACATCATGCATAACGCTGATATCTCTACTGTTACCGCACGCAACCGGTGCAGTTGTATTAAAAACAATATCTCACACCGCTACGGTTCGATTGAAGCAGCATCTGCGGCAAAACGCCGTAATCCTGCTGTTTTCAAACGCAGATTGCAAACAATTGTTTCAAATTGTGGCGGCACATCGTAAGAAAAATTGCGTTCTGGATCTGTTATTCTTTACTAACACACCTAACCATCCATACCAAAATATATTTAAGCAATTTGCAAGCAGAACATACCTGAAACTCATACATAACAACTACGTTTTTTCAATATAGCTCCTAAATACCTCTCTCAAATATTAAACCCTATATGTGTAATAATGCTAAAGGCCGTCTGAAAGCTATTTTCAGACGGCCTTTTACCTGTTTTTGGATTAACGCTCGCTTAAAGCCTGCTTCATGCGCGTAATCGGTTTGATGAGATATTGGAATACGGTTTTCTCACCCGTTTTCACATCCACGGTCGCTACCATACCTGGGATAATCGGCATTTCTTTACCGTTTTTATCTTTCAGGCTATTGGAATCAGTCTGTACCAAAATTCGGTAGTACACTTGGTTCGGATCGAGTTTCAGATCGTTTGCTCGGGCTTGTGCACTATTACTTACAGTATCAGGGCTGATAAGAGTTACTTTTCCATCCAATCCGCCGTAAATCGCATAATCGTAGGCACTTACTTTGACTACGGCGGGAAGGCCTGGACGCAGGAACGCAACGTCTTGCGGACGGATATAGGCTTCAACCAAAAGCTTATCATCCAAAGGAACAATTTGCAGGATGTCCTGACCCTGGTTAATCACACCGCCAACAGTATTGATTTGGATGTCTTTCACAATACCGCGCATGGGAGCACGGATAAGGGCACGATCAACCGGATCTGCCCGCATCGCCATATTTTCTTTCGCCTGCGCCAATTCGGATTCGGCTTGGACAAGCTCATTGCTGGCATCCGCCATATAACGGTTGCGGCGTTCTGCAATTTGCAGGGAAAGTTCGCTGGATTCGCGCTGCATTCTCAACAATTCTACTTCCGATACAACACCTTGGGCAACCATCGGAGCGGTAATGCCGATTTCTTTATCCAATGATGTTTTACTCAAAGTCAGACTTTTTACTGCATCGGTAACAGCACGCTTACGGGCAACAAATGCTGCTTCTTCCCGACGGCGCAACTCAGGGCTGACACCTTTCGGGAATGTCAATTCTGTGCCGTGAGCTTCTGCTTTCAACCGGGCAATCATGGCTTCAAGGTTCTGTACCTTGGCTTCGCTTTCACGCAATATGGCCGAGCTGCGGGTATCGTCAAGCTTCAAAAGGACTTGGCCTTTTTCAACAATGTCGCCTTCTTTTACCAACATCTCGGTAATAATACCGGGATCAAGGCTCTGTACCACCTGTTCACGACTACTGGGAATAACATTACCCTGTCCGCGTGTAACCTCTTCAATCGGGCTGTTATATGCCCAAACCACGAACACAACCAGAAAAATGAAAAAGAGAATAATGACCCAAAACTGACCGCTGTGCTTTTCTTTCTGAAGAGCGGCATTTAAGTCGTTGATGAGGTGTAAATCTTTGGATTTGACGTTATTTTCGCTACTCATAATGTAAACCTTCAAAGGCTTGTCGAAGGCCGTCTGAAAACGGCCATTTATTATCTGAATCCTGCTTGATTAACCTGCAGCAACTTGGGGAGAAGTCTGCTGCTTACTTGAATTTTCCTGTTTTGCTTTGTTTTCGTTTTGCATCAAGTTTTGCAATACCAAATCACGCGGGCCGTCCATTACAACCTTACCGTTATCCATAACAATAATACGGTTAACAATCTGCAACACCTGCGGGCGATGCGTAACCAAAACCATCGTGCGATCCTTACCCCATTGGGCAATCGCATTAAGTGCAGCACGTTCGGTAGCCTGGTCAAGACTGGTAGTCGGTTCGTCTAACAATACCACTTTCGGATCACGCAGGGTCATTCGAGCCAAAGCGATAATCTGTTTTTGACCGCCGGATAAGCCCAAACCATCTTCCCCTAACGGCATATCCAAGCCTCGCGGGTGATTGCGGATGATTTTGTCCAAACCGAAACGGCGCAAGGCAGACAAGAGATCTTGGTCTGTAGAATAGCCATCGGTTCGTGCCAAATCCATATTTTCACGCAACGTACCTAAAAACAGACGGGGCGCTTGACTCAGTAGTAATACTTGGCTGCGCAGAAAATTTGGATCAAGCTGGCGCATATCCACACCATCCAGCGTAACATTGCCTTTTTCGGTATCGTATAACCCGCTGGCAAGTTTCAGCATCGTGCTCTTACCGCTGCCGATACGTCCTAAAATACCAACCTTTTCTCCCGGACGGATATTAAGCCGCAAATCGCTTACTGCTGCTGCACCATCTTCTTGGTATTTGAACGATACATTTTCAAAACCAACCGCACCCTGTACATTATCTAAAGTAATGTATTTACGCTCAGGACTACGCTCAATGGGACGTTCAACAATTGCATTAACCCCCTGTAAAGCCAGCTTTGCCTGTTGGAAACGTGTTGCCAAACCCGCAATCTGTGCCAGAGGTGCCAATGCCCTGCCTGATAAAATTACGGAAGCAATGAGGGCACCCATGGTAATACGATCAGCCGTATTCTCCGCGTGAATCAGATAAGTACCGACCAATACAAGGAAAACGGTATTCAATTGCTGCATAGCAACGGCAAAATTAACAACAAAATTACTGGTATCCTTTACTTTAATGGATGATGCTGATGTTTTGGCAGTATATTCATCCCAACGTTGTTGTGCCCATGAAGTTGCATTATTGGTTTTCAGAGTTTCGATACCTTCAATAGCCTCCACTGCCAAACCGGAACGCTGTGAAGATTCTTTCATGGATTCATTGATGTGGCGTGATAACGGACGCTGGGCCAGCATACCCACAACAACAACCAATGGTATGATCACAAGAGGCACCAAAGCCAGCTTACCTCCGACAATCCCGATAACGGTAATGAACAGTAACAGGAACGGCAAATCAACCAAAGTCAGCAAACTGGCACTGGTCATAAACTCACGCACGGATTCAAATTCACGCAAATTGTTGGCATAAGAACCGGAAGAAGTAGGACGGTCTGCCAAACGCAAGGCCATTACTCGGCGAAATAACGCTGAGCTGATAATCAGATCGGCCTTCTTACCCGCAATATCGGTAAGATGCCCACGAATCATTTTGGCGCAAAATTCGAAAGTTACGGCCAAAACCACACCAATACTCAGTGCCCACAAGGTCTCGTAAGCTTGGTTGGGAATCACGCGGTCATAGACATTCATTACATATAATGAACTGACCAAAGCCAGAAAATTGATGATGAATGTCGCTAAAATCACTTGATAGTAATAACGGCGGAAACGCCAAATAACCTTCCAAAACCATGCCTTAGGCAGATCGTATTCAGGAAGGTCTGAACGGGCATCCGATACCATTTTCGGCTTCACAAACCAACAGTAACCCAAATACAGTACAGATAATTGAGCGTAATCCAACACCTGTTCCAATCCGTCTACTTGGCGGATATGGTATTTCTTATCTTGGCCTGCCCCTTCGATTTTGGTAATTACGGCAGCTTCTTCGTTGTGGAGAATCGCTACTACCGGAACCGCAAGCGAAGGAATATCGTCCAAACTCCGCTTGGACAGTGTATTTTCAAAACCGTGGCTGCGGAGCACTTCCATCAGTGAGTGGTAATTGACGTTCAGTTTTTTATCCCGAACCACCTCCGCCGACAACGCTGCTTCCGAGACAGGCGCGCCAAGCAGGCGGGTAACCAACGCAATATGTTCGATAATTGATTTCATGATGTTATTCGCGTAATGTCTATAGATTTTATTGCCTGATGCCTGCCCAGTTGGCTACTTGGGATTGTGCCACCAAATATTCGAGGGCTGCATCGCGAAAATCGTTGCGCGCACCGACATTTTCCTGCTCGATGCTGGCCAATTCGTTATACGCCCCTAAAACATCCGTCAACGTACGGCGGGCGATTTTGAATTGCAGTTCATAAGTTTTCACAACGTCTTTTTGAGCACCGATATGTTGTGAAGTAATACCGATACGCTGTTCGCTCTGTTGCATATCGATTTCGGCGGTGCGCGCTTTTTCAGTAACGTCTTGCAGAATCTGTTCGGATTTTGCTTCGGCAGCCGAAAGCGCATGAGCGTTTTTGCTGACATTATGGCGGGCTGCCAAATCGAATACGTTCCAGTTCACGTTCAGATAAAGCTGGCGCGTTTCCTTGGTAGCATTGCCTTCCAGATTGACGGCTGGCAACCGTTCCGCCTTGGAAACATCCAATTCCGCATGAATACTGTCGCGTTCGGCTTTTTGGGCACGATAGGAGGGATTCATATTGCTGTCGGCATTTTTATAATGCCTGACCAGCGACAAGGCGCTCTCACTACGAAACGGATCTTTCAAATCCGCCGCAGTAAGCTGTTTTTGTGTATAACGCGACAAACGGCTCAACGCCATTTCCATGGTTCTGCGCTGTTGCGCAATGGCCGTCTGAACCTGCAACTGGCGCGCACGCGCCTCAATCAGTTCGGAACGCCGCCCGCCGTCATATTTTACGATGACGTTCAAATCCTTAAGCAGATTGTTATGACGAATCAGACTCTGCTGGTTAATCTGCAGCATTTCTTTGGCACGCAACGCAGAAAGGTAGAGTTTGCCTATTTCTCCGCCAAGCTGTTCCTGCGTTTCAAAGTATTTGTATTTGTAGTAGGTTTCCTTACTTTTATCACGACGGACGGCATGTTTGATTGCCCCCCATGAATAGAGATTGAGATTCCCGCGCACCCCCAATCCGTCGTCCATATCATCGCCGGAATCTTTGTTCTTCTGAGCCAAAACCTGCACACCCGTCAAGCTCAACACGGGATAGTGACGGGCTCGGGTGGCTTTGGTGGTACTGCGGGCGGCGTTTTCAGTCGCCTTTGCTTCCAACACTCCCGGGTCGGCAAGCATGGAATGCTTGAGAATATCTTTCAGCTCTACCGCATGGGCATTCGGCATACCCAACAGACAAGCGGTTGAAACAACCGAAAGATACTTCAACAAGCCGTTTTTCTTGAATGGGAAAATTTGCATGGGGTTCACAACTTGTACTGTTTGTCCGTATTTACGCACGGCCGTTTCGGCTGGCAGCCTCTGATTAAATTGTTGACCTGTTAATAATCCCGCAAAGGATAACACTATATTTAACATTTCTCATCCTTTTCCTGACAAAAGGTTGATTTCCCTACCCAACGTGCATAAAGATCATGTTTCCAACCGACTGCCAATCAACGATATGTTTTCCTGCCGCCGTTTCAGACGGCATATGCCGCATATTTTTCTTTATGCTTTCAGCAAATTACGGAAAGCCGATCGCGATAGCGGCGATATATGCCCACTGTTGCAACCATACAAACAAGGCCGTCTGAAAATTCAGACGGCCTCAAGGCATTGAGGCCGGTTGTTTCAAATGTGTTTACCGATGATTTGCAGCAATTGCGCCAACACTTTCGGGTTACCTGCCACGATGTCGCCGCTTTCCAGCCAACCGTCGTTTCCTTGCATATCGGTAACAATACCGCCCGCTTCCTTCACGATTAACGCGCCGGCCGCAATATCCCACGGCTTCAGGTTGAATTCGAAGAACCCGTCGAAGCGGCCCGCAGCCACGGCGCACAAATCCAGCGCGGCCGAACCTTCGCGGCGTGCACCCGCTGTTTTGGCCAACACCTCTTTCAACACCGCAAGGTAAGTATCCATCATGGATTGGTCAACCACCGGGAAACCCGTTCCAATCAGGCAGCGGTTGAGTTCGATGCGGTTCGAGACACGGATGCGGCGGTCATTGAGCAATGCGCCCTGCCCCCGCGAAGCCATATACAAATCGTTGCGTTCCGGCGCATATACCAATGCTTCCTGTACTATTCCCTTATGCAGCAGGGCCATGGAGACCGCAAATTGCGGATGACCGTGCAGAAAGTTGGTCGTACCGTCGAGCGGGTCGATAATCCACTCGTATTCGGCATTGGATTTACCGTGCGAACCCGATTCCTCGCAAGTGATTTTATGATGCGGATACGCATCCTTGAGCACGTCCACCAAAATCGCTTCCGATTCGCGGTCGACATTGGAAACAAAATCGTTAAACGCTTTGCTGTCCACCTTTACGGCATCGAGATTGGCAGAGGCACGGATCATCATCTGCCCCGCACGGCGGGCGGCTTTAAAGGCGGTATTCAAAATCGGGTTCATGGCATACTTTCTATTTCGGGTACAATGCGGCATCCGCACCGCCGGACGCAGCGCAGATGCAGTAAAAACATTCCGGCAAACGGGTTTTAAAGAACATGTTCAGACGGCCTTTCCAGCAAAAGGCCGTCTGAACGGTACGTTTACAAATTATAGCAGAAATCCAGCATGAACACCGCCAAACCCGCCCTGCCCGACCATTTGGGCAACATCCGCATCGTACTTTCCCGCACCAGCCACCCTGCCAACATCGGTGCGGCCGCACGCGCCATGAAAACCATGGGACTGACCCGCCTGACGCTCGTCGCCCCCAATCTCATGGCCACGCCCATGACCCCCGAACCGCCCGTTTTCGACCCCGCATCCCCCCAATTATTCAAGTTGCCCGAAGAAAGCTTTATCCTTGCCTCCGGAGCCGCCGACGTATTGGAACAGGCTGCCGTTGTCGCCACGCTCGACGAAGCCGTTGCCGACACCGTATTAAGCTACGCCCTGACCAGCCGCAAGCGTGAGCTGACTTCCCCGCTGAAAACCCCGCGCGACCTGGTTCCCGAAATCCTGCAAACCGCCGCCGCGGGCCACACCACCGCACTTGTCTTCGGCAACGAAACCTTCGGCTTGAGCATCGAAGAAGTGCAAAGCTGCAACCGCCTGATGACCATCAACGGCAATCCCGGCTATTTCTCGCTCAACCTTGCCCAAGCCGTGCAGGTCGTCAGCTACGAAATCTTCAGTCAGACCGACAACCCCATGACCCACCTTATCCACGAAACCCACCCCGCCACCCATGCCCAAATCAGCGGCATGATTGCGCACATGGAAAGCGTGATGGACGACATCGGCTTCTTCAACCGCCGCAACGGTAAGCGCATGATGCGCAGAATGCAGAACCTCTTCGCACGCGCCAACACCGAAACCGAAGACATCGACATCCTGCGCGGCTTTTTCAACACCGTAAAGAAACGGTTGGGAAAAGAATAGTGCTGAAATCTTCCTTAATAACGGCAAAGCATATCTGTTCCCGATTCGGATTCAATCCCAACTCAGAGCAACTGTAAAAAACGCCAACGGGTTTTCAGACGGCCTTAAACCGTCAGGCCGTCTGAAAACTGTACTGTCCTATCCGCAAGCCATCTTCCGAATCCCTACCAACCGCTTTCCGTGTCAACACATTCAAACACATCGTAAAAAAACAGCATAAACGCTTGAATTCCATCGATTTGCCCGTATGATAAAGGCCGTCTGAAACATTTTTCAGACGGCCTTTATCCATCATTCCACATCAAGGACACCGCATGAACCGCCCCGACCCTGAAGAATTCATCCCCAAATTCCGCCGCCGCCAACTCGACGAACCGGGCTTTCTGCGAAAACTCGCACGTTTCGCAGGACGGCTGGGCGCGCCCGTCGTCCGCCAGCTCTATGCGCTGTACTTCGTGTTCAAATCGCCTGCCACACCCAAACGGGCGAAGATGATTATTCTCGGCGCACTGGTTTATTTTTTCAGCCCTGTCGACAGCATTCCCGACCTGCTCGGGCCGCTGGGCTTCAGCGATGACATCGCCGTGATTACGTTGGTGTACAGCCAGATGAAAGCCTATCTGACCGAAGACATCCGCGAACGGGCGCGCGAAGCGGCAGCAAAACTGTTCGGCAAGTAAAGTCTAAGCTGCGGCGCTCGGACAAATACCGCCCGAGCCGCAAAAGCAAACAGCATTGCGAAAATGTACTGATGTCTCAGCCAAGATTGGATACAGTCAGCAAACCGCATGCCCTGTTATAGCAAATAAACTTATTTATCGATACACACCTGAAACAGCCAATCCACATCCGTAATTCGCAGCCGATTCCTAACACCTTTAATCCAAGCCCACTTTTTCTCTATCTGATTCAGATCGGGGCTATAAGGTGGAAGC
>NZ_JBHCJY010000029.1:0-3276 GCF_041804105.1 Neisseria sp.
ATGGTCGGGACGAACCTGCTGCATCAGTTGGCGCAGGGCGATTAGGGTTTTGAAATCTTCCACCGGATTGGTGCCCGTACGCTGCATCGGGACATCATGTACGATTACACCGTTGTTGCGCAGTTTTTCCAAGGTGGGCGGGCTTTCGGTAATGCCGGGGGCGGCTACGTGTACTTCTAATCCTTTTGCTTGTATGGCGCAAATCAAATCCCAGCGGAAATTGATTAGGGAGTCTGCATAGCCGGCAATCAGTAAAAATTTTTTCATATTCTGCTTTGGGGTAAAACGGGTTGTTGATTTTTTCAGACAGGCATACGGTATGGTCGCTGCGGGTGGTTTTGGGCGGTTTGCCCAGCAGCACGTTCAGAGGCAGATCGACGGGATGGTTGCCGTACAGGTCGTCGCGCACTTACAGACGGCCGTCGACGGTGGCGGGGCCGACCACGGCGAAGGGGCAGCGTTCGCGTTCGCAGATGGCGCGGAAGGTGTCCAGATCCTGTTCCAAAATGGACAAAACGTAACGTTCCTGCGCTTCGTTGCACCAAATCTGCATGGGCGAGAGGCCGTGTTCTTCCAGCGGCACGTCGCGCAGTTGGAACACCGCGCCGCGCCCCGCGTCGTTGACGAGTTCGGGGAAAGCGTTGGAGAGGCCGCCCGCGCCGACGTCGTGGATGGCGATAATCGGGTTGGCTTCGCCGAGCTGCCAGCAGCGGTCGATGACTTCCTGCGCGCGGCGTTCGATTTCGGGGTTGCCGCGCTGCACGGAATTGAAGTCCAAATCGGCCGCGTTGCTGCCGGTGTCCATAGAAGAGGCCGCGCCGCCGCCCAAACCGATGAGCATGCCCGGGCCGCCGAGCTGGATTAAGAGTGCGCCTTCGGGGATTTCGTTTTTGTGGGTTTGGCCTGCCTGAATGTTGCCCAGGCCGCCGGCAATCATAATCGGCTTGTGGTAGCCGCGCATTTGGCCGTCGAACCGCTCTTCAAAGGTGCGGAAATAGCCGAGCAGGTTGGGGCGGCCGAATTCGTTGTTGAACGCCGCGCCGCCGATGGGGCCTTCGATCATGATGTCCAGCGGCGAAGCGGTGTGGCCGGGCTTGCCGTAGGGTTTTTCCCACGGCTGCGGCAGTTCGGGGATGTTGAGGTTGGACACGGTGAAGCCCGTCAAGCCGGCTTTCGGACGCGAACCGCGCCCCGTTGCGCCTTCGTCACGGATTTCGCCGCCCGCGCCGGTGGCCGCGCCCGCAAACGGGGCGATGGCGGTGGGGTGGTTGTGGGTTTCCACCTTCATCAGGATGTGGGTGTCTTCTTCGCTGAAACGGTAGGCTTGGTTTTCGCCCGCGCGCGGGTAGAAACGCTCGATTTTCGCGCCTTCGATGACCGAAGCGTTGTCCTTATAGGCCACCACCGTGCCTGCGGGGTGCGCTTCGTGGGTGTCGCGTATCATGCGGAACAGGGATTTGGGCTGCTTTTCGCCGTTTAAGATGAAGTCGGCATTGAAGATTTTGTGGCGGCAGTGCTCGGAATTGGCCTGCGCGAACATCATCAGCTCCACGTCGCTGGGGTTGCGGTTCAAGGCTTGGTAGTTTTTAACGAGATAATCGATTTCGTCGGGCGAAAGCGCCAGGCCCATTGCGGTGTTGGCCTTGAGCAGCGCGTCTTTGCCGCCGCCGAGAATGTCCACCGTATCAAAGGTTTTCGCTTCGGGATGGGCGAACAGCGCGGAGGCCGTCTGAAAATCGGGCAGTACGCTTTCGGTCATGCGGTCATGCAGCAGCGCCGCCCATTGCGCTTTCTGTTCGTCGTTCAGACGGCCTTTCAGCCAAACCGCCGTGCCGCGCTCGATGCGCTCGATTTCAGACAGGCCGCAGTTGCGCGCGATGTCGGTGGCTTTCGACGCCCACGGCGAAATCGTGCCGATGCGCGGCGTGACGAGGAAGAGGTGCAGGCCGTCTGAAACCGCGGGTGTTTCGGTTGCCGAACGCGCATCAAGCAGGGCCTCGAGTTTCGCCGCCGAAGCCGCGTCCAAAGCAGCCGCAGAGGCGGCGAAATACCAGAATTCGCTGTCCAACTCCGCCTGCGGCAGGCCGAGCACGGCGGCTTTCTGCTTGAGTTTTTCAACACGGAAATCGGAAAGGGCGCGCGCACCGCGCAGGGCTAAAACGACAGACATAAACCGGCTCTCTCAAAACGTGGGGAAATGGCGCGATTATACGCGCAAACCATCGCGGCCGCTTGGAAAAATCGGCCTTTCGGGTTGGCTTGCGTTGCGTTTTCAGACGGCCTGAGACCTTTGCAAAAAAACCAAAACTCCTCTAAATTCTCCTAAGGTCTGTCGACATTCATATTTATCGCAGTCCCAACAATGTAGCAGCGAGGTAAATATTGGCTGAAAACGACTCGTCCGTCTTCTCGGAGCGCATCGCAATCTTTTTAAACTCTTTGAGCCTGCAAAAGAAATTTTCAACAAGATGCCGCCAACGATACATAATTTTGTCGAAATGACGCAAATGCTTCCGACTCCTGCGTGGCGGAATAACCACTTTACTCCCCCTTTCGGTCAACTCTTCGACCAGCCAGTCGGCATCAAAGGCTTTATCCGCCAATAAAGCATCAAATTCCTTATCTTTAATCAGCGGTTCTACGCCGCAAATATCGTTGCGCTGTCCGGGCAGGAGTGTGAAGTCCACCAAATTGCACAAAGCATCGGTCATGACAAGGATTTTGGTCGTCATTCCGCCTTTGGATTGGCCGATTGCCTGATTCGAAGTCCCCCTTTTGCGCCCTGACCGTGGCGGTGGACTTTGACGATTGTTCCGTCTATGCAGATATATTCCATATCGGCATCTGTGCACAGTGTTTTGAAAATATGGGTGAAACGGTCTGCCAGAACCCAGCGGCGGTAGCGTTTGTGGATACTGTTCCAATTGCCGAATGCGGCAGGCAGATCCCGCCACGGGCTGCCTGTACGGACTATCCACAATACGGCTTCGATAAACAAACGGTTATCGGCAGCGGTACGCCCTGCATCGCTTGCTTTGCCTTGGCATAGGGGTTCGATTTTTGCCCATTGGGCATCGGTGAGAGAGTATCTGATCATAAGCGAATGATATATTAGAATTTTAATTGTCGACAGACCCTAAAGAATTCAGAGGAGTTTTTTTATGAGCAGCTTTTTCCACCAACAAGCCCAAATCATGATGAGCAAACATATCGACAGCTACCCGTTGCTCAAAATTAACCAGCTACTCGATTGGCAGCCCATCGAACAACTTCTCA
>NZ_JBHCJY010000030.1:0-4238 GCF_041804105.1 Neisseria sp.
AATTGGGCTATATGACCGTGGCTTTGGGCGTGTCGGCCTATTCGATTGCGATGTTCCATGTGATGACCCACGCCTTCTTCAAAGCCCTGCTGTTCTTGGCTGCGGGCAGCGCCATTATCGGTATGCATCATGATCAGGATATGCGCCATATGGGCAACCTGAAAAAATACATGCCGATTACTTGGCTGACCATGCTCATCGGTAATTTGTCGCTCATCGGCACGCCGCTGTTTTCCGGTTTCTATTCCAAAGACAGCATCATCGAAGCCGTTAAATTCAGCAACCTGCCCGGCAGCGGCTTCGCCTATTTCGCCGTGCTCGCCAGCGTGTTCGTCACCGCATTTTACGCGTTTCGCCAATACTTTATGGTGTTCCACGGCAAAGAAAAATGGCGCGAAATCGAACACCATCATTCAGACGGCCATGATGACGGCCACCATCACGGATTGGGTAAAAACGACAATCCGCACGAAAGCCCGTGGGTGGTCACCCTGCCGCTGGTTCTGCTGGCCATTCCGTCCGTCATCATCGGCTACATCGCCATCGAACCCATGCTCTACGGCGATTTCTTCAAAGACGTGATTTATGTGAACCACGCCGAACACACCGTGATGAGCCAAATGAAAGAAGCCTTCCACGGCCCCTTGGGCATGGTATCGCACAGCCTCGTTACCCCCGTGCTCTACCTTGCGCTTGCAGGCGTGGCCGCCGCGTGGTTCCTGTATGTCAAAGCCCCGCACCTGCCCGCCAAAATCGCCGCCGCGTTCAGCCCGGTGTACAAACTGCTCGATAACAAATACTACCTCGACGCGCTCTACTTCAACGTATTCGCCAAAGGCAGCCGCGCACTCGGCACGTTCTTCTGGAAAGCGATCGACACCGCCATCATCGACAACGGCATCGTCAACGGCAGCGCAAAAGCCGTCGGCGCCATCGCCGCCCAAGTACGCAAAATGCAGACCGGCTTTATCTACACCTACGCCGCCTTTATGGTTTTTGGCGTGCTGGTGCTGATTGTGGCGTTTTTCTGGGGGCTTTGGTTTAAATAAGGCCGTCTGAAAAATTTGTTTGACGGACAGCCCTCTCCCACAGGGGCGGATGACAGAAACCCTAAATATCTTCAGGCGGCCTGTTCTTGCTGTTCGCTTAGTCGGTAAGGTAAAATAAACCTTACTGGATATTTCGGAAGGAACCGACCATGGCGACTACTTTACGACTAAGCAGCAAAAGCCAAGTCACCTTTAAGCAGGAATTTCTGCACCATTTGGGTATCGGCGCGGGCGATGAAATGGAAGTGTCCAAGCTGCCGAACGGCGAATTGCGGATTCGTGCGAAGGCCAAACCCGTACAAACCAAAAGCATCCGCGAGTTTGCAGGCCGTCTGAAAAATCATGCTGATGTACATCTGAGCGTGGAAGACATGAATCAGGCCGTTGCCGAAGCCGCTGTGCAGGGTGCGGCTATGGAGCGGAAACCGTGAGCAGTATCTCCATCGATACCAATGTGTTGGTGCGGCTGTTTGTGAACGACGACGAAGCGCAGCAAAATGCGGCTGTCGAGTTGTTGGAACAGGCTGAAAGTGTGGTTATTCCTACCACTGTTTTGATTGAAACCGTATGTGTATTGAACCGCAGCTATAAAATTCCGCTGGCCGATATATTTGCACTTTTACGAGATTTTATTTCTTCCGTGCCTAAACTGGTTGTGCAGGAAAACGAAATCGAAGCAGGTTTTGCCGTAATGGCGCGCAATGGCGATTTTGCCGACGGTGTGAATGCTTTCTGCGGCGCCATGCTCGGCGCGGAACAGTTTGTTACCTTCGACAAACAGGCGGCCAAGCTGTTGCAGGAAACGGGTGTGCATACCGTTTTATTAAAATAAAACGCAAAAACGGCTGCGTGCCTGACAAATCAAGTTCAGACGGCATCAAGGCTGCCTGAAAGGCCGTCTGAAACCCCGCATAACATAACAACCTTTAATTAACCCCACAGGAAAAAACCATGTTTTCCAACCACCTTCTCAGCTTGGCCATATGGGTGCCGATAGCGGCGGGCGTGCTGGTCTTGGCGACGGGCGGCGACAACCGCGCGCCGCTGGCCCGCATCCTTGCGTTTATCGGTTCGCTGGCCGGATTTTTGGTTACGCTCCCGCTGTTTACGCAGTTCAACCGTTCGAACGGCGGCTACCAGTTTACCGAGCTTTACCAATGGATTCCCGCGCTCAACATCAACTACTCGCTGGGTGTGGACGGTATTTCGGTGCTGTTCATTATCCTGAACGCGTTTATCACGCTGATGGTTGTGCTGGCGGGCTGGGAAGTGGTGCAGAAACGCCCGGCGCAATATATGGCGGCGTTCCTGATTATGAGCGGCCTGATTAACGGCGCGTTTGCGTCACAGGACGCGATTCTGTTTTACGTGTTCTTTGAGGGCATGCTGATTCCGCTGTATCTGATTGTGGGCATGTGGGGCGGCCCGCGCCGCGTGTATGCTTCGGTGAAGCTGTTTCTCTACACGCTGATGGGTTCGCTGCTGATGCTGGTGGGTTTGGTTTATCTGTCTTATCAGGCCGGCGGCAGTTTCCGGATTGAGGATTTCCAAAACCTGAAACAGATTCCGCTGGGCGTGCAGCAGTTGCTGTTTATCGCGTTTTTCCTGTCGTTTGCCGTGAAAGTGCCGATGTGGCCGGTGCACACTTGGCTGCCTGATGCGCACGTTGAAGCGCCGACGGGCGGTTCGATGGTGTTGGCGGCGATTACGCTGAAAGTGGGTGCCTACGGTTTCCTGCGTTTTATCCTGCCGATTTTGCCCGATGCGTCGCGCTTTTTCGCACCTGCGGTGGTGGTGCTGAGCCTGATTGCGGTGATTTACATCGGCATGGTGGCGTTGGTGCAGACCGACATGAAAAAGCTGGTGGCGTATTCTTCCATCAGCCACATGGGTTTCGTTACGCTCGGCCTGTTTGCGTTCAGCGGTCTGTTTTCAGACGGCCCTTTGGGGCAGTTGAACGACTGGGCGGTTAAAGGCGCGATTATCCAAATGATTTCGCACGGTTTCGTGTCTGCCGCGATGTTTATGTGCATCGGCGTGATGTACGACCGCCTGCACACGCGCAACATTGCCGATTACGGCGGCGTGGTGAACGTAATGCCCAAATTCGCCGCCTTTATGATGCTGTTCGGCATGGCCAACGCCGGTCTGCCCGCCACTTCGGGCTTCGTGGGCGAATTTATGGTGATTATGGGTGCGGTGGAAGTGAATTTCTGGGTGGGCGCATTGGCCGCGCTGACGCTGATTTACGGCGCGTCGTACACGCTGTGGATGTACAAACGCACGATTTTCGGCGAAATCACCAACCCCGAAGTGCGCGAAATGAAAGACGTGAACTGCCGCGAATTCGCCATTCTCGCCATTCTCGCCGTGGCCGTATTGGGCATGGGCTTGTGGCCGGAGCCGATTATCGACGTAATCCATCAGGCGGCGAACGATTTGATTATACAAGTGGCGAAGAGCAAGATTTGAGGTGTGAAGAATGAACTGGACTGATTTGAACTTAATGCCCGCCATGCCTGAAATCGTTTTGCTTTCGGCTTTGTTTGTGGTTTTGCTGGCGGATTTGTGGCTGTCCGACAAAAACCGCTACATTACCCATATCCTGAGCCTGTGTACGCTGGCCGCCGCCGCCGTTGCGCAATGGCTGGTGTGGACACCCGACAGCGTTTACACCTTTAACGGCATGTATATTGCAGACGGCATGTCGCGTTTGTCGAAAATGGTGATGTATGCCGGTTTGTTTGCCCTGCTCGTGTACAGCAAGCCGTATAACCAAACGCGCGGCATTTTCAAAGGCGAGTTTTACACCTTGTCGCTTTTTGCCCTAAGCGGCATGAGCGTGATGGTGAGCGCGGGGCATTTCCTAACCGCCTATATCGGTTTGGAGCTGTTGTCGCTGTCGCTTTATGCCATGATTGCCCTGCGCCGCGATTCGGCCAAAGCCGCCGAGGCCGCGTTGAAATATTTCGTGTTGGGCGCGCTCGCTTCGGGCTTGCTGCTGTACGGCATTTCCATGGTATATGGCGCCACCGGTTCGCTGGAGTTCGCCACTGTGCTGGCCACGGCCTACGACGGTCAGGCGCAGGAATGGCTGCTGAAGCTCGGCGTGGTGTTTATCGTGGTGGCGGTGGCGTTCAAGCTGGGTGCGGTGCCGTTTCATATGTGGGTGCCCGATGTGTATCAGGG
>NZ_JBHCJY010000031.1:0-4123 GCF_041804105.1 Neisseria sp.
ATGCCGGGGCTGAGCGCCAGCACGACGAAACCCTGCGCCAACGCGTCTTTCAGACGGCCTGTGTGGCATTCGAGGCCGGGAAACTGCCGTTGCAGCTCGGCGGCGCACTCGGTTTTCAGACAGGCATCATAAGCCACCACGATCGCCCCCGCTCCGCGCAGGAAGGCTATCATCGAGAGACCGCTGCCGCCGAGTCCGGCGACTAGGATTTTTTGGTTTTGCCAGTTCATGGTTGTTGTCTTTTTCAATATGTCTATCATTTATAGGGTGGCTGTGAACTCATCGTTTCAGACGGCATCGGGAACGGTGGGTTGACACCCACCCTACTTTATCGGTAGTGGGTATCCGTCATATCCGTACCAAGCGATATTTTCAGACGGCCTTTGCTCAATTACCCGATTGGTGCTTTTGACGCAAATTGTTTTTGTGCTCTACTCTGCGGCTTCTGTCTGCCGCATATTCTTTACTTTGCAAAACAGCGCAAACACGGTTGATTTCGGCCTCATCCAATACAACCGTCCGGAAATTCCGGATATGCCGTTCAGCTTGCCTGATATAGCAAACATTTTCAGGCATTTGCGTTTTGAATTCACATCCGCCCAAAAAAAACCACTACCGAATGAAACGAATTTTCAGGCAATGCGAGCAATGCTGCCAGCGCTTTAATATGGGCGTAATTTTGCCGGAGCGGATTTTGAAACGACTGCTTTTTCTTATAAATAACCTGCGTCCACCTAGCCTGCTTTTCGCTGCCAAAAATCCACCCCGAATAGTTTTTCGTTTCAACCACAAAAATACCGAAACGCGATACATAAATATGGTCGATTTGGGTGGTGGTTCCACGTGACGGAATAATTAAGTCGTGAAACGGACGATAAACCGTTTCATCCAAACCGCCCAAGCGCGCCTGAACCGCCTTTTCGCCAAACCAGCCTTTAAACAGCGGACTTTTCAGAAAAGCCAAAAAAAGCAGAACAAAGGGAAGCCACCAAAAATTGGCCAGCACACCCCAAAGACCACCGAACACAGCGGTAACAATCTGATTTTCCATGTTGTTTTCCCTTATTGTTTTATTTTAAATGTAATGCGTTGATTAAACTTAATTTAATGGTGGATAAAACCGGTTTCCCGTAGTTTCCCGTAGGGTGGGTGTAAACCCACCATTCCCGATGCCGTCTGAAACAGCGGGTTCACACCCACCCTACCCTATTACTCAGACTGCCTCTGTTTTTCAGACAGGCATCAGCGGATTTTCAGTGAGCTTAAGCCCACCAGCACCAGCACGATGGTAATAATCCAAAACCGCACCACCACCTGCGTTTCTTTCCAGCCTTTTTGTTCGTAGTGGTGGTGGATGGGCGCCATCAGGAAGATGCGTTTTTTCGTGCGTTTGTACCAGCCCACCTGCAGCATCACCGAAACGGCTTCCACCACAAAGAGGCCGCCCATGATGACGAGCACGAGTTCTTGGCGGATGATGACGGCCACGGTGCCGAGCGCGGCGCCGAGTGCGAGCGCGCCGACGTCGCCCATGAATACCTGCGCGGGGTAGGCGTTGAACCATAAAAAGCCCAGGCACGCGCCGCACATGGCAGTGCAGAAAATCACGACTTCGTTGGCACCGACCACGAACGGCAGTTGCAGGTATTCGGCGAATTTGGCGTGGCCGCTGGCGTAGGCGAAGATGGCGAGACCGGCGGCGACGAGCACCACGGGGAAGGCGGCCAACCCGTCGAGGCCGTCGGTCAGGTTGACGGCGTTGGAGGTGCCGACGATGGTAAGGTAGGCCAGCACCACAAAGCCGAACACGCCCAGCGGCAGAGCCACTTGTTTGAAAAACGGCACGATCAGGATATTGTTGGCCGAGTTCTGCGCCACATAAAACAGCAGCAGCCCCGCCGCCAGCGCCACGCCCGACTGCCACACCATTTTGAAGCGCGCCGACACGCCGTTGGGGTCTTTATAAACCACTTTGCGCCAGTCGTCGTAGAAGCCCAGCGCGCCGGTGGCGAGCAGCACCAGCAGCAGAATCCAGATATAGGGGTTGGCCAGATTGCCCCACAGCAGGGTGGAAACGGTGATGGCGGTGAGAATCAGCGAGCCGCCCATGGTGGGCGTGCCGGTTTTGATCAGGTGGGTTTGCGGCCCGTCGTGGCGCACGGCCTGACCGACTTTCAACTCGGTGAGCTTGCGTATCGTCCACGGCCCCAGCAGCAGCGAAAACGCCAGCGCGGTCAGGGCGGCCATCACGGCGCGGAAGGTGGTGTATTGGAAAACGTTCAGCGCGGAAAACCAGTCGCTGAAATGGGCGAGCCATAAAAACATGGGGTTACTTTCCTTCTTGTCGGTTGTTCGCGGCCTTCTGAAAAACGTTTCCGCCTTTCAGACGGCCTTGGGTGTTGCGGTGTTTTCAAACCCGCCATTTTATAACGGAACGAGGGTGGGCTTGGGGTTAATTTTTTGAATCGGGTAAGGTTTTTTACGGATGGGGCGTATTCGGGTTCAGACAGGCATTTCAGACGGCCTGTTTATTGCCTTCATGCCTGTTTCAGACGGCCTTCGCCTCCTTTTACACCCCGCCTTCCGGCCAATAATGGCTGTCGGGCAGACTGCGCGAACCGAACAGGGCCTGGCCGATGCGTACAGTCGTCGCCCCCTCTTCTATCGCCGCTTCAAAATCGCCGGACATCCCCATCGACAGTTCGGCCAAAGACATCCCGTCGGGCAGGCCGCGTTGCAGCCGCTCCTGCAACCTGCGCAGCAAAACGAAGCAGCCGCGTACTTTCGCGCTTTCCTGCGACAGCAGCGCAAGCGTCATCAAGCCTTTGACTTTCAAACGGGGAAACGGCGCAAGCGCGTGAACGAAACCTTCCGCCGCTTCGGGAGCCAATCCGTACTTGCTTGCCTCTCCCGATGTATTGACCTGCACCAACACATCCAAAGTCCGCCCTTCCGATGCCAAGCGCGCATCGAGCTGTTCCGCCACGCGCAAACTGTCGAGCGCCTGAAATTCGGCGGCAAACTTGGCCATATATTTGATTTTGTTGGTCTGCAAATGGCCGATAACCACCCAGTCGAGCGGCAAATCCTGCATTTCCTGCCACTTGCCCCATGCCTCCTGCACCTTGTTTTCGCCGAAACAGGCATAGCCGAGCGCATGCGCCATACGGATGCGGCGCTCATCTACCGTTTTGGTTACCGGCAAAAGCCGCACCGAATCGGGATGACGGCCGGCGCGGCGGCAGGCCGTCTGAATCCGGCCGTTGATTTCTGCGAAATTCCGCTCGAGTTCGGCAAGCGTTTCGGCTTGCGGATAACGGGGTTTGTTTAACATGGTTCCACCCTTTTCTCTGTGGTTCGTGTTCGGAAAAGCCGTGCCTGTCTGAAAAAACCTCAGACCGTCTGAAACGGTGGGTTCACACCCACCCTACGGCTGAAATGCCTGTCTGAAAAAACTGCGCTTCAGATTCCCGTAGGGTGGGTGTCAACCCACCACCCGACCGAATTTTTCAGACGGCATCCGGTACGGCGGCGTAAACGGATTGGCCACCCGTTTTTCAGACAGGCACTTCAGACGGCCTCACGCCTCCGCCAATGCTTCCACCACTTCTTCCATCTTCATAAACCGCGAGCCTTTCACCAACACGTTCGCGCCTTCGGGCAGGTCGTGCGCCAGCACCTGAAGCAGCGGGTCTTTGTCGGCGAACCACAGGCCGTTTGCGCCGAAGGCTTCGGCGGCGTGCGCGCTGTCGTCGCCGACGAAATAGGCCGATTCGATGTCCTTATCGCGGGCGTAGGCGCCGACTTCGGCGTGCATGGCGGCGGCTTCGGTTTCGCCGAGTTCGCCCATGTCGCCCATCACGAACACGCGCGGGGCGGGGAGTTGGGCGAGCACGTCGAGCGCGGCTTTCATGCTGTCGGGGTTGGCGTTGTAGGTGTCGTCGAGCAGGGTTGCGCCTTTGATGCCGCGTTTAACGTTCAGACGGCCTTTGATGTTGGCGAATTCGGACAGGCCGTCTGAAATTTCCTGCAAATTCAGGCCCGCGGCCAGGGCGAGCGCGGCGGCGGCACAGGCGTTGGCGGCGTTGTGGCGGCCGGGCACGGGCAGGGTGGCGGCCGCCCG
>NZ_JBHCJY010000032.1:0-27225 GCF_041804105.1 Neisseria sp.
GCTTCCACCTTATAGCCCCGATCTGAATCAGATAGAGAAAAAGTGGGCTTGGATTAAAGGTGTTAGGAATCGGCTGCGAATTACGGATGTGGATTGGCTGTTTCAGGTGTGTATCGATAAATAAGTTTATTTGCTATAGATGACAAAGGCCGTCTGAAATTTCAGACGGCCTTGGTGTAAAGTCATGTGTTGAGTAATAGCAAAATGGCACTCATTGCAATAACCATCATGCTGATATTCAATGCTGATTTATTTTTGACTTTGGGTGTTTCAACCCAACCGAATTTGGCTGCGGTTATGGTGAATAAGATCAAGCACATGCCGATAGATAAAAGAATATATTTTTCCATGGGAATTTTAGCTTGGTTCCATACCTGAACTCGGTTGAACAATTCGGGCGATAGGTAAAGAAAAGCCGAAACTTTTCAGACGGCCGTACTTTATCAGCCACGCACCTGCCCGTTGCCCAACACAATCCATTTCTGCGAGGTCAGGCCGTGCAGACCGACGGGGCCGCGGACGTGGATTTTGTCGGTGGAAATGCCGATTTCCGCGCCGAGGCCGAATTCGAAGCCGTCGGCGAAACGCGTGCTGGCGTTCACCATCACGCTTGCGCTGTCCACCGCGCGCAGGAAGGTTTGCGCGTCGGTGTAGGATTCGGTGACGATGGAATCGGTGTGGTGGCTGCCGTGGGTGTTGATGTGGGCGATGGCTTCGGCGAGGCTGTCGACGATTTTTACCGCCAAAACCGGGGCGAGGTATTCGGTGTCCCAATCTTCGTCGGTGGCCGTCTGAATATCGGGCAGAATGGCCAGAGTACGCGGGCAGCCGCGCAGTTCGACTTGTTTTTCCGCGTATTTTTCGGCCAGCAGCGGCAGAATTTCGGCGGCACGCTCAGCGTGAACCAGCAGCGTTTCCATCGTGTTGCAGGTGCCGTAGCGCGAGGTTTTGGCGTTGAACGCGATATTGACGGCTTTTTCGGTGTCGGCGGCTTGATCGATATAGACATGGCAGATGCCGTCGAGATGTTTGATGACGGGCACGCGGGCTTCGGCGGCGATGCGGGCAACCAGCGATTTGCCGCCGCGCGGAATAATCACGTCAATCAAATCAGGGCTTTGCAGCATCGCGCCGACACTTTCGCGGTCGGTGTTTTCAATAATGCTCACGGCGGCGGGCGGCAGGCCGTTTTCGGTCAGGGCCTGGCGGATGAGTTTGGCAATGGCCATATTACCGTGGAACGCTTCGCTGCCGCCGCGCAACACGCAGGCATTACCCGATTTCAGGCACAGAGCCGCCGCGTCGATGGTCACATTCGGACGCGATTCGTAAATGATGCCGATGACGCCGAGCGGCACGCGCATTTTGCCGATTTGCAGACCGTTGGGGCGGATGCGGAATTCGTCCATTTCGCCGACGGGGTCGGGCAGCGCGGCCACTTGGCGCAGGCCTTCGCACATGGATTCGACGGTTTTTTCCGTCAGTTTCAGGCGGTCGAGCAGGGCGGATTCCAAGCCTTTGGCGGCGGCGTTTTCCATGTCCTGCGCGTTGGCGGCGAGCACGGCGGCTTCATGCTGCTTGAGCAGTTCGGCCATGCGCAGAAGCGCGGCGTTTTTCTGTGCGGAACTTGCCTGCGCCATCAGGTAAAACGCCTGTTTCGCGGCGGCGGCGGTGGTGCGGACGTAAGCGTGGATGTCGTTCATGGTTGCAGACCTGAAAAGTGTGGCGGTTTTGTCAAAAAACCAACGGTTTGAAAGGGTTATGTTATTCGGGTGTTTGCGCATTTTTATGGCGGAAAAAGCGGCGGTTTACGCAAAAAATAGACAGGAAAAGCCTTCAGGGTGCGTATCGGGCAGATGCGGCGGCGGTTTCTCCCTGTATCGAAAGCGTTTTTTGATGATAAGGCCGTCTGAAAGGGATTTCAAGTCAGAATTTGATTGTTTTCAATCTGTGCTTAACTTATAATTACATTACAGTATTTAACAATAATTAGTGTGAGTTTTCGATGAAACGGGTTTTTCTTACTTCTTTTGTTGCTTTGCTGCTGTCGGCTTGTTCGGGCTACGAACCGGTGCTGGATGAGATGACCGACTACCGCCCCGAAACGGAAGCGCGCGTGCGCCTGTTCGGGCAGAACAGCAAAGCGTCGGTGCTGACTTCCGCCATCGATTGCGCGGCGGGTAAAAAAGGGGAGAATACCGTTGTCGGCGGCAGCGCGGGCGGGTTCTGGCAGCCGCTGACCGGTATGCGCAGCCATACGCTGGGCATAACGGCTACCGAGCACAGCCGCCAAATCCGCGGGCGCGGGTTGCGCAATACGTTTTTCCGCGAACTGGAAATCCCCGCCGGTATGCCTGTGAATGTGCAGGCGCCGTTTACGGGCGTGTCGGCGCAATATGTGGCCGAAGAAATCATTACGCTGGGCGAAGGTACCTGCAACAGCAGCAAAGGGTCGTTCATTCCCGAATCAGGCAAAGACTACGAAGTCATCGGCCTGAACAGGAAAAAAGGCTGCGGCGTGGCGGTGTTCGAGGTGGACAAAAAATCCGGTGCGTTAACGCCCGTACCCGTGGCCGGTCCCGTGAGCTGCCTGCGCCGATAGGCGGAAGGACAACAAAACGGCATCCCTGTTTGCAGGGCAATATGTCAGGCCGTCTGAAAATATTTTTGCTAAAATGTTTTCAGACGGCCTTTTTACATCCGAAGGAAATTTCATGACCATTATCGTAACCGGAGCCGCAGGCTTCATCGGCAGCAACCTCGTCAAAGCCCTCAACGAACGCGGCATCACCGACATTGTCGCAGTGGACAACCTTTCCAACGGCGACAAATTCAAAAACCTCGCCGACTGCGAAATCGCCCATTATCTCGACAAACACGAATTCATCCGCCAAGTGCGCGAACACATTTTTCCGTTTGACGACATCGAAGCCGTGTTCCACCAAGGCGCGTGCAGCGACACCATGAACCACGACGGCAAGTATATGATGGACAACAACTATCAATACACGCTCGACCTTTTGGACTGGTGTCAGGACGAGCGCATCCCGTTTCTTTACGCATCCAGCGCGGCCGTGTACGGCAAAGGCGAAGTGTTCCGCGAAGAGCGCGAACTTGAAGCTCCGCTGAATGTGTACGGCTATTCCAAATTCCTGTTCGACCAAATCCTGCGCCGCCGCATCGAACAGGGCTTGACCGCGCAGGTGGCCGGTTTCCGCTATTTCAACGTTTACGGCCAGCGCGAACAGCACAAAGGCCGCATGGCATCCGTGGCCTTCCACCATTTCAACCAATACCGCGAGCAGGGCTACGTGAATCTGTTCGGCGCGAACGACGGTTATGAAAACGGCGCGCAAACCCGCGATTTCGTGAGCGTGGAAGACGTGGTCAAGGTCAACCTCCATTTCTTCGACAATCCCGAGCTTTCGGGTATTTTCAACCTGGGAACGGGCCGCAGCCAGCAGTTCAACGAGCTGGCCGCCGCCACGGTAAACGCCTGCCGCGCCGCCGAAGGCAAACCGGAACTGAGTTTGGAAGAGCTGGTAAAAGAAGAACTTATCCGCTACATCCCGTTCCCCGACGCGCTCAAAGGCAAATACCAGAGTTTCACGCAGGCCGACATCGCCAAGCTGCGCGAAGCGGGCTACAACGCCGAGTTTTACGATGTGAAACAGGGTGTGGGCCGCTATGTGGCGTGGATGCTGGACAATCTGGTGTAATCGGGTTGTGATGCGGACAGGCCGTCTGAAAATGAGTTTTCAGACGGCCTGTTTATTTGTCGGGTTCATCGGGTAGCTGGCTTGTGCGGAAGACGGAATAGGTGTTTGCTTGAAAATGGGCATGCTGCAACACAACGGATAATCGGAAACATGGAAACAGCAAAAGGCCGTCTGAAAAGTTTTCAGACGGCCTTGTATCGCTGATATGGACGTGGATTTCATCTTCGGCCGGTTTGTCGGGCAAGCGTCGGATGTCATCGTTTTTTAGGGCTGATTTTTAGATAACCGCTAAATTCCGTCATTCCCGCGCAGGCGGGAATCCACGGTAAAAACAAGATGCGTTTGTGGTTCAAACAACAGCTGAAGCCGGACATGGATTCCCGCCTGCACGGGAATGACGGGACGGGGGCGGGTAGGGAAGTGCCGCAACAGGCTTGATAATCGGAAACATGTCGGCAGCAACGGGATAATCGGCAGCATGCAAAACGGGACAGGCCGTCTGAAAAGTTTTCAGACGGCCTGTTCCGTTTTGCATATAACCAAAAATGCTTTTCTTAAAATCAGGTGTTATTTCCCTGCCGGCCTGCGGAGCGGGTATATTCCGCGCGACTGTTTATCATTTTACGGAATCATCATGAGCCAAAATCAAAACAGGGACTTTTTTCCGCACGAAATCCTGCAGGACGCCATCGGCAAGAGTTTTGCAAAATCCAACAGCAGCCTGAAAATGCTGGCGATTTTGAGTTTTCTGGGCGGCGGTTATGTCGGTTTCGGCTATCTGGCCTATCTGCGCGTGGTCAGCGGCATTCCCGCCGAATGGGGCGGGCTGGCGGCGCTTTTGGGCGCGGCTGTGTTTCCCATCTGCCTGATCTGTATTTTAATCGGCGGCGGCGAGCTGGCCACCGGCAATATGATGATTATGTCGCTGGGCTGGATGACGCGCCGTGTGAACATCGGCAAACTGGCGAAAAACTGGGTGGTGGTCAGTTTGGGCAATCTGGCCGGTGCGGTGGCGATGGCGTATTTTCTCGGCCATTACGTCGGCCTTTCCGAAGGTGCGGCGGCAGCCAAAACCATCGCCATCGCCAAGGCGAAAGTGGATATGGATTTCGGCCGTGCGTTTATTTCGGCGATTGCCTGCAACTGGATGGTGTGCATGGGCATTTGGTTTTATTTCGGCTCGAAATTCACGTCGGGGCGCATTTTGGCGATGTGGTTTCCGGTGATGATTTTCGTGTTAATCGGTTTCCAGCATTTCGTTGCCAACATGTTCATCATTCCGGCCGGTATTTGGGTGGGCGCGCCGGTAACGTGGGGACAGTTTTTCGCCAATATGGTGCCGGTGTTTTTGGGCAACGTGGTGGGCGGTTTTCTGTTTGTCGGCGCATCCTACCTGTATGCCTACAAGCATCTGCTCAAAGAAGATTTTTCGATTTAGTTTGGTATGAACGCCAAAGGCCGTCTGAAAAAGTTTTCAGACGGCCTTTGCCGTTCAGCCTGTTTTGCACAATACCCCGTTTGCCGTTTCCCATACTTCGTCGGCCAGTATTTCCGCATCGGCGGGGTCGTGGCTGACCAAGATGAACGGCACGCCCGTTTGCCGTTGCAGACGGTCGAGTTCTTGGCGCATGGTGCGGCGCAGGGCGGTATCGAGCGCGGAAAACGGTTCGTCGAGCAACAGCAGCCGCGGTTCGGTAATCAGCGCGCGGGCAAGGGCGGTGCGCTGCTGCTGTCCGCCCGAAATCTGGTAGGGATAATGGCCGGCATGGGTGGCAAGCTGCATGATGTCGAGCCATTCCGCAACTTTTTCGTTGTGTTGAGCCTGTTTTTTCGGATTGCGCCAACCCGTTTGCAGGCCGAATGCGATGTTTTGGGCGACGGTCAGGTGGGGGAACAGGGCGTGGTTTTGAAACACCAGCCCGACGTTGCGCGCCTGCGGTTTGCATAGGCTGCGGCCGTCGAACCAGGTTTCGCCGTTAAAGCGGATGTGTCCGCCGTCGGGATCGGCCAAACCGGCCAGCATTTGCAGCAGCAGGCTTTTCCCCGAACCGGATGCGCCGATAACGGCCAGCCTAGAGGCATCGGACTGCAAACGGGCGTTCAGTCGGAAAGTGCCGAGCGTTTTTCGGATATCCGCATCAAAGCGCATCACATTCTCCCGTCTTTCGGTTTCAGCAGCCGTCCTGCGGCCAGCAAAACGGCGGCGCACAGCAGCGAAACCGCCAGCACCAGTGCATCGGCGGCGGCATCGTCTCCCGCCTGAACCGCTTCGTAAATGGCGACCGACAGGGTTTGCGTTTGGCCGGGAATGCTGCCCGCAATCATCAGCGTGGCGCCGAATTCGCCCAAGGCGCGGGCGAATGCGAGCAGTACGCCCGCCAGAATGCCGCGCCATGCCAAAGGCAGGCTGACGCGGAAAAACACCGCCGTGCCGCCCAATCCCAACACCCGCGCAGCCTGTTCCAATTGCGGATTGACGCTTTCGAACGCCGCGCGTGCGGGCTTGAACACCAGCGGGAAGGTCGCTGCGGCCGCCGCCACGGCAGCCCCCTGCCAAGTGAAAATCAGGCTGATGCCGAACGTTTCCTGCAACCATGCGCCGGCTGCGCTGTTGCGCCCGAACAGCACCAGCAGGTAATAACCGAGCACCGTCGGCGGCAGCACCATCGGCAGCGTGAGCAGCGTGTCGAGCAGGTTGCGTCCCGCAAAACGGCTTTTCGCCAGCAGGAAACCCGCCACCGTGCCGAACACGATGTTGGCGAGCGTGGCGGTTCCGGCGACTTTGAGCGACAGGAACAGGGGAATGGCGAATGATTCGGCAGGCATGGGCGGGATGTCGGATGGTGTGCAGTAAGGCCGTCTGAACACGGTTGTCAGGCGGGGCGGCTGTCCGATGTTTCAGACGGCGTCGGTCGGATGCAGAGTGTACACGATTGCGGCCGCCGTGCGTACGGGGCGTTCGGTTCAGGCCGTCTGAAAATGTGCTGCCGGTTCGGCGTTTGACGGATGCGTGCGGTTTTTCAGACGGCCTAATCACGCGATACGGCCACGGTGTGCTTGATGTGTTTCAGGTTGGCCACGATGGTAAACGTCATAATTACCAGCAGCGACCACGAACTCCATTTGCTGATGTGCACCGCCGACCATGCGCCGAGCTGGTTGGGATACCGCCACACGCCCGCAAGCGTGCCGATGTTTTCCGCCATCCAGATAAAGAAACCGATTAACACGAAGGCCAGCAGCAGCGGCATTTTCCGCCTGCGGTCGTAAGGCGTGAAATACACGGTGGTGCGCGCGTACAGCCCCAGGATAAACGCGCCGATATACCAGCGGTAGTCGCCGATGTAGTGGTGCGTGAAAAAATTGGCGTACACCAAGAGCGCGGCCAATGTCGCCAGCCAGTAGGGCGGATGGCTTCTGATTTCCACGTCGAGCAGCCGCCACGCCTGAATGATGTAGCTGCCGACGGCGGCATACATAAACCCCGCAAACAGCGGCACGCCGAACACTTTGGTATAGCCTTCGCCCGGATAGGCCCACGATTGGATGCTGCCCGACGTTTTGAACACTTCCAGCGCAAAGCCGACGATGTGGAACAGCGTGATGGATTTCACTTCGTCCCACGTTTCCAGCTTGAACACCAGCATCGCCGCCTGCACCGCCAGCGCGAACACCAGCAGCAGGTCGTAGCGGGAAACCCCTGCGAAACCGTCGCGCGGAATGGCGAACATGGCCACGAAAAACAGCCCCGCAAACAGGCAGGCGCGGGCTTCTTTCAGGCCGAAAAACCAGAATTCGGTGAGAAAACGTTTGAAACCGCGCAAACCGGCGCGGTCGGGATGGTGTGTGAGCCAAGTGTCGAGTTTGTTGAGCATGCGGGTGGATGGGAAAGTGTGGATGGGAAAAACCAAAGTTGTTGTCGGAAGCGTCCGCAGGAAAAGGCGGCGTGGCCGCGGTTTCCGTTTTGCGGGGCATGACGGCCATGCGGTCGGGGCGGACAGCGGTTTCACTGTGCGGACGGATGGTTTTTGCCGTGTTTTGAAACGCGCGATTGTAGCAGACGGCAGGCTGCGGAAGGCCGTCTGAAAAACAAATGGCGTTTTTTTCAGGCGGCCTTGTCCGTGCGGGCAGAAAATGCGGTCAGGCAGACAGGACAATGTATGTAAACCGCAAACCATATGCTGTTGCCCGGCATGGCGGAAACGGTCAGGCCGTCTGAACGGGGCTTTCAGACGGCCTGTTGCGGAAAATGCGGTTCAAGCATCCAAACGGCGCACGGTTTCCCGATTCGGATTTACGGTTTGCGGAACCCGTATTTTGCCAGCACGTTTTGTCCGTGGGCCGACAAAACATAGTCTGCAAACCGTTGCGCTTCCGCCTTGTTTTTACTCTGTGCGGCCACGGCAATCGGATAGCGGACGGGTTCGGTGGTAGCGACGGTGTGCAGGATTTTCACTTTGTTTTTCATCAGCAGGGCATCGGTGCGGTAAACAAAGCCCGCGTCCACTTCGCCGCGGGCGATGTAGTCGAGCGACTGGCGCACGTTTTGCGTGATGACGGCTTTGGGCTGCACGGCCGTCCACACGCCCGCTTTTTCCAGCGCGGCTTTGGCATACCGGCCCGCCGGCACGCCGTTCGGATTGCCGAGGGCGATGCGGCCGAATGCCGGCGAAGCCAAGCCGTTCAGACGGCCTAAGGTGTGCGGGCTGTTTGCCGGTGCGGCGACCACCAGCGAATTGAGTGCGAAAGTTTTATGGGTTTTCGCATCCACCGCGTTCTTGGCCAACGCCTGCCGCATGGTTTCCTGATCGGCGAACGCCACCACGTCTACCGGTGCGCCCCGTACCATCTGCTGCAACAGAACGCCCGAACCGGCGGTGTTGAGCCTGATTTTGACGTGCGGATTTTTTTGGCCGTATTGCGCGGCGATTTCCTTGAATGCGTTGCCCAAACTGGCAGCGGCGGAAACGGTCAGGTCGGCGGCCTGTGCGCCGGCAGACAGAAAAGCGCACAAAACGGCGGCGGATGTCGGTATTTTGTTCATTGGGCTTTGTTCTTCGGGGTAAAACAGGAGATTACGGCGCATCATTCCGTGTCGGTAAAAGCAGATGCGGCGAAAGATTATAAAGTATTGCATGCCGTTTTTGCGGATTGTTTGGGAACGGTACGGAAAATTTATCGGACAAAATGTCTAAAAATTTTCTGATTTTCGTATAGTGTCAAACAAAAAATCTGAAAATTAGACAAATTTCTTGCCAACGCGCTGCGATAAGCCTAAAATCTGCCGACCAAAACAACCACTTGAAAAAATACCGCTACGGTAAACAATCATGAGCGCACAAACCCTTTACGACAAACTCTGGAACAGCCACATCGTCCGCGAAGAAGAAGACGGCACGGTTCTGCTTTATATCGACCGCCATCTGGTACACGAAGTCACCAGTCCGCAAGCTTTCGAAGGCCTGAAAATGGCCGGCCGCAAACTCTGGCGCATCGACAGCGTGGTCTCCACCGCCGACCACAACACCCCTACCGACCATTGGGACAAAGGCATCCAAGACCCGATTTCCAAGCTGCAAGTCGATACGTTGGACAAAAACATCAAAGAATTCGGCGCGCTGGCCTATTTTCCGTTTATGGACAAAGGCCAGGGCATTGTTCATGTCATGGGTCCCGAACAGGGCGCGACGCTGCCCGGCATGACCGTGGTCTGCGGCGACTCGCACACCTCCACCCACGGCGCGTTCGGTGCGCTGGCACACGGCATCGGCACGTCCGAAGTCGAACACACGATGGCGACCCAGTGCATCACCGCCAAAAAGTCAAAATCCATGCTGATTTCGGTGGAAGGCCGTCTGAAAACGGGTGTAACCGCCAAAGATGTGGCCTTGTACGTCATCGGCCAAATCGGTACGGCGGGCGGTACAGGCTATGCCATCGAATTCGGCGGCGAGGCCATCCGCAGCCTGTCAATGGAAGGCCGCATGACCCTGTGCAATATGGCCATTGAAGCCGGCGCACGTTCGGGTATCGTTGCGGTTGACCAAACCACGATCGACTATGTGAAAGACAAACCGCTCGCGCCCAAAGGCGAAAACTGGGACAAAGCCGTGGCCTACTGGCGCACGCTGGTTTCCGACGAAGGCGCGCAGTTCGACAAGGTTTACCGCTTCAAAGCCGAAGACATCGAGCCGCAGGTAACATGGGGTACGTCGCCCGAAATGGTCTTGGGCGTGGACGGCAAAGTGCCGAACCCTGCCGACGAAACCGACCCCGTCAAACGCAGCGGCATGGAAAGAGCCTTGGAATACATGGGTTTGCAGGCCGGTACGCCTTTGAACGAAATCCCCGTGGACGTGGTATTCATCGGCTCATGCACCAACAGCCGCATCGAGGACTTACGCGAAGCCGCCGCCGTCGCCAAAGGCCGCAAAAAAGCCACCAACGTCAACCGCGTATTGGTCGTACCCGGTTCGGGCTTGGTGAAAGAACAGGCCGAGCGCGAAGGCTTGGACAAAATCTTCACCGAAGCAGGCTTCGAATGGCGCGAACCCGGCTGCTCCATGTGCCTCGCCATGAATGCAGACCGTCTCGCCCCGCAGGAGCGTTGTGCGTCCACGTCCAACCGCAACTTCGAAGGCCGTCAGGGCAACGGCGGGCGGACTCATCTCGTCAGCCCGTCCATGGCGGCGGCGGCGGCGGTAACAGGCCGCTTTACCGACGTTCGCACTCTGTAAAAAACAACAGGCCGTCTGAAAAACTTTCAGACGGCCTGCATCGAAAATTTGTTTTTCCGCATAAAGTTTGGCATGATACGGGCAACTGTTCCGGATATTCCCGTTCATTCCAGTCATTTAAAAGGACACATATATTATGAAAAAAACCGCCGTTATCGCTTTGACCGCTCTGATTCTGGCCGGCTGCAACACCGTTGCCGGCTTCGGCCGCGACATTACCTCCGCAGCGGATTCCATCAGCGGTTCGTCTTCACAGCCCCAGCAGCAGTACAACCAGCCGCAATACGGCCAGTAAGCCTTCCGTTTTAACCCCCGTCCGCCTGCCCGCATCTTGTGCGGCCGTCTGAAAAACGGATGATTCAGCAGTTTTCAGACGGCCTTTATCCGAAAATACAGAAAACCGGATGCCGTTTCAGACGGCGTGATGCGGACAGTTTATCAGGGCGTTATCCCATTATCTGAAAAAGGAGTACAAACATGAAAAAAACCGTATTGGCAGCAATTGCCGTGATGACCCTGCTTTCTGCCTGCAACACCGTTTCCGGTTTCGGCAGAGACATTTCGAAAGCCGGCAGCAGCTTGGAGCAAAGCGCAGACCGCCACATCCGATAAGCAGAAATCCCCCGCATCTGCGGGGGATTTTTCAAACACCAGCCCATCCGAACAGAGTATCCCATGAAAGCCTTTACCCGAATCAACGCCCTTGTCGCCCCGCTTGACCGCAGCAACGTCGATACCGACGCCATCATCCCCAAACAGTTTCTCAAATCCATCAAACGCAGCGGTTTCGGGCCGAATGCTTTCGACGAATGGCGTTATCTCGACCACGGCGAACCGGGCATGGACAACAGCAAACGTCCGCTCAATCCCGATTTTGCACTCAACCAGCCGCGTTATCAGGGTGCACAGATTCTGCTGACCCGTAAAAACTTCGGTTGCGGTTCCAGCCGCGAACACGCGCCGTGGGCGCTCGACGACTACGGTTTCCGCGCCGTCATCGCCCCGTCGTTCGCCGACATCTTCTTCAACAACTGCTACAAAAACGGCTTGCTGCCCATCGTTTTGACCGAAGAACAGGTCGAGCAGCTTTTTCAGGAAACCTTCGCCAACGAAGGCTACCGTTTGTCGATTGATTTGGAAAAGCAAACCCTAACCACGCCGAGCGGGCAGGCGTTCACGTTCGACATCACCGAACACCGCAAACACTGCCTGTTAAACGGCCTCGACGAAATCGGCCTGACCCTGCAACACGCCGAAGACATTCAAGCATTCGAAGCCAAACACCGTGCCGCCCAGCCGTGGCTGTTTAACGGCTGATTGCCGCTGTTACAAACCGACAGGCCGTCTGAAAAAGTTTTTCAGACGGCCTGTCGGGTTTTTGATGCGGTTACGGGATAAGGGTTGACTGGCCGGCGGCCGGATAAAAATTTTCTGTCATCAAGCCGGCTTCCCGCTTGGGCAAAATGATGGTAGCCGTGTCATTCACGCATCATCCAAACACCGCAAAGCAAACGCCGTGATTGAAATTCAGACGGCCTTAATCACAGATTAAGGCCGTCTGAAAATATGATGAGGGTAGGGCGTGTTTTTAGTTGTCCAAACGGGCAAGCAGTTTGGTCAGCAGATGTTCGAGCTGGGCATAGTCTTCGTTGGTGAAGTCTTTCCATGCTTCGGCGCTTTTGCTGGAAATCTGCGGCCAGATTTTCTGGATGAACGCTTCGCCTTCGGCGGTCAGTTTCAAAACAATCTGACGGCGGTCTTGCTGGTTGATGTGGCGGTCAACCCAGTTGCGCTCGACCATTTCGTCCGACAGGCGGGTGGCGCTGGTGCGGGTAAGGTCCATGAGGTCGCTCAGTCGCGAGGGCAGGATTTCGCTGTTGGGGCTGACGTAAACCGCCAAGAGCGCAAACCACAGGTTTTCGTTGATGCCATACATTTTCAGGCCGTCGTTCAGGTGGCTGCTCAAACGTTCGGTAACAACGCGCAACAGACGACCGGCCTGTACCTGCTGTTCGGAAAACTGGGGCAGGCGGCTGGATAAAAGACGCAGGGCGTTTATTAATTCGGCTTGTGAAAAACTCATATTTATCTCTTCTCTTTTTGATGGTTCGTTCGGGGGTAATGTGTGCCGTCGGAAGACGGGCTGTGTGTTGCATGGATGAAATAGTAGTGCATTAAATTATTTTCATCATATAAAAAAGATAATCGGTTTATACATCCAACAGACGGATTTTCATATGCTTATTTCATATGAATGGTCGTAAAAAACGACCGTTTATCTAATTTCACAAACATGATTGTTTCATAAAAGACTATGTTGGAGATAGAGTATTACGGATATTCCGTTTTTTTAGAGAGACTGTCCGTGAGATAGTTCGGTAAATTACACCACCAGTCATTGTGCTGACCTTTTTTATCACTAGGCGTTTTGTTCTTAGCAAAACTATCCGCGAAATAACCGAAAAACGGGCCGTTTAGGCGGAAAAGGGTGTAAACAGTCGGGCGGTGCGGGGATTTTTATATTAAAATGCACCGCTTTTCCGCCCGGCATTTCCCCTGTTTTAGGAGCTCCTCATGACCCGTTCAAACGAAGAACTCGGCGGCATCACTTTGTTGGGAAACAGCAACACCCGCTATCCCGACCGTTATGCGCCGGAAGTATTGGAAGCGTTTGACAACAAACATCCCGGCAACGACTATTTCGTCAAATTCGTCTGTCCCGAATTTACCAGCCTGTGCCCGATGACCGGCCAGCCCGATTTCGCCACCATCGTCATCCGCTATATTCCCGACGTGAAAATGGTGGAAAGCAAATCGCTGAAACTTTATCTGTTCAGCTTCCGCAACCACGGTGATTTTCACGAAGACTGTGTGAACATCATCATGAAAGACCTGATTGCGCTGATGCAGCCGAAATATATCGAAGTGTTCGGCGGCTTTACCCCGCGCGGCGGCATCGCCATCCACCCGTTTGCCAACTACGGCCGCGCCGGTACGCCGTTTGAACAGATGGCGCGCGAGCGGCTGTTCAAACACGATATGCAGTAGTTTCATCCCATCGGTTTTTCAACCCCAACCGCGGTTCGCAATCCTCCCGCGACAACAAAACTAAGGAAACCCATGACAACCTACCGTTTCACTCCTGCGCAGCAGCGCAAAGCCTTATTCTGGCTGGTCCTTTTCCACATTCTGATTATTGCGTCCAGCAATTATCTGGTGCAGTTTCCCTTCACGGTTACCCTGCCGACGGGTTATGAAGTGCATTCCACTTGGGGTGCGCTGAGTTTTCCGTTTATTTTTCTGTCCACCGATTTGACCGTGCGCATTTTCGGGCAGCGGCTGGCGCGGCGGATTATCTTTTTTGTGATGCTGCCCGCACTGGTGTTGTCGTATCTGTTGTCCGTCGTGTTCCAACAGGGAACGTGGACGGGATGGGGCGCGCTGGCCGAGTTCAACGGATTCGTATTCCGCATCGCGTTGGCAAGTTTTTCCGCTTATGCGGTGGGGCAGCTGCTCGATATTTTCGTGTTCAACCGTTTACGCCGTCTGAAAAGCTGGTGGATTGCGCCGACCGCTTCCACGTTCGCGGGTAATGCCGTCGATACCCTGCTGTTTTTCGGCATCGCGTTTTACGCCAGCAGCGATGCGTTTATGGCGGCAAACTGGCCGCATATCGCATTTGTCGATTATCTGTTCAAACTGGTGATTTGCACGCTGTTTTTCCTGCCGGCCTATGGTGTGATTCTGAACGTGCTGACCAAAAAGCTGACCGAGTTGGGCAATGCCGGAGAAGATGCGTTGGTATTGAAAACGGAAACGGCGGAGTAGGGTGTTTTCGGTATGCAGATAAATTTCAGACGGCCGTGAAGGCCGTCTGAACGTTTATGGAGCGGACGGAAATCAAGCATCCGTTTCTGTCTGAATGAAGATAGTAGCAGGGAATGGCTGTATCTTTTTTAATTTGGCTGTGTTTGGATGTTGCGTTGGTATTTGATTTTCCGTCATTCCCGCGCAGATGAGATGGGAAACCATGTTTCAAATCCGGTATCTTTGATTTTAAACAAGCATTTGTGAATTCTTAAGTCGGATTTCCGCCTGCGCAGGAATGACGGAGTCGGGGAAATCCGTTTTGCCTGTATGCCATCGATGTATCATTCAAACACGGCCTTTTTAAAGCCTGTCCGGTTAGACTTTCCGCTATTAAAAGATAAAACCGTCAGGCCGTCTGAACATGTTTTCAGACGGCCTGACGGTTTGAAGTTTGAAAAAGATGGCGGGGCATGTTTGCGGAAAATCGTTGTGTCCCGTTTCCCGTTGTTCCCGGTTTCAGACGGCATGCGGTATGCCGTCTGAACGCAGTCGGGAATCAGAGCGTAAACGTGGCGCGTTCGCTGTTCAGCGCGGTGCCCAGTTCGGTTTCGATAAGCTGTTTGGTTTTGACGCAGATTTCGTCCGTGCCGAACGCCAGTCCTACGCCTTTGGGGCGCGTGGCGGAAGTGCGGGCAGGGTTAATCCAGGCAACGGTGGTGCGCAGGAAGACTTTCGGGTGGTTGGTGATTTCGACTTGCAGCAGCACTTCGTCGCCGATGGAAAAGATGTCGTCGGTCGGCACAAACAGGCCGCCGTGTTCGAAAAAGCCCATATAGCAGTTGTAGAGCATGGCGCGTTCTTTGAGCTGCACGGCCATCATTTTTCCCGGTAAGTCGAGTGCGTTCATTTTTTTCCCTTGCTGGCGGATTTGTAAAAATTGAGATAGTCAATCAGGAGATATTCGAGCTGCATTTTAACACTTAAGGTATGGTATCCGTAAGGGTTTAGCGCATTCAGACGGCCTGTCAGTGCGAACAATGCGGCCGCATCGCTGCGGGCGGCGGTTTTTGCCAAGCTTTCCGCGTATTCGGGGTAATACAGCGGCGGCATTTTTTGTTGCGCCAAACCCACATCTGTCAGCCATTTCTGCATCCAGCCGATGAAAACGGCCAAAGGCTGTTTGAGTTTGTCGAACGCGGCGGCGTAATCGAGGATGGCCAGCAGGCGCGGTTCGGAAAGCAGGTCGAGCAGTTCGCCGCGCATTTCGTCGAGTTCGGGCGCAGGCTCGAACAGCGGTGCGCCGCCGTGGAAGGCGAGCAGGTTTTCCGCGTCGTCCGTTCCCTGCTGTTGCAGGTATTGCAGCGCGGCTTCGCGGGACGGGGCGGGCAGCACCATCTGGCGGCAGCGGCTTTTGATGGTGGGCAGCAGCTTGTCGCGCGCATGGGTTACGAGCAGGAACACCACGCCTTCGGGCGGTTCTTCCAAGGCTTTGAGCAGGCCGTTGGCCGCCTGAACGTTCATGCTTTCGGCGGGGTGCACCAGCACCACGCGCCGCCCGCCGCGCACGGACGTGAGCTGGATGTTGCCGATGACGTCGCGCACGGCGTCGATTTTAATCTGCAGCAGTTTGCGTCCGACCGCTTCGCCTTCGGGCAGCTCGGGGGTGAGTTCGTAAAAATCGGGGTGGCTGTTTTGCGAAAACAGGTGGCACGAGGGGCAAACGCCGCACGGTTCGCGGTTTTCAGACGGCCTTTCGCACAGCAATGCCTGCCCGACATGGCGGGCAAACGCGGTTTTGCCGGTGTTCTCACGGCCGGTAAACAGCCATGCGTTGGGCTGGTTCTGCCAGTAGGCGGCGAGCTGCCGCCATTGTGATTGGTGCCACGGATAAATCATGCTATTTGGTCGGAAGGCTTGGGTTTTCGGAATGCGCATTATACAGCCTAAGGCCGTCTGAAAGGGTTTCAGACGGCCTTAGGCGGTTTGCTCAACCGCGTTTCAGATAATGTTTCAAATCCTGTAAAAACTGCGGTTCCCGTTTTACCAGCCACGCAATCAGCGGCAAATTGCCCAAGGCGACAATCAGGTAGAGCAGGGTGATGCTGTCGAACAGAAGCAGCAAAACCGCGCTCAGGACGGCGGCGGAAACCATAAAGATGCCGTTGACGATGTTGTTGGCGGCGACGGCATGGGCGCGGAACGTTTCGCTCGAGGCCGTCTGAAGCCAGGTGTAGAGCGGTACGGAAAAGAAACCGCCGAAGAAGCCGATGGCAATCATGGCGATCATCACGGGATAGGCGTTGGCCTGCGTGAGAAACCATCCCGCGCCCTGCAAGCCGGTAAAACGCTGGCCGTGGGTCAGCCATACGAGCAGCAGGCCGCTGACGCTCAGGCCGAGCGTGCCGACCGAAACCAGGCCCAGATGCAGGCGTTCGTGGCTGATTTTGGCGCACAGTACCGAGCCTGCGGCGATGCCGACCGAAAACAGCGCGAGCATCAGGTTGAAGACGCTGTCGTTGCCGCCGAGATGGATTTGCGTGAACGTAGGCAGTTGGGTGGTGTACACGGAGCCGACGAACCAAAACCACGAAATGCCGATGATGGCGGTGAATACTTCGCGTTGGGAAACGGTTTCGCACAGCAGGGTTTTCGTGCCTTTGACGATGTTGGCTTCCAGCTTGGTGCCGGGGGCTTTGGCGGCGACGGGGGGCATGAACAGGCTGGAAAGCGTGCCGAGCGCGGCTACGGCCATGACCATCATGCCGACGGTGTGCGGCGGCAGCCCTGCAATGGACGTACCGAGAATCTGTCCGAACAAAATGGCGAGAAACGTACCCGATTCAATCAGGCTGTTGCCCATAATCAGCTCTTTTTCGTTGAGATAATCGGGCAGGACGGCGTATTTCAAAGGGCCGAACAGCGTGGACTGCGCGCCCATGCAGAACAGGCAGAACAACAGCAGCGGCGCGGATTGGATGTAAAAACCATAGGCCGCCAGCAGCATGACGGCGATTTCGAGAACCTTAATCCAGCGTGCCAGTACGGCTTTGTCGAATTTGTTGCTGAGTTGGCCGGAAAAGGCGGAAAACAGGAAATAGGGCAGGATGAACAGCAGTGCGCCCACGTTGAGCATCTGCTCGGCGGGAATGACGCTGTTTTCCCCCAAACCGTGAAAACTGATCATCACGAACAGCGCGGTTTTGAAAAGATTGTCGTTGAACGCGCCAAGAAACTGCGTGCCGAACAGCGGCGCAAAGCGGCGGCTGGTGGCGAAATTCAGGTTATCGTACTGTTTCATCTTCGTTTTTTTCTTTATTGCCGTTTTTGCCGGCATGAAGGTGTTCGGTGGAGTCGTCGTCCATCAGAATGCGGTGCGCAGGGCCTTCGAGGTCGTCAAACTGCCCGCTCTTGCCCGACCACCAGAAAAAATAACCGATGATGACCGCCAGAATGATGCTGATGGGTATCAGGATAAACATGCTTTCCATGATTTATACCGCTCCGGTTAAGTCGTTTAAAATAAAGGTTTTCCCGCCGACGGTCAGAAACTCCGCACGGATGCTGCCGAACGGCTTGAGGCCGTCTGAAAGCTCGACTTTGTCTTTGACGGCAGCCCAAAACAGCGGCGTATCCGTACCTTCGTAGGGTTGTAACACCGCCGCTTCGGGCGGCAGGATGCCGTTTTCGCTTTGCAGTTTGACCGCCAGACGGCCGCGCTGCGGCGCGGATTCGGATTCGTCGTCGGGCAGCATAATCAGAAAGCCGGTGTGGATGCCGTTTTGGGTGTGGATGCTGAAATAGTGCATTGGGGGTGTCCGTAAATTGCGGGGCAGAAGCGGGCGTTTTTCAGACGGCCTTGCCGTTTCGTGGCGGATTCCGGAAAGGTCGGGTGCGTCCGGATCCGGCAGATAAATCAGGCAGGTTAATGTAACAGTTTGTCCTGCCCCGTGCCAAGCGGAAAATCTGCCGCACACTGCCGCACAAGCGGCGGAAATTTGCTAGAATGCGCCACTGTAACCCCGTTAACCTTCCGCCGGCCGGCAGGCCGTCTGAAAAACCTTCAGGAGCATAGAATGACCCAACAACTGATTCTCGTATTGAACTGCGGCAGCTCGTCGCTCAAGGGCGCGGTACTCGACAACGACAGCGGCGAAGTGCTGCTGAGCTGTCTGGCCGAAAAACTCAATCTGCCCGATGCCTACATCACGTTCAAATACAACGGCGAAAAACACAAAGTCGAATTGGCCGCCCACCCCGACCACACCGGCGCGGTCGAAACGCTGATGGCCGAAATGAAAACCCGCGGCCTCGACACCCGCGTCGGCGCCGTCGGCCACCGCGTCGTCAGCGGCGGCGAACTGTACAGCGATTCCATCCTGATTACCGACGAAGTAGTGGCGGGCATCGAAAAATGTATTCCGCTCGCGCCCCTGCACAACCCGGCCAACCTGCTCGGCATCCGCGCCGCGCAGGCCATCTTCAAAGGACTACCCAATGTGGCCGTGTTCGACACCGCGTTCCATCAAACCCTGCCCGCGCATGCCTACACCTATGCCGTGCCGCGCGAACTCTACCGCAAATACGGCCTGCGCCGCTACGGTTTCCACGGCACCAGCTACCGCTACGTTGCCGACGAAGCCGCCCGTTTCCTCGGCAAAGACAAAAACAGCCTGCGCATGGTCATCGCCCATCTCGGCAACGGCGCGTCGATTGCCGCAGTCGCAGGCGGCAAATGTCAGGATACCAGCATGGGGCTGACCCCGCTCGAAGGCTTGGTGATGGGTACGCGTTCCGGCGACATCGACCCCAGCGTGTTCTCGTTCCTTGCCGAAAACACCGGCATGAACATCACCCAAATCACCGACATGCTCAACAAAAAATCCGGCCTGCTCGGTATTTCCGAACTTTCCAATGACTGCCGTACCATTGAAGAAGAAGCGGAAAAAGGCCACGAAGGTGCTGTGTTGGCACTGGAAATCTTCTCCTACCGTTTAGCCAAATACGCCGCATCCATGGCCGTTGCCGCAGGCGGCATCGACGCGCTCGTGTTTACAGGCGGTATCGGCGAAAACTCCGACCTTATCCGCAGCAAAGTGTTGGGCTACCTCGGTTTCCTCGGTCTGACCGAAGACAAAGAAGCCAACAGCGCCGCCCGTTTCGGTAATGCAGGCGTGATTACCGCCGCCGACAGTCGCGCCTTGGCCGTTGTGATTCCGACCAACGAAGAGCTGATGATTGCACACGACACCGCGCGCCTGAGCGGTTTGCAGTAACGGATTGCCGTTGTCGAACACCAAGCCCTGCCGGATAACGGCAGGGTTTTTTTGACGGCAGGCAGGGCAACTTTCCGCCGTATTGCCGCACCGCTTTGGATGCGGGATTTTTTCGGTTTGGCAGGAAACTTGGTTTGCAGGCAGAGTGTAAACATACAGCCCATCCGGACGGGTTTGCCGAAGTGCAGGTACAGGCCGTCTGAAAAAAGTGTTCAGACGGCCTTTGCGGATTGGGTTGCGTTGGGATGGGCAAGGTTGGGTATGGAACAAGGTGTCCGCTGCAACCCGTCAGGAATCCGTGGTGGAGAACGGGAAACTTTTGATTCAATCGATTATGGCGTTTTAGGCATGGATTTCCGCCTGCACGGGCATGGCGGCGCAGATGTTGCCGACGGGATGGTTTTCGGGCATGGCGGTTGCAGGGAGAAGCAGAAGACGATTCAGCCGTTTCGAAAAATACGGCGTATCCGGGTGGTTTTGACCGAATGAAACACAGGCCGTCTGAAAATTTTTCAGACGGCCTGTGTTTGCTGGGCGGTGTTTTTTCGGATGAAAAAACGTTACCCGCCGAATATCATCGTGCCGATGCCCGCGTCGGTAAAGATTTCCAGCAGCAGCGCGTTGGGCAAACGGCCATCGATGATGTGGGTGGCTTTCACGCCGTTGCTGGCGGCTTCGAGGGCGGAGCTGATTTTGGGCAGCATGCCGCCGTAGAGCGTGCCGTCGGCGATGAGTTCGTTGACGCGGCCGAGTGCGAGATGGGTAATGAGTTTGCCTTCTTTGTCGAGCACGCCGGGGATGTTGGTCATCATCAGCAGTTTTTCCGCGCCGAGTGCTTCGGCGAGTTTGCCGGCGACCAAATCGGCGTTGATGTTGAACGCTTCGCCGCTGCTGCCGACGCCGATGGGGGCGACGACGGGGATGCGGCCGTTGGCAATCAGTTCCCGCACGAGCGAGGTGTCGATGCCGTCGACTTCGCCAACCTGGCCGATGTCGACGCCGCTTTGTTCGGGCGTGTCCACCAGCAGTTTTTTGGCTTTGATGAAATGCCCGTCGCGGCCGGTAATGCCCACGGCTTCGCCGCCTTGTTGGTTGATGAGCGAAACGATTTCTTTGTTGACGTGGCCGCCGAGTACCATTTCGACGATGTCCATGGTTTCGCCGTCGGTAACGCGCATGCCTTGCACGAACACGCCTTCTTTGCCGACTTTGGCGAGCATTTCGTTAATCTGCGGGCCGCCGCCGTGTACGACGACGGGGTTGAGGCCGACGAGTTTCATCAGGGCAACGTCTTTGGCGAAACCTTCTTTGAGATGCTGTTCGGTCATGGCGTTGCCGCCGTATTTGATGACGATGGTGGCACCGGCGAAATGTCGGATGTAGGGCAGGGCTTCGGAGAGAATGGCGGCTTTTTCGGCGGCACTGATGTGTCGGATGTCGTTCATGGGCTTTTCCGTGGGCGGGTTTCAGACGGCCTCTGCATCGCGGCAGGGCCGTCTGAAAACAGAGTGTTTGCAGGTTAAAATTCCGATTGTGCGGGGCATGCCGCTGTACGGCGCACCGTTTTTTCAGGCGGAAATTCCGGCGGGAAACGCTTGTCTGCTTCAATATCCGTCAAACCGAACACAATCCGTGCAGGCGGCAAAAATCGGGCGGCATTTCCCGAAAAGGCTTTTCAGACGGCCTTCAGGCCGCTGTAAAAAGATTACGGCCTGAATGTTAAATCATGATGCCGTCTGAAACAAGGCGGGCAAAGCCGTTTTATCATCCGCGCCAAATGCTTTAAAATAGCCTTTTGCCCGTATCCGCCACAGGACTTGCCATGCTGAAAATCACCGCCAATTTCGACGCCGGTTCGGTTGTCGTCAACGATGCGGCCGACCCCGCCGCCATCCGTCTGTCGCTGCGTCCCGACAACGCATCCGGATTCAAACAATGGTTTTATTTCCGCCTGCAGGGTGCGGCATACCAAAACTGCGTGATGACGTTCGACAACGCCGCCGAATCCGCCTACCCCGAAGGCTGGGAAGACTACGCCGCCGTCGCTTCCTACGACCGCCGCAACTGGTTCCGCGTGCCGTCTTCCTACGAAAACGGCGTGTTTTCCATCAACCACACGCCCTTGGCCAACAGCATCTACTACGCCTATTTCGAGCCGTATTCCCACGAACAGCACCTTCAGCTTTTGGGCGACGCGCAGGGAAGCGGACTGTGTCAGATTGACGATTTGGGCAGCACCGTCGAAGGCCGCGACATCAATCTGCTGACCATCGGCAACCAAGCCGAAAGCGATCTGAAAATTTGGGTGATTGCCCGTCAGCATCCGGGCGAAACCATGGCCGAATGGTTCGTCGAAGGGCTGCTCGGCCGCCTGCTCGACCCGCAAGACCCCACCGCCCGCGCATTGCTCGACCGCGCCACGTTCTACATCGTGCCGAATATGAACCCCGACGGCTCCGTGCTCGGCAACCTGCGTACCAACGCAGCGGGCGCCAACCTCAACCGCGAATGGGAAACCCCCACCGTCGAAAAAAGCCCCGAAGTGTATTTCGTGCGCGAAAAAATGCTGGAAACCGGCGTCGACCTGTTTTTAGACATTCACGGCGACGAATCCATCCCGTTCGTCTTTATGGCCGGCACAGAAGGCGTACCGGCTTACAACCCCCGTACTGCCGCACTCGAAACCGCGTTCAAACACGCATTTGCCACCGCCAGCCCCGATTTCCAAGACGAACACGGCTATCCCAAAGATGCGCCCGGCCAAGCCAATATGACCATGGCCACAGCTTGGGTGGGCAACCGTTTCGACTGTCTGGCCTTCACGCTGGAAATGCCGTTCAAAGACAACCACAACCTGCCCGACGACGATTTCGGCTGGAACGGCCAACGTTCGTTGCGATTGGGCGAATCCGTGCTTTCCGCGATCTGGGCAGTGTCGGCGGATTTGAAGAAATAAGCGCGGTCAAGCGGCAGGGGCATACCTGTGCCATGGCTGGAAAAATAAAGGCCGTCTGAAAATGATCCGGCTGCCGGACAGTTTGTACGGTTGCGCTGTTTGCAGCGTTTAACCGTGGCTGTGCTGTTTACGTATTTTCAGACGGCCATACGGCATACCATCCCAAACATCTAACAGAAACCAAAAAAGGCAAACCTTTCCACATGATTATCCATCCCCAATTCAACCCTATCGCACTCGACCTTGGTATTGTCGCCATCCGCTGGTACGCGCTGAGCTACATTGTCGGCTTCATCTTCTTTATCTGGCTCGGCCGCCGCCGCATTGCTCAAGGAAACATCGTGTTTACCAAAGACATGCTCGACGATTTCCTGACTTGGGGCATCATCGGTGTGATTCTCGGCGGGCGTTTCGGCTATATTCTGTTTTACAAATTGGAAGACTATCTTGCCAATCCGATAGATATATTCAAGGTTTGGGAAGGTGGGATGTCGTTTCACGGCGGTTTTCTCGGCGTGGTGGTTGCGATGTGGTTGTTCGGCCGCAAACACAAAATCGGTTTCTGGCGCGTGGCGGATTTCGTTGCGCCGTTGGTGCCGCTGGGCTTGGCTTCGGGGCGCATTGGCAACTTCATCAACGGCGAATTGTGGGGGCGCGTTACCGACATCAATGCGTTTTGGGCGATGGGTTTCCCGCAGGCGAAAGCCGAGGATTTTCAGGCGGCGGCATACAATCCGCAATGGTCGGCATGGCTGTCGCAGTACGGCGTGCTGCCGCGCCATCCGTCGCAGCTTTACCAGTTTGCGCTCGAGGGCATCTGCCTGTTTGTGCTGGTGTGGCTGTTTTCCAAAAAACCGCGTCCTGTCGGCCAGACCGCCGCGCTGTTTCTCGGCGGTTACGGCTTTTTCCGCTTCATCGCGGAATACGCCCGCCAGCCCGACGATTATCTGGGACTGCTGACTTTGGGGCTGTCGATGGGACAATGGTTGAGCGTGCCGATGATTGTGGCCGGAGCGGCCGGTTTTGTTTATTTCGGCAAACGCAACCAGCCTGCCTGAGCATCGGTTGAGATCGGCAAACGGCCAAGGCCGTCTGAATATCTTTTTCAGACGGCCTCAGCCGGAATCCGAAGGCCGTCTGAAATTTTTACACACACCGTTAACATCCGAACCATGCAACTTATCGACTCCCACTGCCATCTGAATTTCGACGGCCTGCACAACCGTTTGCCCGAAGTGTTCGCCAATATGGCCGCAAACGATGTGAAGCAGGCCCTGGCCATCAGCGTCAGCCGCAAAAGTTTTGCCGAAGTGCTGGCCATTGCCGAAGCGCACAGCCACATTTTCGCCACCGTCGGCATCCATCCCGACGACCCTGAAACGGAGGAATTCAGTACGGAAGAACTCGTACAACATGCGCAGCATCCGAAAGTTGTCGGCATCGGTGAAACGGGGCTGGATTATTACTGGTGCAAAGGCGATTTGGCTTGGCAGCACAAACGTTTTGCCGACCATATCGCAGCCGCCAACCAAAGCGGCTTGCCGTTGGTCGTGCACACCCGCGAAGCGGCCGCCGACACCGTTCGGATGCTGAAGGAACACCGCGCCCACGCAGGTGTGATTCACTGTTTCACCGAAAACACGGACACTGCCAAAGCCGCGCTGGATTTGGGTTTCTACATTTCCTTTTCGGGCATCGTTACCTTCAAAAACGCCGCCGACATCCAAGCCGCCGCGAAATATGTGCCCGCCGACCGCATTTTGGTGGAAACCGATGCGCCGTTTCTCGCACCCGTACCCAAACGCGGCAAGCCCAACGAGCCGGCCTATGTGCGCCACACCGCCGAATTCGTGGCGCAACTGCGCGGTGTGGCGGTGGAGGAAATCGCAGCGGTAACGACGGAAAATTTCTACCGCTTGTTCAACAAAGTACCGCGCCTGCAAGAGGCCGTCTGAAAACCGTTATCCGCCATTCAGGTGCGGTAATCCGATTTGAATCGGTTGCTGTTTCACAGGCTTCAGGCCGTCTGAAAACTGTTTTCAGACGGCCTTTAAAAGGAATATCATGAATAAAATCAAACTCATCGCAGGCTTGGGCAATCCGGGCGGCGAATACGAACACACCCGCCACAATGCGGGCTTTTGGTTTCTCGACGAACTGGCGTGGCAGTGGAAGGCCGTGTTTAAGGAAGAAAAAAAATTCTTCGGCGAAGTGGCGCGGGCGGCACGGCCGGAAGGCGACGTGTGGCTGGTCAAGCCCAATACCTTTATGAACCGCAGCGGGCAGGCCGTGGCCGCACTCGCGCAGTTTTACAAAATCAAGCCCGAAGAAATTCTGGTGGTGCACGACGAACTCGACATTCCCTGCGGCCGCATCCGCTTCAAACTCGGCGGCGGCAACGGCGGCCACAACGGTTTGAAAGACATCCAAGCCCGACTGGGTACGCCCGGTTTCTACCGTCTGCGGCTGGGCATCGGCCATCCGGGCGACCGCAATCTGGTGGTGGGGTATGTGCTGAACAAGCCGTCTGCCGAAGACCGGCAGGCCATTGATGGCGCGGTGGCCAAATCGTTGCAGGGGCTGCCGAAAATCATGGCGGGGGAGTGGGAAGATGCGGTGCGGTTTCTGCACAGCGGATAAGGTGGTGCGGTCTTTTGAACGGTGTTTGGGCAATCCATTCCAAGCAGGATGGTTTGGTTGTCGAAATGACGGTGTCTGTGCGGTGGTAAAATTAAGGCATCATTCGGATATGGCCATTATTTTGGGTTGTGGAGATATTCCGTTGATAACGGATTCGCCTTCATTACTGTCGCCATTCCTGCGCAGGCGGGAATCCGGAAAGCTGCTGAAAAATCTTGTTCCTGAACATGACAAGCCTGAATTTCCGCCTGCGCGGGAATGACGACAGTTTGAAGAAATCCGTTTTACCTGTATGCGAACAATTCAATATCCAAACACAGCCTGTTCAGATTTACCCGCACGCAGGCCGTCTGAAACAGAAAACACAAGGCCGTCTGAAACATCGTTTTCAGACGGCCTTGGTGCGTGTATTGGGAACACGGGCAGCTATTCGGCAATCACCGCGCCTTCTTCGTCCCATTCGGTGCGTTTGACCATTTGGTCGTTGAGATACACCGTTTCGGATTTTTTCGCGCCGCTGTCGTACCAATCCAGCACGATGCCGCTTTTGCGCCCTTGGTTGATGGTCAGCTCGGAGAGCAGGCGGCCTTCGTCGTTCCAGCTGATGATGCCCGTGGGACGGTCGTTCTGCATGGTCATCTCGGTTTTCGGGCTGCCGTCGGCATACCACTGTTTCCAATGGCCGTTGGCCTTGTTTTGTTTGAACTGGATTTCGCTTTCTTTGTTGCCGTTGCGGTAATAGCGCGAACCGGTGCCTTCGCTTTGGCCGTTGACATAAGGCATGACGGCGGATTTTTTGCCGTTGGGATACCAGTTGGTCCAATCGCCGTGCGGCCTGCCGTTGCGGTATGCGCCGACCATTTTTTTCTGGCCGTTGAAATGCCACAGCGTGAGCGTGCCGTTGTCGAGCACGGGTACGAACGTTTTAATCCGCGCCGCATTGAGCCGGTAAGGGTCGGAATATTTCTTCATCGACGGGTAATAGAAATCCTGCACTTTGGCAATGCCGGCATCGACCTGATACTGGCGCACATATGCCGCCGCCGGCATGGTGGCGGTGATTTTGCCGTGCTGGGTAAAGTACACGGTGTGCATCTGCGCGACAGCCAGCGCGCTGAGCGACGATAAGGAAAAAACGGACACGGCCGTTGCGGTTTGGAATGGGCTCATGGTGTTTACCCTTGTGCAGGGCGGGTTTGTTGGAACGTTTTTGATCGGCGTATTTTTCATACCGGCCGCCGCATCCGAAAAAGCGGTACGGCGGCATGTGTGTTTGACGGAATTTATATACGCCTAAATGCCGCCGTCTGCCACCATAAACTGCCGTACGGTTTGAAAAAAGGCGGAGCGGCGCTGTTTTATCACTTTTATTAGACACCAAACCCGTATGGCTGTTTCGTTGGCATATAGAAAAATTTTATTAAAAATATCTTTTTGGAAAATGAAATTGGAAAATATGGTTTGAACGTTTTTTAATGTGAAATATTACTTTGCGGTTTGACCGCTGGTTTGAGGCCGTCTGAAAAAATATAATCCGCTTCTCACATTACCGTAGATCAAGGATATCGAACCATGAAAACCGTCTTCCACCCTGCCGCTTCGCGCGGTTTTGCCGACCACGGCTGGCTTAAAAGCAGGCACACATTCAGTTTTGCCGATTACCGCGACCCCGAACGCATGAATTTCGGCGTGTTGCGCGTGATTAACGACGACTCCGTCGAAGGCGGTATGGGTTTCGGCACTCATCCGCACCGAGATATGGAAATCATCAGCATCCCGCTCGAAGGCGATTTGGCGCACCGCGACAGCATGGGCAACGGCAGTGTTATCCGTCAGGGCGATATTCAGGTAATGTCGGCGGGCACGGGCATTACCCACAGCGAAATGAACGCCAATTCCGACCGTGCCGTAAAATTCCTGCAAATCTGGGTGTTCCCGCGCAAACAGGGTGTATAGCAAATAAACTTATTTATCGATACACACCTGAAACAGCCAATCCACATCCGTAATTCGCAGCCGATTCCTAACACCTTTAATCCAAGCCCACTTTTTCTCTATCTGATTCAGATCGGGGCTATAAGGTGGAAGCC
>NZ_JBHCJY010000033.1:0-9917 GCF_041804105.1 Neisseria sp.
GTACAGCATCCAAAACGAAGGCCGTCTGAAAATATTTCAGACGGCCTTCGTATGCCGACCATCGGCGGAAAATCCGGTATGCCCTACGTTCACCCATAACAGGCAGGAAACCTGTTGCCGCCGTCAGCAGCGCAGCAATAACGGCCACAGCACAACCGCTTTGCCGTATGCACCGACGGATGGTTCGTACAGCGCCCAAAACAAAGGCCGTCTGAAAATATTTCAGACGGCCTTCGTATGCCGACCATCGGCGGAAAATCCGGTATGTTCTACGTTCGTCCGCAACAGGCAGAAAACCTGTTGCTGCTGGCCCGCGTAAAACATTATCTGCAAAACACACCATCAGACCCAAAACGGAAACGCCGTCCGAATTCCGCCCGAATCTACCCGTTCTCCCCGCCGTCGGCATCAAACAGCCCCACATCAAACAAATCCGGTTCCACCGTCCGGCTGCGGCAGTCGAGCGTAATGTCTTCCACCGTCCGGCAGCAGCAGGGCAGGATTTCCCCCGGGGCAACGAAAGCCAGCGGAAAGTTGTCGTATTCCACTCTGCCCGCCAGAATTTTCACGCGGCACGAACCGCAATAGCCGCTGCGGCATTGGTATACGACATCATGCCCCGTGCGCTCCAGCCCTTCCAGCAGCGTTTCGCCTTCCTGAAGCTCGAAAATTTTATCGTGTGTGGTGATATGCGGCATGGCTTTGCAAACGGAAATCCGGCAATCAAACAAGGGGGATGGATTGTAACGCGGCGCGGCGTGATTGTGAAACCGCAAAACCGCCGCACCGCATTTTTTCAGACGGCCTGTACAGTCATCCGCAACCGTCCTATCGTATCCGGGCGCAGGGCAACGGCAAACCGCCGTCAAACGCAAGCACCTGCGTTTTCAGACGGCCTTCATTTTTCCAACGCTTCGTTCAATTTCCGTTCAATCAAATCCGCATCAAACGATTTCGCAATCAGCTCAAACCGCGAATCGCGCCGCCATGAAACTTGGTTCGCGCCCCATTGGCCGTCCACCCAGTTGAGCCACACCCATGTACCGAGCACTTGGAACACGCCTTTGGCGCGCACCAAACCTTCGGTCATTTGCGGCAATTCGTTGAAAAACCGGGTCAGCCGTTCGCCGTCGAAATCCTTTCCTGCCGGAAAAGTGAAGCCTTGCGACTGGAAACCCATGGTATTGTCGGGCAGGGTTTTGAGACGGTAGCGCGGTTTTTCGATAACGGACACATCCAGCCAGGCGATGTCCATCTGCGCATTGTGCGTTTCGGCAACCAAGGCTTTCGCAGGGAACAGCTTGGCGGCCTTGTCGCGGAACTCGGCCAACACTTCGGGCGTACACAAGTCGGTTTTACTGGCGACCAATACGTCGCACACACCGATTTGGTCTTTATAAAGCGCCTGCTGCGCATAATCGGGATTGACGAACTGGCGCGGGTCAACCACCGTAAACACCGCACCGACATCGATTTGGCTGTCGAGCGGCTTGGCTTTGAGTTCGTCGATCACACTGGCCGCATGAGCCAGGCCGCTGGCTTCAATCATCAAACGGTCGGGGCGGGCATCGCGCAGCATTTTCTGCACGGTTGCACCCAACTGCGGGCCTGCGGTGCAGCACAGGCAGCCGCCCGCGATTTCGGCCACAGGAATGCCGTTGTCGCTCAATACGGCACCGTCGATGCCGATTTCGCCGAATTCGTTGACGATGATCACCCATTTTTCAGACGGGTCTTTCTGCGCCATCAGGCTTTTAAGCGCGGTGGTCTTACCCGTACCGAGAAAGCCGGACACCAGATGGGCTTTGGTTTTTTTTACTTCTGGCATTTTTTGCAGATTCCTGTCAAAACAACATGTTCTTCGTGCAGCGCAAAGCCGCTGGAGGCCACGCCGGCACGCAATGCCTGCCACTCCCCGCTGAGCGTCTGCTCGTCCACCTCGCCGCATTCCGTGCACACCAGAATAAACGCGCTGTGGTGCGCTTCCGATCCGCTGCGGCTGTGGCAGTGGCTGCCGCATTCGTGCTGCGCATGGCTGCACAGCACATAACCGTTGACCGCCGCCACTTTGTGCAGCACGCCTTGGTCGGCCCAAAAATCCAATGCCCGGTAAGCGGTCGGCGGCGCGACCGCCCCGTCGCTCTGCTGCTGCATGTGCGATAAAACGTTGTAGGCTTTGATCACCCCCGTCTGCTGCAAAACAATGTCCAAAACCTGCTCGCGCAAAGCAGTTACCTGCACCCCGTTGCGCTTGGCCTGTTCAAGGATTTTCTGTTTGAAATTCTTCATGTCGTGTCTTTCAGACGGCCTTTGTTGAGGGGATTATAACAAAGCAAGGCCGTCTGAAAAGCATTTTTCAGACGGCCTGCATACCGGCCAAACCTTATTTAAACCAGGCTTTGATTCTCTGGAACAGCGATATGCTCTGCCGGTCGAAATCCTGCGTGGCGACAGCAGGAACGGGGGCGTTGCGGTGGACGGGCAATGCGCCGAAACTCTGGGCCACGGGCATGATTTCGATGCTGTTTACATTCATGTGCGCAGGGCGCTGGTAAAGCCATAATGCCGTGTCGGCAATATCTTCGGGACGAATGAATTCGACGTTTTCATACAGCTTGGCCGCCCGTCCATCATCACCTTTGAAACGGACGTTGGAAAACTCCGTACCGCCGCACAAACCCGGTTCGATATTGGTAACGCGCACGTTCGTTCCGGCCAAGTCGGCGCGGAGGTTGAGTGAAAACTGGCGCACAAAGGCTTTCGTTGCTCCGTAAACATTGCCGCCGGGATACGGCCAGTTACCGGCAATCGAACCCAAATTGATGATGTAGCCCTGTTTTTTCGCCACCATCTGCGGCAGGATTTTGCGGGTAAGATAGGTCAGACCGATGATGTTGGTGTGAATCATGGTTTCCCAGTCGGAAAAATCGGCTTTGTCCGCTCCGTCCAAACCCAAGGCCAAGCCGGCATTGTTGATCAGGCAGTCGATGTCGGCAAATTCGGGCGGTAGGCTTTGCAGGGCGGCATCCACCGATGCCTTGTCGGCCACATCCATTTCAAGCGGATGGAAACGGCTGTCGAGTTCGGTATGCAGTGCTTCGAGTTTGTCCAGACGGCGGGCTGCGCCGATAACGCGGTAACCTGCTTTTACAAAGGCACGGCACATGGCTTCGCCGAATCCTGCGGAAGCACCGGTAATCAGGATGGTCATTGCATTCTCCTTGCGTTTTTCAAAATATGGTTTCAGGCTATGATAAAATTACTGTGCTTTATGCTGCATCATATCATTAAAAACACAGTCAAAAGGACACAAAACCATGCAAACCAACTCTCTTTCCATTTTGGCCGCACTCTCGGCGGCACTGCTTTTGGGCGCCTGCGGCGGAAATTCCGGTTCAGGTGCCGCCAAAGGTTCGATTTCGGAAAACCGCACCGCATCGTTCAAATCCATGATGCCCAATTTCACGACCATGGGCAAAATGGTTAAAGGCGAAGAGACGTACGAAGCGGAAAAATTCAAAGCCGCTGCCGCTGCCTTTGCACAGGAAAGCCAAAAGCCGTTCCAATACTTCCAAAACGACCCCAACGGTAACGGCGATGCCCTGCCCGCCATTTGGGAAAAACCGGCAGAATACAAAGCGGTGGAAGACAAATTCCGCGCCGCCGTTGAAAATCTGAATGCCAAGGCACAAGCCGGAAACTTGGAAGAAATCAAAGCGGCATACGGCGAAGTCGGCGCAAGCTGCAAAGAGTGCCACCAAGCATTCCGCGCGCCCAAGTAATTATTCGGTTACCCCAAAAGAAAAGACCGTCTGAAAACATTTTTCAGACGGTCTTTCCTGTCGTGTGGCTTATACAGTCATCTTAGTTAGTATTTTGCCGTTCGGATTGCTGCCTGACCATCGGGGCGAAATTTTCATGAACATAGCGTAATTGCATTACATTTACGCCATCCCGTTTTGCCGCACATTTTTTTGGAAGGAATTTGTGATGCGTATTTCAGCTTTCATCGTGGCAGCCCTGTTTGTCGGCGGTCTCTACCATATCCAGAATTCGCCCGAACTTTCCCGCACGTTCAGCAAAGAAAACCTGCTGGGCGCGAAATTCAAAACCGAACCTGCCAAGCCGGTTCAAGACATGGCTTCTGCCAAACCCTGATTCATCGTGTTTTCCCGTAGTGTATTGTGGCCGTCTGAATTTCAGACGGCCTTTTTTTCCGCAGTGATATTGCCTTTTGCAGAGAAACGGAAAAACCCAACGGCGGAATACAATCCGCCGTTCTGCTTATTTCAAGCCTTTTTTCAGCAGGTCTTCATAACCGCCGTGGTTGGTTACGTTTGTATAGCCCATTTTTTTCAATTCCTGCAAGGCAACTTCGGCACGGCGGCCGCTGCGGCAGTAAAGGTTGACGGGGGCTTTTTTGTCGGGGCTGACGGCGGCGATTTTCGCGGCGATTTGGTCGGCGGGAATGTTAAGCGTGCCTTTCAGATGGCCCTGTTTGAATTCTTCGGGCGTGCGCACGTCAATCCAAACGCCTTTGGCTTTGGCAGGCTGTGCAGCAGTTTTTTCCGCAGGCTTCGGCGAAACGGCACCGACGCTAAGGGGCGAAGCCAGAGCAGCGGCAATCAGAGCGGTATGCAACAGTTTTTTCATGGTTTTTCCTTTCAACAAATGCAGGCGGTTAGGGAGTAGAAAATAACGGTTTTTTCAGACGGCCTGCGACGGGTATCGATAAAGCCGTATTGTAGTCCTGTGTCGGGAAACAGACGGAAGGCTTTGGTTTAGTCAGTTGTTCAAAATAAACCGGTTCTGCCAAGCGGTCTTCATATCACGCGGACAGATTCAGGCCGTCTGAAAACCGTTTTTCAGACGGCCTTTGCGCATTATCCGCGCTGGCTTTCAACTGCTTCCAACGCACGCAGGGCATAGGTATAGGCGGCACCGGCGTTCAAGGAAATGGCGGTGGCCAATGCACCGGCGATTTCGCTTTCGGTGGCACCCGCTTTAGCGGCGGCTTCGGCATGGACGCTGATGCAGCTTTCGCAACGGGTGGTAATGGCCACGGCGATGGCAATCAGTTCGCGGGTTTTCGCATCGAGTGCTTCGGCAGCGGCGGCCTGTTCGAGCGCACCGTAGGCTTGCAGCATTTTCGGATGTTTTTTACCCAGTTCGCCAAAAGATTTTTTCACATGGGCGGTGTGTTCGGGCCAATTTTGAAACATGGCGTGGTCTTTCATATAGGATGGGAACACTGTTATTATTGCAACAATACAACGGATATAATCTGCAAAAAATCTCACTTTATGGCAAAAAAACCATGGATATTTTAAACAGGCTGGTTTCGTTGGCACAGTTGCGCGGCAGCGTGGACGTGATGTGCCGTTTTCAGGGCAATTGGTATGTGCGCCACGCCGCAGGCCGCGGGCAGGGCGTTGCGCATGTCGTGACCGAAGGCTCCGGTTTTATGCAGAGTGCGGAAGGAATCCGGCAGCTTCAGGCCGGCGATGTGGTGTTTTTTCCGCGTTCGGCCGAACACATCCTCAGCAGCTCGGCAACCTGCGACAACAGCGGCGACGTACCGCAGCGCAGCCGCAACGGTGCGTTTATCGTGAACGAAAGCACAGGTGCCGAAGAAGGCCGTCTGAATCTTTTCTGCGCACGTTTCGAGTACGACCGCCATGCCGACTTGATGGACAGCCTGCCTGAAATGCTGCTGCTCGATATGAACGGGAGCGGGCTGATACATTTGGCCGCATTGCTGAAAGCGGAAGCCGCATCGCCGCAGCACGGCTCGGAAGCGGTGGTGGATGCGCTCGCATCCGTACTGCTGGTACAGATTCTCCGCGCCTATCTCGACCAAAGCCGTGTCGAACTGCCCGAAGGCCTGTTGAGCGGTTGGCGCAATCCGCGTTTGAACCCGCTGATACAGGATGTGCTCAACGCACCCGAAAAAACTTGGAAAGTGGAAGACATGGCCGCCCGTGCCAACCTTTCGCGTGCCCAACTGATGCGGCTGTTCAAACGGCACACCGGTACCAGCCCCCATGCGTTCGTCAACCGCATCCGTTTGCAGCAGGCCGCGCTGATGCTGCGGCAAAGTAACGAATCCGTGTTGTCCGTGGCGTTGTCATCAGGCTTCCAATCAGAAACGCATTTCGGCAAAGCATTTAAAAAATACTACGGCGAAACGCCGGGCAGTTACCGCAAAAACGGCAGGCAGACAGAAGAAACGCAGGAACGCTGGATTTGGGAGATTTAAGGCCGTCTGAAACCTGTTCCTCCGCAGTGGCCAAACCGTAAACACGGCTATCCATACTGTTTATAAAGCTTTATTTTCCAAGCTGATAAATTCCTTTTTGCACTATATTGGCTGTTAATAGTGATTTGATTAACCATGAATTACAAGGCACTATGACGAACCTAGAAGCAGGATACTGCCGCAAACATTGTTTGGAAAGGAATTTACATAAAAATGAATAACTTATTAAGTGCCAGAATTTCGAAACTGGTTTACCGGCCGCAACCGTCGGAAACCGGTTTGGCCGCGCTGGGGGCTTTTGACAAAATTTTACTGTTATTGCGCAATCTTTATGATTACATGGATTCGGAAAACGACGGTAAAACGATGTTGCAGCAGATCAAACTGCGCATGACCCACAACGGCAAAAGCGGTTTTCTTACTCTGGATGCCGCGCACCCCGAAGACAGCCGCGACCAAGTCCGCCAAAAACGCTGGACGGTGTATTACCGCATCGGTCATGCTTTGGAAAAACTCGACGGCAAAATCGACGTTGCGCTGGAAGACATCAGCGTTGCCAAAAGCGTGTCGAAATCGGTTATCGGCATGCGCCTTGAAAGAATCATCGGCAATACCGGCATCCCGTCGGAAATCAGTCCGCTGGTTTACCACGAAGAATCCCAAACCGACCATATAGACCACCTGTCACAGGAAATCGCAACCACCGTCAAGACATTCAAGGAGCGCAGCCGTACCGACGCTGCGCACTTTCGGGAAGAGGGAGAAGCCGAAGCTGCCCAAGCAGGCAGCCTGCGTGAGAAAGCGCAGAACCTTATCCGCAAAGACCACGCTGCAACCCGCGTCGTTCGCACCGCCGCCGAAGCCGAAACTCGACAAATCCCCGAAGAACGGCAGCCCTCGTCCGCAGCGGCGGCCGCAGCCCCTGCAAAAAGCCCTGTTGCAGCAGTACCGCCCGTTCAGACGGCCCAAGCAGAACCCGCCGCCCAAACCGCCGAGACCGAAACCGCTGCATTTGATTTGCGTGCACAAGCCGAACGCCTGATCCGCAGCGACCGCCGCCACGGCATCCAAATCGCCCGCAATACGATATCGGAAACCGTTGCCGCGGCAGGTACGGTATCCGCCCAAGCGGAAAGCGTAAAGGCGGAAGTTGCCGAATCCGTTCAAATTGAAACGCCTAAAGTCGAAGCTACTGAACCCGTTCAAGTCGAAACAGCGAAAGTTAAAACTGTCGAACCTATTCAAGTTGAAACGGTCAACGTCGAAGCTGCCGAACCTGTTCAAGCTGAAGCGGCCAAAATCGAAGTTGCCGAACCTGTTCACGCTGAAACGGCAAAAGTCGAAGCTGCCGAACCTGTTCAAGCTGAAGCGGCCAAAATCGCAGCTGTCGAGCCCGTTCAAGTTGAAACGGTCAAATCAGAAGCTGCCGAGCCCGTACAAGTTGAAACAGCAAGAATTGAAACTGTCGAACCCGTTCAAGCTGAAGCCGCCAAAATCGAAGCTGCCGAACCTGTTCAAGTTGAAACGGCGAAAATTGAAACTGTCGAACCTGTTCAAGTTGAAACGGTCAAATCCGAAGTTGCCGAACCTGTTCAACCCGCAGTACAGCCTGACGAGGAAGTAGAACGCAGCGTACACAATTTCACGACCCGCAAAGGCAATACGGTCAAAAGCATCATCACCCGCAAAGGCAGCAGCGTTTCCCGCATCAATACCGCAGTCCGTGTCGAAACCTATCCGCGCGGCAGCATGAGGGCGGTAAAACCGATCATTACCTCGAATGTCCGTTTTGTAAGCGCCAAATAAGGCAGCGCAATCCAAAGGCCGTCTGAACCCGTTTTCAGACGGCCTTTTTAGCCCGCCGCCCCAAGCCGTAACGAATCGGCTATAATCGCCGTCATTTCCGCTGTATTTAAAAGGACATCCCATGAACCGTTTTTACCCCCACCCGATTATCGCCCGCGAAGGGTGGCCGTTTATCGGCGGCGGACTACTGCTCGCGCTGGTTTTCTCGGCCTGCTGCGGCTGGTGGTCGCTGCCTTTCTGGCTGTTTACCGCTTTTGCCCTGCAATTTTTCCGCGACCCTGCCAGAGACGTACCCGAACAGGCGGATGCGATACTCAGCCCTGTTGACGGGCGGATTGTGGTGGTGGAACGCGCCGAAGATCCCTACCGTAAAACCGAATCGCTGAAAATCAGCGTATTTATGAACGTTTTCAACGTCCATTCGCAAAAATCGCCCGCAGACGGCGTGATTACCGCCATCGAATACAACAAAGGCAAATTTCTCAATGCCGATCTCGACAAAGCCAGTACCGAAAACGAGCGCAACGCCGTATTGCTGACCACGGCAAGCGGCCGTGAAATTACTTTCGTGCAGGTTGCCGGCCTGGTGGCTCGGCGCATTCTCTGCTATGCGAAAAACGGCGAACGGCTGCGTCGCGGCGAACGATACGGCTTTATCCGTTTCGGTTCCCGAGTGGATTTATACCTGCCTGTTGATGCGCAGCCGCTGGTATCCATCGGCGACAAAGTAACCGGTGTCAGCACCGTTTTGGCCCGCCTGCCGCTGGAAGCTCCTGCTGCCGAGCCGCAACCCGCCGTCACCAATCATGCCGCTGCCGACGACAGGCCGTCTGAAACCGTTCAGACGCAAGATGTCAGCCAAGCCGATATTGAAAGCGCAGCCGAAAAGGTCCGCGAATCGGCAAGCAAAGAAGTCGGAGAATAAACCGCAACATTAAAGGCCGTCTGAAAAGTTTTTCAGACGGCCTTTTGGCGGCTTGTATCACACACATTTTCGGACAAACACCGCCTTTTGTTCGGCAATCCGGCAACAATATTGCCAAGTGCCGGCCTAATATGTATATACAGATTCCAATTCTTCAGCCCGTTTCATGGTTTCTTCCAAATAGCTTGAAGATTGGTTGACATCAAGGCTGGTACCGCCGCCGATAATGGATTTTACTTTTTCATCGCGCGATTTAATCCAAGCCCTTTATTTTGTGCGTAAAACTTGCTTCTCATTTGCAGGCAAAGTCCGCATGGCTTTTTGATATGCTGCGTTCAACCTTTTATCTTGGTAATCCGTTTCATCGGCAATGCAACCCAGCAGAGCAGCTGTTACACCACCCGAATTATCTATGCATGAAAGATATTCCTTAGAATAACTTTCAGCATAGGACAACGGGGAAAACAAAACAGAAAAAAATAAAATGAATGTAGCTGTTGATTTCATCACTGTAATCCTTAAGCGGTAGATCGGGCATTGATGTCCCTGATGCACTCATGCAAACCGTTTTCGTGTCGGAAACACTGAAATGATAGGGCATCACCAGAATAGTCCAAAATAATTTAAGGCCGTCTGAAAAGCAGATTCGCTTTTCAGACGGCCTTTCAAATTTCAACCTGATTCATGCAACATCAAACCAAGCCTTTTTTCTCCAAATAGCTTTCGTAATCACCCAAGTAATGTTCGTAGCCGCCTTTGCCATCCAACTCGATGATTTGGGTGGCGAGCGATGAAACAAACTGGCGGTCGTGCGAGACGAAAATCAGCGTGCCGTTGTATTTTTCCAAGGCCATGTTCAGCGATTCGATGCTTTCCATATCCATGTGGTTGGTCGGTTCGTCCATCACCAAGACATTCGGTTTCAAC
>NZ_JBHCJY010000034.1:0-5760 GCF_041804105.1 Neisseria sp.
GGTGGAGATGGCGATGCCGAATTCTTTTGCGGCTCTACGAATCGTCCATCCTTGACGGAGTTTTTTGAGCACGAGTTGTTTGAAGTCTTGTGAATAGGCCATGGTGGAATTGTATCGAATAATATGTTTATTTGCTATAACGATAAATCAAGCATCAACGCATATCTAAGCACAGCCAAAAAGAAAAACCTAAGGCCGTCTGAAAACTGTTTTTCAGACGGCCTTTTGCTATTGCAATATTTGTCCGGCAGGCAGATTTAAACCTGCCCTTCCTTCCGTGTGCGGCCGTAGTCGGCTGCAGCGGTGAAGAGTACGTCGGTGGACGAATTGAGCGCGGTTTCAGCAGAATCCTGCACCACGCCGATGATGAAGCCGACGGCCACCACCTGCATGGCCACGTCGTTGGGGACGTTGAACAGGCTGCACGCAAGCGGTATCAGCAGCAGCGAACCGCCCGCCACGCCCGATGCGCCGGCGGCGCTGACGGTGGCCACCAGGCTCAGCAGTACGGCGGTCATGAAATCGACGGGAATGTTCAGCGTGTAGGCGGCGGCCATCGACAAGACGGTGATGGTAATCGCCGCACCCGCCATGTTGATGGTGGCGCCCAGCGGAATCGAGATGGAGTAGGTGTCTTCATGCAGGTTGAGCTTTTTCGCCAAAGCCATGTTGACGGGGATGTTGGCGGCGGACGAGCGGGTGAAGAATGCGGTTACGCCGCTTTCGCGCAGGCAGGTAAACACCAGCGGATAGGGGTTGCGGCGGATTTTCCACCAAACAATCAGCGGGTTGACCACCAGAGCGATGAAAGCCATGCTGCCGAGCAGCACCGCCAGCAGGCGCAGATAGACGAGCAGGGCGTTGAAACCGGTTTCGGCGATGGTGGAAGCCACCAGTCCGAAAATGCCCAGCGGGGCGAAGCGGATGACCCAGCGCACCACCGTGGAAACGGCTTCGGCGGAATCGGCAATGATGCTGCGGGTATTGTCGGATGCGCCGCGAAACGCGAAACCCAATATCAGCGCCCATGCGAGAATGCCGATGTAGTTGGCATCCGCAATCGCGCCGATGGGGTTGGCCACGAGCTTGAGCAGCAGGGTTTTCATCACTTCGGCAATGCCCGAGGGCGGGGCGGCATCGACGGCTTCGGCCTGTACGAGCACGAGGCTGGTGGGAAAGGCGAAGCTGGCAACCACGGCGGTTACGGCGGCGGCGAACGTGCCGAAGAAATACAGCACCAGAATCGGTTTGATGTGGGCTTCGTTGCCTTTCTGGTGTTGGGTAATCGCAGAGAGCACCAGTACAAACACCAATACAGGTGCGACGGCTTTGAGCGCGCCGACGAACAGGCTGCCCAAAAGCCCCGTGGCTTTTGCCGCTTCCGGTGCCATCCATGCGAACAGGATGCCCAGCAGCAGCCCCACGGCAATCTGTTTGACAAGGCTGATGCGGTGTACCGCGTTCAGCAGCGGGTTGCTGGTTTCCATAAAAGAATCCTTTGCGTTTTAGGTTTGTAAAGTATCGTTTGCGGCGGCGGCCTGAAGTTTTCAGACGGCATGAGTGTCGGGGATGCGCCAAACGGCCGGTTTACTGCGCTTTCAGTCCGATGTGGATTTCCACCGAACCGTCGGCACAATATTTTTCATAATCCGCCTGATAGGCACGGCTCAGGCCGCCGTTTTCTTCGAGCTGCCAAATCTGCTGCCAGGTTTGCGGTACGGTTTCCCGCGTACAGGGGAAAATCCTGTAATCCGTTTCCGGCGGTGTCAGCACGTCGGCTTTTTCTTGAACGGTTTCGGTGGCCGTGCTGCAGGTATAGTCGCCTTTGTAGTCGGACCGATAGTTGTGGTAGACGCCGTAAACGGCGTTCCCGCCGGCAAACAGGTGGGATGACTCCTGCCACAAACGGTTGAATTTCTGCAGGATGTCGGGGTCGTTGAAATTATTGGTGACGATGTGGTTGACCAAATATAAAGTCGGCTGCATGACGCGATCCTTTCTCATCGGCTTCGGCAGGAAGGGCTTATTCTAAGGGAAAATATCCGGCGGGTGGTAGTTTAAACTTCTGCGGCGGGCAAGGCCGTCTGAAAACGCGGAACCGTTTCAGACGGCCTGTTAATCCGCCGTATCTTCATATCCGGTACAGACGGCTCCGACCATGCCGAATTGCCCCGTATGCCGTGTTTTCAGACGGGATTATCCGGCCGCCGTTACGGAAAGGCAGGATGTCGGAAAACGGCGGCGGCGGTTTCAAAATGCGTTTTCAGACGGCCTTTACGCTTGAGGCCGTCTGAAAGCCGTTGAAAATAATGTTAGAATGCGCCGTACCGTTATTTTTCCCAATCTGCCGTCCCGATGAAGAAAACCACGCCGCCGATTCTGCTGACCACGCTTGCGCTCGCCTGTACGCGCGCTTTCGCCGCCGATGCCGTCGAAACGTCTTCCGGCGGCGGCTATTCGCCTTTGGTATCGGCATCGGAATACGTTCCCATTCCGAAAGAAGCGCGCGAAAAAGCCGCGAAAGAAGAATCGGGCAGACTCGAGCCGCGTTTTCCGGTGGAAATTCGCGTGAGCGGCGACAAGGGCGGGGAAATCAAAGAAATGCTGGAAGAACACCTGCCGCTGCTTGCCCAGCAGCGCGAAGAAGCCCTGGATAAGGAGCAGGTGGACTTTCTGGCGGAAGAAACCGTCGACAACGTCAAAACCATGCTGAGCACCAAAGGCTATTTCAACGCTCAGGCGGGCATCGCGCCCAACGGCAACGGCTACACGGTCAGCGTAACCCCGGGGGTGCGTACCAAAGTCGACAATGTCAGCGTGGCGATTCTGGGCGACGTGCTTTCAGACGGCAATGTCGCCGAATACTATAAAAACGCGATGGAAAACTGGGAGCAGCCCGTCGGCAGCGATTTCGACCAAGACAACTGGGGCACCAGCAAAACTTCGGTATTGTCGGCCGTGACCCGCAAGAAATACCCGTTGGCGAAGCTGTCGTCCACAAAGGCCACCATCGACCCGAACACCAACAAGGCCGATTTGAACGTGGTGGTGGAAAGCAACAAACCCGTGTATTTCGGCGACGTTACCGTTACCGGCACGGAGCGTTATTCGGAAAAAGTGGCGCGCGGTTTGGCGCGTTTCCAGCCCGGATCGCCCTACGATTTGGATTTGCTGCTCGACTTCCAGCAGGCGTTGGAGCAGAACGGCCATTATTCGGGCGCATCGGTGCAGGCCGATTTCGCCAATATGCAGGGCGACCGCGTGCCCGTGAAAGTGGCCGTTACCGAAGTGAAAAAACACAAGCTCGAAACCGGTATCCGCTACGATTCCGAATACGGCTTGGGCGGGCGCGTGGCATACGATTACTACAACCTGTTCAACCGCGGCTACATCGGTTCGGTGGTGTGGGACATGGACAAATACGAAACCACCCTTGCCGCCGGTATCAGCCAGCCGCGCAAAGCCAGCGGCCACTACCTGACCAGCAACGTTTCCTATACCCGTTCCACCACGCAAAACCTTGAAAAACGCGCGCTGTCCACAGGCGTTTGGCGCGTGCGCGACCGCAACGACATCGAATCGCGGCTGGGCGTGGAATTCATTACCGAAGACCGCAAAGTCCCCGACACCAACTACGATTTGGGCCGCAGCCACGCCACCATGCTCACCGCATCGTGGAAACGGCAAAACATCGACACCGAGCTGCGTCCCGAAAACGGCTATTATCTCGACGGCAAAATCGGCAGCACCTTGGGCAGCGTGCTGTCGTCCACCGCCATGGCGCGCGCCAATGCCCGCGCGGGTTATTTCTATACGCCCGAAAACAAAAAAATCGGTACGTTTATCGCCCGCGGCCAAGTCGGTTACGTTTACGCCAAAGAAGGCGAAGAAGTACCGTCCAGCCTGATGTTCCGCACCGGCGGCGCATCCAGCATCCGCGGTTACGAGTTGGACAGCATCGGCTTGGCAGGCCCCAATGATTCCGTCCTGCCCGAACGGGCCGTGGCCGTCGCCAGTTTGGAATACCAGTTTCCCGTGGCGAAAAGCTGGTCGGGCGCGGTGTTCCACGACATGGGCGATGCCGCCGGCAACTTCAAACGCATGAGCATCAAACACGGCACGGGCTTGGGCGTGCGCTGGTTCAGCCCCGTCGCCCCGTTCGCATTCGACGTGGCCTACGGCCACCACGACAAAAAACTGCGCTGGCACATCAGCTTGGGTACGCGTTTTTAAGCCGTTCCATGCCGTCTGAAAAAACGGCGGATGCACCGCCCGGCCCGTTTTGTCCGGCTATATATTTAAAGGAAGGCAACGCAGCATGACAGACATCACGCTCTACACCCATCCCCTTTCGCGCGGCACATATGTCGTGTGGATGCTGAAAGAATGCGGCGCGGATTATTCCGTCGTGCCCGTCCAGTTCGGCGCGCAAATCAAATCCGCCGATTATCTGGCCGTCAATCCGCAGGGGCAGGTTCCCGCGCTCAAATTCGGCGACACGCTGCTGACCGAAGCCGCCGCCATCCTGACTTTTCTGGCGGAGCAGTTTCCCGAGAAAAACCTGATTCCCGCTTCCGGCACGGCGGAACGCGGCGAATACTACCGCTGGCTGTGTCTGTCGCTGCACTTGGAATACGCGGGTTTCAACAAAATGCACAACCTGCCCGTGGACACGCCCGAATGCCGCAGGCAAATCGGCTACGGCGATTTCGACACCGCGTGGAATACCCTGCGCGACCGCCTGCAAAACCGCGACTACATCGTCGGCAACCGTTTTACGGCTTTGGATTTGTATTACGCCGCGCTGATTCTGCATTTCACGCGCAATTGGAACATCCTGCCCGCCGACGAAAACGACGTGCTGCAACGCTACGCCGCCAAACATCTGGCGCGTCCCGCCTTTGCCGAAACCATGGCCTGGGCGCAGGAAGCCGCCGCACAAATGCCGTCTGAAAACCCGCTCGGCGGATAGTCCGCTTGAAAACGGCCGAACCCGCCCGAACCTGATGTTTTCAGACGGCCTTGTCCGTACCGACCGTATTCCGCACCCGCATCTGCAACCGATATCCCGACCGTTATGACGCAACACACCGTTATCCCGATTGTTCCAGAGCAGCCGCAAAGGCCGTCTGAAAACCCGCCCAAGCGGCGTTTCCGCTGGTTGCGGGTTTTGCTGTTTGTATTGGTTTTGCTGCTGGCGTTGTTGGCAGGGGCGGTGTACTGGCTTGCGGGAACGGAGTCGGGACTGCGGTTCGGGCTGTACAAAATCCCGTCGTGGTTTAAGGTGGACATCACGTCGAAAACGCTCAAAGGCACGCTGTGGAAAGGTTTTAGCGGCGAAGGCTGGAAAATCGCCACCGAAGGCAGCGACATCCACATTTCCAAACTGCGCTTCAAATGGAAGCCCGAAGAATTGATGCAGCCGCGCCTGCACATCACCGAACTGGTGGCAGGCGACATCGCCGTGGTTACGAAGCCGACCCCGCCCAAGGAAAAAACGCCGCCGAAGCTGCCGCAAAGCGTGAGCCTGCCGTTTGATGCGGCGGTTGACCGTTTGGAAACGGGCAGAATCAGCGTCGGCCGCAGTTTGGAAAAGCAGACCGTTTACGCCGAGCGCGTTCAGACGGCCTATGCCTTTACGGCAGGCAACGGCCACCGTTTGGACATCAAATCGCTGAAAACGGCATGGAGCGATTCGGCGGGCGCGGTAATCGTATGCCACGCGCCCGCCCAAGCCGTATTCGGAATCGTAGCGGATAC
>NZ_JBHCJY010000035.1:0-70972 GCF_041804105.1 Neisseria sp.
TGGCTTCCACCTTATAGCCCCGATCTGAATCAGATAGAGAAAAAGTGGGCTTGGATTAAAGGTGTTAGGAATCGGCTGCGAATTACGGATGTGGATTGGCTGTTTCAGGTGTGTATCGATAAATAAGTTTATTTGCTATACCTTTCGTCATTCCCGTATAGGCAGGAATGACGGCACTCAATCATGCCGTCTGAGATATAACATTCTGCCGTTTCCCACATCTGGAAACCGACAAACAAAGCAGGCCGTCTGAAAACTTTTCAGACGGCCTGCTTTCCAATTGCAACCGCTAGCGGATAATGCCGCGCGATGAAGAATGTTCGAAGAATTCTTTGAACACCGCCAGTTCCGGCAGCGTTTCGGCACGTTTGAGAATATCGGCTTTGGCTTCTTCAAACGGCAAATCGCGCAGGTAAACGGTTTTGTAAACGTCTTTGACATTGGCGATTTGCTCGGCGGTAAAACCGTTGCGGCGCATGCCTTCGCTGTTGATGCCTGCCGGTTCGGCGCGGTAGCCCGCGGCCATGAAGTACGGCGGCACGTCTTTGTGTACGCCGGCGGAAAAGGCGGTCATGGCGTAATTGCCGATGGTGCAGAACTGGAACACCAGCGTGTAGCCGCCGAGTACGACGTAATCGCCGATGGTAACGTGGCCGGCCAGCGATGCGTTGTTGGCGAAAATGGTGTGGCTGCCGACCACACAGTCGTGGGCAAGGTGGCAGTAGGCCATGATCCAGTTGTCGTCGCCGACGCGGGTTTCGCCGATGCCGGTTACCGTACCGGTGTTGAAGGTGGTGAATTCGCGGATGGTGTTGCCGTTGCCGATAATCAGGCGGGTCGGTTCGCCTTTCCATTTTTTGTCCTGCGGCTGTGCGCCGAGACTGGCAAACTGGAAAATGCGGTTGTTTTCGCCGATGACGGTATGGCCTTCGATCACGGCGTGCGGGCCGATTTCGGTGCCCGCGCCGATCTGTGCATTCCCGCCGATAACGGTGTACGCGCCGACTTTGACGCTGCTGTCCAGTTCGGCTTTGGGATCAATCACGGCGGTGGGATGGATAAGGGTCATTCGTTCTTCCTGTTGGGGCCGTCTGAATTGTTCAGACGGCCTTTTATTACTCGACAATCCTTTGGGCGCACATAATCACGGCTTCGGCGGCAAGCTGGCCGTCAACGGTGGCGGTGGCTTGGAATTTGCCGATGCCGCGTTTGTAGTTCAGCAGTTCCACATGGAAATCGAGACGGTCGCCGGGAATGACCTGACGTTTGAAGCGCACGTTGTCCAAGCCTGCGAACAGGGTGATTTCGTTTTCGCGCCGTTCGCTGTTGCCCTGTGTGAACACGGCCAGCACGCCGCAGGCCTGCGCCATGGCTTCGATAATCAGCACGCCGGGCATCACGGGATGTTCGGGGAAATGGCCTTGGAAGAAATGTTCGTCGAAAGTAACGTTTTTGTAGCCGTCGAGCGTTTTACCCGGTTCGACGGCGGTAACGCGGTCAATCAGCAGGAAGGGATAACGGTGGGGCAGGATTTTGCAGATGTCTTTGGATTCGATGGGGAGTTGGATTTCCATGAATATTCCTTGTTATTTTTCAATAGATTGGATATTTAATGTTTTTTCAAGCTCTTTGATGCGCCTGTTCATTTCGCTCAGGTGGCGGATATGGGCGGTGTTTTTCGCCCACTCTTTGTAAGGCTGCATCGGGAACGGGCCGGCGATGTGCTGCCCGCTTTCCTTGATGCTGTGGGTAACGGACGTGCCGCCGCCGATGGTGGTTTTGTCGGCGATTTCGATGTGGCCGACCGTGCCGACACCGCCGCCGATGATGCAGTAGCTGCCGATGGTCACGCTGCCGGAAATGCCTGTTTTGGCGGCGATGACGGTATGGCTGCCGATTTTGCAGTTGTGGCCGATTTGTACCTGGTTGTCGATTTTGGTGCCGTTGCCGACGGTGGTGTCGCTCATCGCACCGCGGTCGATATTGCTGTTGGAGCCGATTTCCACATCGTCGCCAAGCGTTACCGCGCCGGTTTGCGGGATTTTGAACCACGAATCGCCGGCAAAGGCCAGTCCGAAGCCGTCGGCACCGATGACTGCGCCGGAATGGATTTCGACGCGTTTGCCGAGCGTGCAGCCGTGGTAAATCACGGCGTTGGGATGAATGACGGTTTCGTCGCCCAATGTACAGCCGTGTTCCACCACGGCATTGGCCAGAATGCGGCAGCCTTCGCCCAGCACGGTATCCGCACCGATATAGGCGTTTGCGCCGATTTCGCAACTTGCCGGCACGGTGGCGGAAGGTTCGACAACGGCGGTGGGATGCACGCCCGCAGAGGCCGTCTGAATCGGGGAAAACAGCCGCGCGACTTTGGCAAAATAGAGATAGGGGTCTGCTGCGACAATCAGGTTGCGGCCGGAAAATTCATCTGCCGCTTTCGGCGACACAATCACCGCGCCCGCTTTACTGTCATGCACTTCGCTTTTGTATTTCGGGTTGGCCAAAAAGCCGATGTGTTCCGCCCGGGCTTCGGCCAGCGGCTTGACTGCGGCGATTTCGATGTCGCTGCCGCGCATTTCGCCGCCGAGTTCGGCGACGATGCGGGATAAAGTGTAGGTTTGCTTGGTCATAGGGTAAACCGGATTTGGATGCTGATTCAGACGGCCCGGAGTTTTACTGAAACGGCGGATGCCCGCCTGCTTTTCATCGCGGCCAACGGAAACGCAACTGCTGCCGTAAGGCCGTCTGAAAACATCAGCGGGCATTCATGGCTTTGATTACGCTGTCTGTGATGTCGTATTTTCTGTTGACATAGATAACGTCTTTCAGAATCAGGTCGTAGCCTTCACGCTTGGCCAATTCCACAATCACGCGGTTGGCGTTTTGTTGGAGCGCGGCGAATTCTTCGTTGCGGCGCAGGCTGTATTCTTCGGCAAACGCGGCTTGGCGGTCGCGGAAGGTTTTCACCAAATCAGCCCATTTCTTGCCGACTTTGTCGCGTTCCGCGCCGTGCAGTTTGCCGGAAGCAAGTTTTTTCTCGAGCTCCATGCCTTCCTGTTGGATTTTTTGCAGCTCTTTCTGGCGTTTGCCAAACTCTTTGTCCAGCGTTTTCTGAATGTTTTGCGCCTGTTTCACTTCCTGATACACGCGTTCGGTATTGATGAAGCCGAGTTTCTGCACGGCTTCCGCCGCCTGCGCTTGGGTAACCGGCCCCAAACCCAACACAGCGGCCATACACCAGCCGAACGCCGTCGGGATTTTTTTCATGATTTTTCCTTATTGTGTTTCGATGTTTCTTAACCACCTGTTTTCCAACGGTTTGCAGGCATCCTGCCCGCCAGAAGTTTCTTCCCGTGCCAACTAAGGCTTCAGGCCGTCTGAAAAACCTTTTCAGACGGCCTAACGGTCGGACTGCCGCCAATTAGAACGTGGTGCCCAACTGGAATTGGAAACGCTGGATTTCGTCGCCGTGTTTTTTCTTCAGCGGATGCGCGTAACTGAACTTCATCGGCCCCAGCGGCGAGAGCCATGTAACGGCTGCACCAGTGGAGTAGCGCAGCTCTTCCTTGAAGGTCGATTTATGCGTTGTGCCTTGTCCGTAAACATTCTGTACGCCGCCGCCGTCGCGGAGACGGTCGCTGCTGCTGTCATCATAAGTTTTGCCGTCCCACACACTGCCTGCATCGGCGAACACGCTCAGGCGCACGGTACGCGAGTCTTTCACGCCCGGGAAGGGGAACAACAGTTCTGCGGTGGCGTTGGCTTTTTTATTACCGCCGTAGCTGACCACATCTCCGTATTGGTCATACACTTTGGGACCGAGCGTGCCGCTTTCGAAGCCACGTACCGAACCCAAACCGCCGCCGTAGAAGTTTTCAAAGAACGGCATGGTTTTTTCTTTGCCGTAGCCGTTACCGTAACCCACTTCGCCGCCCAGCATCAGGGTGAAGTTTTTCGAGAGCGGGAAGAACCAGTTTTGGTTGTGGGTTAACGTATAGTATTTCAGCTTGCTGCCGGGCAAACCGATTTCGGCATTGACGTTGGTGGTATAACCGCGCGTCGGCCACAGGGCATTGTCGGTTTTGTTGCGTCCCCAGCCAACGTTGCCTTTGTAAATCCAGCCTTTGAAGCGGCCAATGCCGTCTTGCGGACCGCCGTGTTGGGTAATGAATTCGCGGTAGCGTTTCGGCGCGCCGTCGAAGGTGCGCACGGTCATGTGTTCCGCACCCAAACCGAAGTTCACACGGTCGTATTCCGTTACCGGCACACCCATGCGGATGCCTGCGCCCGCAGTAGTGGTTTTGTATTCCTGTGTGCTGGAAGACGATTTGCGCGGATCGTAAACCTTACCGTAAAGGTCGTAACCCAAGCTCACGCCGTCGGGCGTAAAATAGGGATCGGTAAACGACAGAGATGCGTTTTGGGTGGTTTTACTGCGCGATACGCGGGCAGATGCGGATTTGCCCGTGCCGAACAGGTTATCCTGCGACACGCCGGCCGACATCACCAAACCGGTATCCTGCACCCAGCCTGCACTCAAATCGAGCGAACCTGTCGAACGTTCTTTGACGCTCATGTTCAAATCGACTTGGTCGGGCGTGTTCGGCACCGGCTGGGCATCGAATTTCACATCATCGAAATAGCCCAGCAATTCGACGCGTTCTTTGGAACGTTGCAGTTTGGAAGTGTCATAGGGCGCGGCTTCCATCTGGCGCAGCTCGCGGCGGACAACTTCGTCGCGGGTTTTGTTGTTGCCGGTAATGTTGATTTCGTTGACATATACCTTGCGGCCGGGATTGACGTGCAGCACGAAATCCACGGTTTGGGTTTGCGGGTTCGGGCGCGGTTCGACATTGATTTCGCTGAACGCATAACCCGCGCTGCCCATGGTATTCTGCATCGCCTGCAGCGCATCCATCATTTTCTGGCGCTCATACCAGCGGCCTTCTTTCATATCCAGATGTTTTTGCAGGCTTTCCATCGGCACTTCGCGGGTATCGCCGGCAATGGCGACCTTACCCCAACGGTAGCGTTCGCCTTCTTCGACGGTTACCTTGATGGTTTGCTTGGTTTTGTCTTCGTTGGTTTGGATATCGGTATTCAGGATGCGGAAACCGAAATAGCCGCGGTTGTGGTAGAAATCGGTAACACGCTCCATATCCTGAGCGAATTTTTCTTCTTCGAAACGGTTGGACTTGGTCAGCCAAGACAGCATATTGCCTTCGCTCAAACGCATTTGACGCATCAGACGGCGGTCGGAAAAACGCTGGTTGCCTTCGAATTCGATATCGACGATTTTGGTGGGTTTGCCTTCTTCGACGGCAATGTTCACATCCACGCGGTTACGCGCAAGTTTGGTAACGGTGGGTGTGATTTTGACCGACTGTCTGCCGCGGTTCAAATATTCCTGACGCAGGCTCTCAACCACTTGGTTGAGCGTGGCTTGGCTGAACGGCTGCGATTGCGCCAACCCCATGGTTGTCAGGTTTTTCTTGATGGCATCGGCCGGCAGCACTTTGGCTCCGGTTACGTTGACGTTACTAATGGTGGGACGCTCGACCACGGTAAGCAGCACCTGATTGCCCATCGTTTCCACGCGCACATCATCGAAAAAGCCCGTCGCATAAAGGGTTTTGATGATTTCTTCGCCCATGTCGTCGGAAAAATTATCACCGACTTTCACCGGCAGGTAGTTGAACACCGTGCTGGGCTCGGTGCGTTGCAGACCTTCGACACGGATGTCCTGAATGGTAAAGGCTGCGGCCAACGGCGACAGACCTAACAGCATTAAGGTGGAAGCAATCTTGTTCAATTTCATAGTTTATCCAAACAAACGGTTGATATCGTTATAGAAAGCCAGCGTCATCAGCATCAGCATCAACGCCAAACCGATGCGCATGCCCATCTGCTGCACGCGCTCTCCCAGCGGCCTTCTCATAATCCATTCGACACTATAATACACCAAGTGCCCGCCGTCCAAAACAGGCACGGGCAGAAGGTTCATGATGCCGAGGCTCACGCTGACCAGCGCGAGAAACTCCACATAACTCTGCCAGCCCTGCTCGGCTGTTTTACCGGCCACGTCGGCAATCGTCAGCGGGCCGGAAATATGGGACAGCGAAGCCTGCCCGGTCAAAAGCTTGCCGAAAAATTCCAACGTCAGGCGGGAATATTCTGCCATCTTATCCCATCCCATTGCAAATGCCTCGCCGACCGAGGGGACGAAGCGGTAACGCACGCCGTCGTTCCAAGCCTGGTCGGGCTGCGCCGCCAAACCGACTTTGCCGAAAGTTTGGCCGCCTGCAATCTCTGCCGTCGGGCGCACGGTTGCCGTTTGGCGCACACCGCCGCGCAGATACTCGAGCGCGATGTCTTTATCCGCACTGGCCCGCACCAGCACCACCCAGTCGGCCCAACCCGAGAGCGGCTTGCCGTTGGCAGCCACCAGCGTATCGCCCGCTTTCAAACCGGCCTTTTCCGCTGCGCCGCCTTTGGACACTTCGGCCACCTGCATGGTATTTCTGAACGGCGACAAACCGATATTGCCGTGATTTTTCGCAACTTTACCCGCCTCGGGCGTTCCGGCAACGTCAATCGTGCGCACGGCATCCGCGCCCGATGCCGTCTGAACGGCAACATCTACCTTGCCCGATTCCATATTCAGTATGATTTCCGTGTGCGTATCGCCCCAGTCTTTCACGGCCTTACCGTTGACCGAACGGATTTTGTCGCCCGACTGGAAGCCCGCCTTGGCGGCAATGCTGGCCGGCTCGACCGTACCTGCAAACGGACGGATTTCGGTCACGCCGAACGAGAAACTCAGGCCGTAAAACAGCACCGCCAATATCAGATTGGTCAGCGGCCCTGCGGCCACAATCGCGATTTTCTTGGCCGGATGCTGTTTATCGAAAGCGTAGGGCAGATCTTCAGGTGCCACATTGCCTTCGCGCGTATCGACCATTTTGACGTAACCGCCCAGCGGAATCGGTGCCAGACACCATTCCGTATCCCCGCGTTTCTTTTTCAGAAACGGCTTGCCGAAGCCCACGGAAAAACGCAGCACCTTCACGCCGCACCAACGCGCAACGATGTAATGCCCGAATTCGTGCAGGCTGACCAGAATCAGAATGGCGACAAGAAATGCCAGAATTGTATTCACTAGGGTTCCCCAAATATTTTTGTTGGTTTTAACAAATCGGTTAGCTTAAGGCCGTCTGAAAAATAAGGCAAGTGATAGATAGACACCGCCGGCATTTACAAAAGCGGGTTGCGGTTTACAGATCAACAGCGCTTAATAACCGCACAGGCCGTCTGAAAACCGGTTTTTCAGACGGCCTGTGTGCCAACCGGCCATCGGCAGGCATTGCAAACCGACATCCTGCCTTTATTCCGCCGCACCAACCCGTGATTTGCCGAAATTTCCACGCACCGCCTGATTTTCAGACGGCCTTGGCAATCCGTTGCCGTGCCGCTTCGCGCGTTTCTTTATCCAAAATCAGCAGGCTTTCCACATCGTTCAGGCCGTCTGAAAAGCCCTGCTCCAAACAATGCGCCACCACGCGGGCGATGTCGGTGTAGCGGATTTTGCCGTCGAGAAACGCGGCCACGGCTTCTTCGTTGGCGGCGTTCAAAACGCATGGTGCGCTGCCGCCCGCGTGCATCGCATCGTAAGCGAGTTTCAGGCACGGAAAGCGGTTGAAGTCGGGTTCGCGGAACGTGAGCGCGGAAAGTTTGCCGAAATCGAGCGCGCACACGCCCGATTCGATGCGCTCGGGCAGGCCGAGACAATAGGCAATCGGCGTGCGCATATCGGGATTGCCCATCTGCGCCAGCACCGAACCGTCGCGGTAACGCACCATGCTGTGAATCACGGATTGCGGGTGAATCACGGTTTCGAGCCGTTCGGGCGGGCAACCGAACAGCCAGTGCGCCTCAATCAGTTCCAAACCTTTGTTCATCATGGTGGCGGAATCGACGGAAATTTTCCGCCCCATGCTCCAATTCGGGTGCTTCACGGCCTGTGCGGGCGTGATGCCGTCGAACGAGGCCAAATCGGTATCGAGAAACGGCCCGCCCGATGCGGTCAGCACGATGCTGTCGATGCCGTAATCGTTCAGACGGCCTCTTTGGAAACCCTGCGGCAACACTTGGAAAACGGCGTTGTGTTCGCTGTCCACCGGCAACACCCGCGCACCGTTGGCCGCCGCCGTTTCCATAAACAGCGCACCGGAAACGACCAGCGTTTCTTTGTTGGCCAGATAAATGGTTTTGCCCTTTTGCGCCGCCGCCAGCGCACTCGGCAGCCCCGCCGCGCCGACCACGGCACACATCACGCCGTCCACCGCGTCGGCCGATGCGATGTCAATCAAGGCCTGCGCGCCGTACAGCACTTCGGTTTGGCAGTTTTTTGCGGCCAGCAGCCGTTCGAGTTCGGCGGCATGCACAGCATCGGCCACCACCGCATATTCGGGGCAGAACGCGGCGCACTGTTCGGCCAGTTTCACCGTCTGCGTATGGCCTGCGAGTGCGAAAATCTTGAATTTTTCGGGATGGCGGGCAACAACGTCCAGCGTGGAAACGCCGATGCTGCCGGTACTGCCGAGAACGGTAAGGGTGTGTCGGGTCATGATTGCTTTTGGGTAAAGGCCGTCCGAAAAAAGGTTTTCAGACGGCATGGTGATGTTGAGGTTTGATGCGGATGCTGCACAGGGTTCAAAGCATGAATTATTCAGACGGCCTACCAAACCGCCTGTATCGCCGCATACACGCTGACGACGGCAATCAGGCTGTCCACGCGGTCGAATACGCCGCCGTGTCCCGGCAGCAGGCTGCTGCTGTCTTTGATGCCCGCCGAACGTTTGAACCAGCTTTCGAGCAGGTCGCCGCCGATGCTGACGGCGGTCAGCACAAAGCTGATAAACACCGTGCCGAAGAAACCGGCATCAAAACCGAGCCAGCCCGCCTGCCGCACGACCAGCAGATACACGGCGGCGCACACGGCTCCGCCGACGGCACCTTCCCAACTTTTACCGGGGCTGATGGCGGGGGCAAGTTTGTTTTTACCGAACGCTTTGCCGCAGAAATAGGCGGCGATGTCGGCCACCCAAACTAGGCCCATCACGGCCAGCAGCGGCAAAGCCTGCTCAGGCGCGGTACGCAGGGAAACGAGTGCGAACCAGAACGGCACCACCAGCATCCAGCCTGCGGCATAGGCCTGCCAGCCGCCGTTCAGCTTCCATTTTTTACGCAGCCACAGCGGGGCGAGTACGAACCAGAATGCGGACACCAGCCACCAAATCCAGCCGGGAAGCTGCCAACCGCCCGTATAGGCCGTGATGACGAACAGCAGCGTGGCGGCAAGGTAGTGGTTGGTTTTCATTTTGTCCAAACCGCTCATGCGGGCGTATTCCCACAGGGCAACGACGGCAATCAGCCCCGAAAAGGCCGCCCACAGCCAGTTTGGCGCATAAAACAGCATGCCGAGCATCAGCGGCAGCAGCCACAGAGCGGTGATGATTCGTTGTTTGAGCATGGAAATTCCCTTTTGGTTTTGGTGTTGCAAACGATTGCGACAGGCCGTCTGAACATATCGGTGCTGTTTTTTCAGACGGCCTGCGGTTTGATATGGTTGATGAAATCGGACTGCCGTTTACGAAACAGGAGTTTCTCGCGTTTGGAACGGGCGTTTCAGACGGCCTTTATCCCCGCTGCTGTTCGGCAGGCAGTTGCTCCGATGTCCGCCCGAAACGCCGCTCCCGCTTTCTGAACGAAGCCACGGCCGCTTCCAGCGCGGCTTTGTCGAAGTCCGGCCACAACGTGTCGGTAAAATACAGCTCGGCGTAGGCCATCTGCCAGAGCAGGAAATTGCTGATGCGGGTTTCGCCGCCGGTGCGGATAAACAGATCCGGTTCGGGCGCATCGCCCAGCATCAGGTGGCGGGTAACCGCTTCTTCGGTAATTTCCGACACGCCTTCCGCCAACAGTTTGTTGGCGGCCTGCAGAATATCCCAACGGCCGCCGTAGTCGGCCGCAACGGTCAGGGTAAGGCCGGTATTGCCCGCCGTGAGCGACTCCGCGTCTTCGATGCCTTTCCTGATGTCGTCGTTGAAACGGCTGCGGTTGCCGATAACGCGCACGCGCATATTGTTTTCATGCATCCGCCGCACCTGTTTCTGCAAAGCCTGCAAAAACAAACCCATCAGAAACGACACTTCATCCTGCGGCCTGCGCCAGTTTTCGGTGGAAAACGCAAACACGGTCAGGTATTCCACACCCATTTCCGCGCAGTGCTTCACCATGTTTTCCAGCGCGTCCAAGCCTTTTTTATGTCCCATCACGCGGGGCAGGAAACGCTTTTTCGCCCAACGGCCGTTGCCGTCCATAATCACAGCGACGTGGCGCGGAATCTGCGTATGCTCGGGAATGGTTTGCGTGCTGCTGATCTTCATGGCGGCGGCTTTCTGTTTCGGAGTTGTCTGGCGGCATTTTAGCAGAAACAAAGCGCGCGTCGCGTAATGTTTGGCAAGCGTTTTCAGACGGCATCCGCCGTTTACCCGTCCGCATCGGCCGCAGTCGGCCGCACGAAACATTCCCGCTCAAATCCCGTGCGCACAAACGCGCGGCACAGCAAAAGGCCGTCTGAATAACGGTTTTCAGACGGCCTCATATTCACGCAAAGACGGCTCAAATCGCCATCAAATCCTCTTCCTTCACAGCCAGCAGCTTGTCGGCTTCCGCAATAAACTTGTCCGTCAGTTTCTGAATCTGCTCCTCGCCGCGACGGGCCTCGTCTTCGGAAACTTCCTTGTCTTTCAAAAGTTTCTTGATGTGTTCGTTGGCATCGCGGCGCACATTGCGGATGGACACGCGGCCGTCTTCGGCTTCCGCACGCACCACTTTAATCAGGTCTTTGCGTCGCTCTTCGGTCAGCATCGGCATCGGCACGCGGATAACGTCGCCCATCGCTGCCGGATTCAGGCCCAGATTTGAATCGCGGATGGCTTTTTCCACCGCCGCAGCCATATTGCTCTCATAAACTTTCACGCCGATGGTGCGCGCATCAATCAAGGTAACGTTGGCCACCTGGCTCACAGGAACCTGGCTGCCGTAGTATTCCACCTCCACCTGGTCGAGCAGGCCGGCATGGGCGCGGCCGGTGCGCACTTTGGCAAGGTTTTCTTTCAAGACCTCGAGCGAACGCTGCATCTTGCCCTCGGCCTGTTTTTGGATGTCGTTAATCATATTTCTGCTTTCGGATGATATTGTCGGAAAAGATTGGCAGGCTTCAGACGGCATCAGGCCGTCTGAAAAGATGTGGCGCTATTATAAGGGCAAACGCGGTTTGCAGGGAATTTGCCGCACCGCTTGCACGGCCCGGCAATGGGCGGCAAAGCAAAGGCCGTCTGAAAAAACATTTTCAGACGGCCTTCGGCTTACTTCTGCAATGCGGCCAGCAACGATTTCAATGCGGCGATTTCGTTGTCTTTCTGCTCGATGATTTGATCTTTATAACCCGCCACTTCGCGGGCGTGTTCCAATTCGAGTTTTACTTTTTCGAGTTCAGAAACCAGATTTTCAGAAGTGGTATTGATATAGTAACTGGCATGGTTGCCACTGTTCTCACCGTTCAGACAAATCAAACTTTTTCCATCAGAAGTAACTAACTCGCCGATGTCCACTTTAAAAATTGCGGCCAGCTTTTCCAACTTGGCTAAATCCAACCTGCTTTCTCCACGCTCCAAACGCGAATAGCTGCTTTCCGAAATATTCATCCTCTCTGCCATTTCTTCCTGCGACCAATTATTCAATTCGTGCAAAGCGCGTACCTTGTCGTTGACTGCCATAACCTAATACCCCACTCACCGAATATCGACTTTAAATACTGAAAAAAGGGATTTAAAACCGATTTTCATAATGGAATTGCTAAATTCCAACGGATATTATCCCGACTGCCGATTCTTGGCAAACACCTTTTATTTTTACAACAAGGAAAACATTATGGCAACCAACCGGACAGGCAGTCCCAACCCTAATTGGCCGAGCAAAACAGGCAACACCAACCCCAACTGGCCAAGCAAAACAGGCAACCCTTCAGGCGGCGGGCGCGGAAACAATCCCCCTTCAGGCGGTGGCAAAAAATGAAAAAGCTTATTCTGCTTTCTTTGACATCGTTTATTTTGCAAGGCTGTGTTGTCCATACTCCAACCATTTCATCAAACTTAATCGAAGCGGATGAAACCAAAGGAAATTTAATCCAGATTACAGGCAACAATTGCAGTATTTCATGTGAACGAATGGCGATACACAAAGCCCAAGAAATTTGCCCTGCTGGATATTTTACCCACAATACCAGTGCTCCCGATTTTCGTACCATCAGTATGATAATTCGTTGCCAGAAACCAGTAACGCAAGCTAATTAATGCTCTTAGAGAGAAGGCCGTCTGAAAACTTTTCAGACGGCCTTTATTACACTCAAACTCAAATCAGCAATGCACCAGCGTTCCTTCATCCTGCCCTGCAATCACACGTTTGAGTGCGCCTTCTTTGGCGATGCCGAACACGACGATGTTGAGCTTCTGTTCGCGGCAGAGGGCGAATGCGGTGGCATCCATCACTTTCAGGTTTTTCACGATGGCTTCGTCGAACGTGAGGGTTTGGTAGCGGGTGGCCGACGGGTCTTTTTTCGGGTCTGCGGTGTAAACGCCGTCGACATTGGTGGCTTTCATCATGATGTCGCAGTTCATTTCGGCACCGCGGAGGGCTGCGGCGGTGTCGGTGGTGAAAAACGGATTGCCGGTACCGGCTGCAAAGATAACGACTTTGCCTTCTTCAAGGTATTGGATGGCTTTGGGACGGGTGTAGGTTTCGGCGATTTGCTGCATGGAAAGCGCGGACTGTACGCGGGCTTTTACGCCGAGCGATTCGAATGCGTCTTTCAGGGCGAGCGCATTCATGACGGTGGCCATCATGCCCATGTAGTCGGCGGTGGCTCTGTCCATGCCTTTGGCTTGAGTGGCCACGCCGCGGAAGATGTTGCCGCCGCCGATCACGACGGCAACCTGTACGCCCATGTCCACGACTTCTTTAACCTGCCCGACGATTTTCATAATGGTATCGCGGTTGATGCCGAATGCGTCCTGCCCCATCAGGGCTTCGCCGGAGAGTTTCAGTAAGATGCGTTTGTATTTGGTTGCTTGAGTCATGGGATACCTTGCTTTCTTTCGGAGGGATTTCGGTGCAGGCCGTCTGAAAAAGGATTTTCAGACGGCCTTTGCTGCGGGAATATTGCCGTTTGGACATTTTAGAGTGTTTGCTGCGGCGGTTCAAACCGTTTGCAGCGAAACGACTGAAATTTATCTTTTTACCTGTAGGCGGCGGTTTTCAATGTTTTCTTCATGCGGGCAAAACGGTAAAACCGGTTTAGGTTTATTTGAATCATGCCGTGTTTGCAACATGAGCCGTTTCAAAAAAAAGCACCCCGATTCAACAACGAACCTGAGTGCTTTTCTTTCATCACGCTTTATACCTTGGCGGCTGCGGCTACTTCGGCTGCGTAGTCCACCACGGCTTTTTCGATGCCGTCGCCCACTTTGTAGCGGACAAAGGAAACGACTTCCGTACCGTTCTCTTTCAGGAATTGGGCAACGGTTTGGTCGGGGTTCATCACAAACTGCTGACCGTTCAGAGTGATTTCGGCCAGGAATTTTTTGATACGGCCTTCAACCATTTTGGCGGCGATGTCGGCGGGCTTGCCTGACTCAATGGCCTGCTGGGTGTAGATGTGGCGTTCTTTTTCAACGGTTTCGGCATCTACTTCGGCTTCGGAAACACATTGCGGTTTGGCGGCAACGATGTGCATACCCACTTTGCGGGCAATATCTTCGGAACCTTTGAATTCCACCAAAACACCTTCGGTCGCCAGCGCGCCATGAATATAGGCAGTCAGGCTGTCGGCGGTATCGATAACCTGGAAACGGCGCACAGACATATTTTCGCCCAACTTGGCGATGATGGCTTTGCGTTCGTCTTCCACCAACGCGCTCAGTTCTTCAACGGTAGCCGGTTTTTTCTCTGCGGCGGTTTTGGCAACGGAATTGGCGAAAGCAACGAAGCCTGCGTCTTTGGCAACAAAGTCTGTTTCGCAGTTCACTTCGACCAAAGCGCCCACCTTGCCGTTGACGGCATAAGCCAGCACGCCTTCGGCCGCGGTACGGCCTGCGAGTTTGCCTGCTTTGGCACCTGATTTGATGCGCAGGATTTCTTCGGCTTTTTCCATATTGCCTTCGGCTTCAACCAGTGCTTTTTTGCACTCCATCATGCCCAGACCGGTAGCGGCGCGCAAATCGGCAACCATTTTTGCAGTAATTTCTGCCATTTTGAATCTCCTAAAAATCGGGAAAACAATGCGGCAAACGCATTGAATAAGAATCTTGAAAGGCCGTCTGAAAAAACCTGATCAGACTTTCAGACGGCCTAACGGGGCTGGGTACAGGCCGGCATTACTCGGCTGCGGCAGCTTCCTGAACGGCTGCTACGGTTTCTTGCAGCGCCTGGTTTTTGCCTTCCAGAACCGCATCGGCGATGCCGCGGCAGTACAGGCGGATGGCTTTGGCGGAGTCGTCGTTGCCAGGGATAACGTATTTCACGCCGTCGGGGCTGTTGTTGGTATCCACCACGGCAATCACGGGGATGCCCAGTTTTTCCGCTTCGACCAGCGTGCCTTTTTGGTAGCCGGTATCGATGACGAAAATCGCATCGGGCAGGCCTTTCATGTTTTTGATGCCGCCGAGCGAACGCTCCAGTTTTTCAACATCGCGCTGCATTTCGAGAATTTCTTTTTTGCTGAAACCGCTTTCGGCGGCATTTTCCAGCGCAGCCGTTTTTTCTTCCAAGCGTTTGATGGACTGCTTCACGGTTTTGAAGTTGGTCAGCATACCGCCCAACCAGCGGTGGTCAACGAAAGGCATACCGGCACGGACGGCTTCTTCGCGGATGATTTCGCGGGCCTGGCGTTTGGTACCGACAAACAGCACGTTGCCTTTGTTTGCAACCAGACGGCGCACGGCTTCTTGCGCTTCTTGGAACAGCGGCAGGGTTTTTTCCAGATTGACAATATGGATTTTGTTGCGCGCACCAAAAATGTATTGCTCCATTTTCGGATTCCAATAACGGGTTTGGTGGCCGAAGTGGACACCGGCTTCAATCATCTGGCGCATGGTAACTTGAGACATAATATTCCTTAAAGGGTTAGTGCAAACACGCCTGCGCATAGAACCCGTTGCAAACGGGCACCCTTCGGCGCGACGTGCGGCGTTGGATAAAATAAAAAATGTTTCCGAAACGGAAAACCGCGCGATTATATCGGATTACAGGCCGTCTGAAAAGGGTTGGCCGTCTTTATCTCCGCCATCTTTTTCAGACGGCCCCGACTGCTTTTCCTCCAGTTTCATCAAACGGTTACGCCGACGGGTTTTGACCACCCAAAATACAAACAGGCACGGCAACACCGTCCAAAACACAAAATAAATCAGCCCGCGCGCCACAGTCGGCTGCGCTGCGGAAAACATCACGGTAACGAAAATATAGCCGATGGCGACGATGTGCCACATGGTTTGCAATCCTTTCTGTTTCAGACAGCCTGGCCGCATTGCCTAGCCGCATTTTAGTCCAACCACATCCGCATTTTTAACGCTCTCTGTGATTCTTGACTAAATTCACTTTATTTAAAGTACATTATTTAAAGCACATTCTGCCGTCAGTTTGGATGGCATTGAGTTAATTATATAATCCAAACATCACGCCACCGAAAGGCCGTCCGAACATGCCCCTTCTTGAAAAATCCGCCTTGCGGCGCGAACTGCGGCGGACACGCAGCCGCCTGACCAAACAGGAACGCCGAACCGCCGAACAATCCGCAAACCACCGTCTGAAACCGCTGGCCAAACGCGGTAAAAACATCGGCGTTTACTGGCCAATGGGCAGCGAACTGCGGCTCGACGGATTTGTTCAGACGGCCTTAAAACGCGGCGCACGCCTTTACCTGCCCTATATCGAACCGCGCTCGCTCAGGCTGTGGTTCACCCCCTTTCCAACCGGCAACGCAAACGCCGAACGCAAACGCAGCACATCGAAACTGCACATCCCGCAGTTTGCCGGACGGAAAATCCGCGCCCACCGTCTGCACATTTTAATCATACCGTTGGTCGGCATCGACCGGCAGGGCTTCCGTTTGGGACAGGGCGGCGGTTATTACGACGTATCGCTGGCCGCACTCAAAGGCCGTCTGAAACCGAAACTGATCGGCGCGGGTTTCGCCTGCCAGCTTACCGACAGCCTGCCGCACGAAGTACACGATATGCAGCTTGACGGATTTATCTGCGAAAACGGCACACTACGTTTCAAAAAGGTACAGACGGCATCGTTTTCCGAACCCGGTTCCAGAACAGAATAATGCCGCCTTTCCGAAACATACACGACTTTTCAGACGGCCCACCTCCTGTTGCGCAACAAACACAGCCGCATCCGCAACTTCATCCTGAAAAATGCCAAAACAGCAAATTCCAAAAGAATAAAAACTTCTTTACAGACTTTGCAGAACTTTTTTTCAGTCCAAACCGTGCAAAGCGATTGAATAGCCAAGTTTAACAAGGTAAACTTCCACCATTGAATTTTTTTATAACTCCAAACACAACATGAAAACTGCTTTTGATGTGAAGTCATCCCGAATGGATGTGCTCGCCATCCATCTGCACACCGCAGATTTAACCGAATTAGAAGAATTTTTACGCCAGCGGGCAGGTCAATACCGTGAGTTCCAAGTCATGCCGTTCGTGCTCGACGTGCAGGATTTCGACCATCCCGAATCATTCGACGTAGGTGCGGTGATTTCCGTATTCGCCCGCTACGGCATGCAGATACTGGGTCTGCGCCACCCGAGCGAAACTTGGGCGCCCACCGCTTCGCGATACCACCTGGTGTTTTCGCTGAGCGAAAGCATTCCCGTCGAAAACCGCCCTGCCCTTGAAGAAACGCAGTTCGTCCCCTCCTCATCCGCAGGCACAAGCAACCCGACCGTGATTGTGAACACCCCCATCCGCACAGGCCAGCAGGTATATGCGGAAAACGCCGATTTGATTGTTACCGGCATGGTCAACCACGGCGCGGAAATCATTGCCGACGGCAACATCCACGTTTACGCCCCGATGCGCGGCCGCGCATTGGCCGGCGCGAGCGGCAACCGCAGTGCGCGGATTTTTATCTATTCGATGCAGGCCGAACTGGTTTCGGTGGCCGGCATTTACCGTAATTTCGAACACGAGCTGCCGGAACACCTGCACAAAAAAACCGTGCAGATTCTGCTGCAGGACGACCGTTTGGTCATTACCCCAATCGACGGCAACTAAAGGAATACAGGCCGTCTGAAACGGCTTCGGGCAGCACCTACCCATGATGTTCCGCCCGCAATTTACCGTTTCAAACCAAAGTTTCAAATAACGGTACGCAAGTACCCAAAACAAAAAGGAAATACCGTGGCAAAAATCATTGTAGTAACTTCAGGCAAAGGCGGTGTCGGCAAGACCACCACCAGCGCCAGCATCGCAACCGGCCTGGCTCTGCGCGGCCATAAAACCGCCGTTATCGACTTCGACGTAGGCTTGCGCAACCTCGACCTGATTATGGGCTGCGAACGCCGCGTGGTGTACGACCTGATTAACGTTATTCAGGGCGAAGCCACGCTCAATCAGGCACTGATCAAAGACAAACACTGCGACAATCTCTTCATCCTGCCCGCCTCTCAAACCCGCGATAAAGACGCACTCAACCGCGACGGCGTGGAAAAAGTGATGAAAGATTTGGCCGAAATGGGCTTCGAATACATTATCTGCGACTCGCCCGCCGGTATCGAGCAAGGCGCGCTGATGGCACTTTATTTTGCCGACGAAGCCATCATTACCACCAATCCCGAAGTATCCAGCGTACGCGACTCCGACCGCATTCTCGGCATCCTGCAGAGCAAATCCCGCCATGCCGAACAGGGCAGCACCGTCAAAGAACACCTGCTGATTACCCGTTATGCACCCGAGCGCGTGGAAAAAGGCGAGATGCTGTCGGTTCAGGACATCTGCGACATCCTGCGCATTCCGCTTATCGGCGTGATTCCCGAATCTCAAAATGTTCTGCAGGCATCCAACTCAGGTTCGCCCGTCATCCACCAACAGGATGCGGTAGCCGCCGAAGCCTACAAAGACGTTATCGCACGACTGCTGGGAGAGACCCGCGAAATGCGCTTCTTGGCAGCCGAGAAAAAAGGCTTCTTCAAACGACTGTTCGGAGGCTGATTCGATGTCTTTAATGGAACTGCTTTTCGGCAAAAAAGATAAAACCGCCACCGTCGCCCGCGACCGCCTGCAAATCATCATTGCACAGGAGCGCGCGCAAGGTTCCGCTTCCACTCCCGACTACCTGCCCACCCTGCGCAAGGAACTTTTGGAAGTGCTGTCGAAATACGTGAAAGTATCGCTCGACGACATCCGCATTTCCCAAGAAAAACAAGACGGCATGGACGTTTTGGAACTGAACATCACACTGCCGGAATCCAAAAAGGTGTAATCGATGACGCTGACCGAACTGCGTTACATCGTTGCCGTCGCACAAGAGCGTCATTTCGGCCGTGCCGCACGGCGCTGCTTCGTCAGCCAGCCCACCCTGTCCATCGCCATCAAAAAGCTGGAAGAAGAGCTGGCCGTCCCCCTGTTTGACCGCAGCAGCAACGACATCATCACCACCGAAGCAGGCGAACGCATCGTTGCCCAAGCCCGCCGCGTGCTGGAAGAAGCCGATTTAATCAAACACTTGGCAAACGAAGAGCAAAACGAACTCGAAGGCGCATTCAAACTCGGCCTGATTTTCACCGTAGCCCCCTACCTGCTGCCCAAACTGATTATGGCGCTGCGCGACAGCGCGCCGAAAATGCCGCTGATGCTCGAGGAAAACTACACCTATACGCTGACCGAATCGCTCAAACGCGGCGATTTGGATGCCATGATTGTGGCCGAACCTTTCCACGAACCCGGCATCATCAGCGAACCGCTCTACGACGAACCTTTCTTCGTAATCGTCCCCAAAGGCCACCATTTCGAAGAACTCGACGCCGTTACGCCGCAGATGCTGGCAGAAGAACAAGTGCTGCTGCTGACCGAAGGCAACTGTATGCGCGACCAGGTTTTATCCAGCTGTTCCGACCTTGCCGCCAAACAGAAAATCCAAGGGCTGACCAACACTCTGCAGGGAAGTTCCATCAACACCATCCGCCACATGGTTGCCAGCGGACTTTCCATCAGCGTTTTGCCCGCCACCGCGCTCACCGAAAACGACCACATGCTCTTCAGCATCATCCCGTTCGAAGGAAAAGCGCCGCAACGCCGCGTGCTTCTGGCCTATCGCCGCAACTTCGTCCGCCCCAAAGCCCTGTCTGCCATCCGCAGCGCAGTGCTGAACTCCCAGCTGAGCGGGGTAACGTTTGTCAAAAGCGAAAATGCCGAATAAACCGAACCGGTTGCCAAACCAATCAAGGCCGTCTGAAAATTCAGACGGCCTTCTTGTTCCGCGAAATATACCAATCTGCCTGCTACCGCTTATACAGCCTGAATCTACATTTTTATCATATTCCAAAACCGATAACCCGCCGTTTGTTGAAATTATCCTACAACCTCCACCCAAACCGCCGCATTGCACAAAGCCGAAGCAGCATGACTTTTAACACCGCCTTACAAAGCGTTGCACATTCAGGCCGTCTGAAAAATTGCCCGCCCCCTTGCAAACCTTTAAAATACAAGGCATTTGAAATCTCCACCGTCGCCATGAACCACACGCCCTTCATCCAAATGAACAATGTCGCCTTCGCCTACGGCGACCGTCCGATTCTGAACAACATCAATTTCAGCATCGAACAAGGTGCGTTCGCCGCCATCATGGGCGGTTCGGGCAGCGGCAAAACCACGCTGATGCGCCTGATTACCGGCCAAATCCATCCGCAACAGGGAGAAGTTTTGGTGGACGGAAAGAATCTGGCCGCACTCTCCGCCGACGAACTCTACGAACACCGCCGCCGCATGGGGGTTTTGTTCCAACACGGTGCGCTGTTTACCGATTTGTCCGTGTTCGACAACATCGCCTTCCCCATGCGCGAACTGACCAAACTGCCCGAAGCCGTTATCCGCGATTTGGTCATTTTGAAACTGAATGCCGTCGGACTACGCGGCGTAGAAAAAACTGATGCCCTCGGAATTATCCGGCGGGATGGCCCGGCGGGTGGCGCTGGCGCGCACCATCGCGCTCGACCCGGAAATCATGCTTTATGACGAACCGTTTACCGGTCTCGACCCGATTTCGCTGGGTGTGATTGCACACCTCATCAGCCGCGTCAACAAAGCCCTGCGTTCCACCAGCATCATGGTAACGCACGACATCGAAAAATCGCTATCCATCGTCGACCAAGTGATTTTTCTCGCGCACGGCGAAATCATGTTCAGCGGTACGCCGTCTGAAATGAAACAACTTGACTCGCCTTGGGTTAAACAGTTCGTCGGCGGGCTGGCCGACGGCCCCGTGGCATTCCGCTATCCTGCGCAAACGGATTTACGGCAGGACTTGTTGGGCGCGTAAACACAACAAACGGCAGGCAAATCCCGCCGCACAAAGGGACAACTGGTTTTCAGACGGTATCTATGCCATTCAGGCCGTCTGAAAAAACCGACAGGAGAAAAGCCATGAGTGAAGAATCTGCCTGTGCATCCCTACAAGCATACCGCAACATGGCCTGCAACCCCGACCTTGCGCCTGTATCCCGTACACACCGTCTGACGGCATTTGTATGCGATGTCATCCTACTTTGTCGCCAACCATTTTTTCTCCTTGCTACCGCAGAAGCGCAGCATTGGATTATCAGCGGAGACGTCGTGTCTTTAAGCAAATACCTGACCGTTCCGGCCGTCTGAAAACAGCAACGGCGTGCTGGTTGGCCCTGATTCAAAAACCGTTTTGGAAAAGAAACACCCCCCGCCATACCGATATGGCCCGGCATCCGTGATGCAGCCGATAGTCCGGAATACTGCAGATACCTGCAAACCAAATGATTAAAAACGGCAATCCGCCCCCGTATCCGGCAGCGCTTTTTAAAATACCCGTTTTTCAGACGGCCTGTTCCAACGCAGGCCGTCTGAAACCGAAAAACCTTTTATTGAACCACATGAACTTTATCCGAACCGTCGGGGCGAATACCCTGAACTTTATCCAATCGCTCGGCAGCGTGTTTCTGTTTTTACTGCGGATTCTCGCCAAATCGGGTACGGCTTTCGGGCGCATCCGCCTGAGCATACGACAGGTGTATTTTTCCGGCGTGATGTCGGTATTGATTATCGCCGTGTCCGGATTATTTGTCGGTATGGTATTGGGTTTGCAGGGCTACACCCAGTTGGCCAAATTCAAATCCGCCGACGTGCTCGGCTTTATGGTGGCCGCTTCGCTACTGCGCGAACTCGGCCCCGTGCTGGCGGCGATTCTGTTTGCCAGCAGCGCGGGCGGTGCGATGACCAGCGAAATCGGCCTGATGAAAACCACCGAACAGCTTGAAGCGATGAACGTGATGGCGGTGGATCCCGTTGCCCGCGTGGTTGCGCCGCGCTTTTGGGCGGGCGTATTTTCGATGCCGCTCTTGGCTTCGATTTTCAACGCGGCGGGGATTTACGGCGGCTATCTGGTCGGCGTGGAGTGGCTGGGGTTGGACAGCGGCGTGTTTTGGTCGCAGATGCAGAACAACATCACCATCAGCTATGATGTCGTCAACGGTTTGATTAAATCGGCCGTATTCGGCGTGGCGGTAACGCTGATTGCCGTGCATCAGGGTTTCCACTGCGTGCCGACTTCCGAAGGAATCCTGCGCGCCAGTACGCGCACTGTGGTATCGTCGGCCCTCACCGTGCTGGCATTGGATTTTGTATTAACCGCTTGGATGTTTACCGAGTGATTGTGAGATTGTGGACATGAAAAGAAGTGTTTTGGAATTTTGGGTCGGCCTGTTCGTGCTGTTGGGCGCGTGTGCCGTCGGCTTTTTGGCTTTCCGCGCCGCAGGCGGTTCATCCGTGGGCGGCGGTTCGGGGCAGACCTACACCGTTACCGCAGAATTTTCCGACATCGGCGGCCTGAAAGCGAATGCGCCCGTGAAAGCGGCAGGCGTTTTGGTCGGCCGTGTCGGCACGATTCAGCTCGACCCGAAAACTTATCAGGCAAAAGTGAGTCTGAATCTGAACAGCCAATACAAATTCAGCAGCGACGTTTCCGCGCAAATCCTGACCTCCGGCCTGCTGGGCGAACAATACATCGGCCTGCAACAGGGCGGCGACGAGCAGGAACTGGCCGCGGGCGACACCATTTCCGTAACCAGCTCGGCCATGGTGCTGGAAAACCTTATCGGCAAATTCATGACCAGTTTTGCCGAGAAAAACGCAGGTGACGGTTCTGCTCCGCAACCCGCCGAACCCGAAGCCCCCAAACCTTAACCCGTTTTCAGACGGCCGTCTGAAAACCTCATCCGTTTTTATCCCTTATTTAGGAACTAAGGAAAACCATGAAAAAATCTGCATTATTGAGCGCATTGTCCATCGGTATTTTGAGCATCGGCCTGGCCGCCGCATCACCCGCCGACGCCGTCAGCCAAATCCGCCAGAATTCCGTACAGGTGCTCGACATCCTGAAAGAAGCCAAAGGCAGCAACGACGCAGCCGTGCGCCGCAAAGCGGAAAACTATGCCGTTCCGTATTTCGACTTCCAGCGCATGACCGCACTGGCCGTGGGCGCACCGTGGAAACAGGCCTCCGCGGAACAGAAACAGGCTCTGACCAAAGAGTTCCAAGCCCTACTCATCCGCACCTATTCCGGCACCATGCTGAAATTCAAAAACGCCAAAGTCAATGTGAAAGACAACCCGGTCGTGCGTAACGGCGGTAAAGAAGTCATCGTCGGCGTCGACGTAACCGGCAGCGACGGCAAACCCGTCAAAATGGACTTCACCACCTACCAAAGCGGCAGCAAATACCGCGTGTATAACGTAACCGTGGAAGGTGCCAGCCTGGTAACCGTGTACCGCAACCAATTCGGCGAAACCGTGAAAGCCAAAGGCATCGACGGTCTGATTGCCGATTTGAAAGCCAAAAACGGCAGCAAATAAGCCGCCCGCAGGCCGTCTGAAACTTTTTCAGACGGCCTGCGGTTGCCGTGCGACCGGCTTGAAAACGGCCACACTGACACCGCAAAACGGATAGCCAACCAACGATTTAGGCCGGACACCGTTACGGCACCGCCAATCCGATGCTTTCGAGAATATCCGGAAATATCCGGCCGGAACGGTCATACGGTTTCTTGTCCGTTGCCATGTCCGTCCGAATCCTGCAAACCAAACTGCCCGCCCGAAAATCCGGCATGATTTTCCAAACAGCCGAATTCCGCGCCACAGAAAACGCCATGCACAGCGAAACCCGCAACCAAACCCTGTTTCTCAGCGGCGACATTACCGTCAAAACCGTTACCCCGCCGCTGTTCAGGCAATTTGAGCAGCAATGCCGTCTGAAAGACACCGCCGCCCTCGATTTGTCGGGCGTGTCCCGCGCCGATTCGGCCTGCGTCTCGCTGCTCTTGGCCGCATTGCGCCAAAACAGCGGCATCCGCCTGCAAAACCTGCCCGAATCCGTAACCAAACTGGCCGATTTATACGAAATCGACGAATGGGTCAAACCATGAAAACATCCGCCGCCATCATCCTGACCGCAGGCCTGCTCGCCGCCCAACCGGCTCTGGCCGAACGCAACCCTGCCGACCCCTACGAACGCTACAACCGCGTCATGTTCAAGGTCAACGACACCGCCGACCGCTACGTCATGGCACCCGTTGCCCGCGGCTACCGCAAGGTTACCCCCAAACCCGTGCGCACCGGCATCGGCAATTTTTTCAACAACCTGCGCGACGTGGTCAGCTTCGGCAGCAACGTATTGCGGCTTGATGCCAAACGCGCCAGCGAAGATTTCGTACGCGTCGGCATCAACACTACGTTCGGCCTCGGCGGCCTCATCAACATCGCCGATGCCGGCGGCGTGCCCAACAACAAAAACACGTTGGGCGATACCTTCGCATCATGGGGCTGGAAAAACAGCAACTATTTCGTCATGCCCCTGACCGGCCCGTCCACCGTACGCGACGGCGTCGGCACCGCCGTAACCACCGCATTTCCCGTTAAAAACGCCGTATTCGAAACCACAGCAGGACGCTGGGGCAGCACTGCCGTCGGTGCCGTCCAGACCCGCGAAGAACTGCTTGACCTGACCGACAGTCTCGAAGGTGCCGCCATCGACAAATACGCCTACACCCGCGACATCTACATGCGGATGCGTGCCGCCCAAACCGGCGGACGGCTGCCGCAAGGTGCCGACGAAAACATCGACATCGACGAACTGGTCGACAGCGGCGAACCCGCAACCAATGCTCCGATACAGGAAAATGCCCCCGCTCCCGCCACCGAAAGCAATGCAGCGGAAGTATGGGTGCCGATACAGTCATCCGCTCAGTAAAACATCAGGCCGTCTGAAATTTTTCAGACGGCCTGATGTTTATCCCAATCCTAACGTTCGTTCAATGTTTGCCTGTAAAACCCTGCCTTTCAGCAGTTTCAGACAGGCATCCGTTTATCGTTCTCCGTCAAAACAAATACGCCAGGCCGCACCCTGCCCTGCCCGACTCCGCAACGAGCAGGACGTATGCCGGCAAAACCGCCTACAGCCTCTGTCCCATCACACATTGGCCAGCATGCAGCCCTTTCTCATAATTTCTCATCAGTAATACGCAAAATACCGGCACAATCGGGAACAGTCCCATGTCTGACACATCCCGAATCGGCAAGCTTGAGCGACAATCCCGACAATTGATCCGTTTCACGGCAAAGGTCGTCTGAAACGGTTGGCTGTGTTTGGATATTGTGCCGATACTTTGGTTTTCACCATTCCCGAACAGACGGAAATATGGCTTGGATATTTACAAATGCTTGTCTCACATGACAAAGATACCTGACTCCAAACATGGATTCCCGTCTGCGCGGGAATGACAGGAAGTTGGAGAAGTCGGCCTTGCCGGTTGCCAATCAACACAATATCCACACAGCCTTTTCCAATCCGGTAAGCTGTCCATACGGAAATTCAGAACGCGGGAACAGGCAGAATATACGTCTGCATGATTTGCACCCGTTTCGGCAAGTCAGGCCGACCAAAATTGTGCCGTACCGACACACAAAGGCCGTCTGAAAATTTCAGACGGCCTTTACATACCGGTCAAACAATCCAAACAATCAGGCTTCCGGCGGCGTGTAGCCTTGCACTTGATCGGCTCCGTCGCCGAAAAAGTATTGTTCCATCTGCTGGGCAAGGTATTCGCGTGCGCGCGGATCGGCCAGACTCAGGCGGTTTTCGTTGATGAGCATGGTTTGGTGGCGCGTCCATGCCGTCCATGCTTCTTGGGATACGTTTTCAAAAATGCGCTTGCCCAAGGCATTGGGCAGCGGCGGGAATTTCATGCCTTCGGCTTCTTTGCCGAGTTTCACGCAGTGAACCATACGGGTCATGGCGGTTTCCTTGGTTGGTTTTCAGACGGCCTGTATTGTAGCCCAAGGGCGGCAGGCTTGTATATCGGAGCTAGATTTCAGGCCGTCCGAACCCTGTTTTCAGACGGCCTTGTTTAGATTGCGGACTTCGGCGGCAGATTAAAGCCGGTACACAAACACCAGCGAATTGCGGCCGTTTTCATGATATTCGCGGCGGCGCTCTTCGGGCAAATCATCGGGAGAGGCCGTCTGAAAACCGCGCTCGGCAAACCAATCACCCGTATGGGTAGACAGGGCAAACAGGGTTTTGATGCCGATGTTGCGGGCTTTTTGCAGCAGGTGTTCGAGCAGCATTTCGCCGTAACCGCCGTCGCGCGACTGCGGGGAAACGGCAAGGCTGGCGATTTCGGCCGCTTCGGGGTCGGCAAAGGTTTTCAGGGCGGCACAGCCGTAGATGTTGCGGTCGTGTTCGAGCACGGAAAAGCTGTGGATGTGGTTTTCGAGATAATCGCGGCTGCGGCTGCGCAGGATGCCCTGTTCTTCGAGCGGGCGCACCAAAGCCATGATGGCGGGAATATCGCGGCTTCGGGCTTCGCGGATGCTGACGAACGGATCGCGGGCCAGCGATGTGCCCGCCCCCTTGCGGGTAAACAGTTCGCGGATCAGGCTGCCGTCGGCCAAGCCGTTGAGAATGTGGGTACGCTCGACACCTTTTTCGACGGCGTTGACGGCATATTGGAGCAGGCGGCGCTGTTCGGGATGGGCGTTGCCGCTGTCAAGCATTTCGCGTGCTTCAGCGGCGGAAAGCGTGCTTTTCAGACGGCCTTCAGCATCGATGATGCCTTTTTGCCCGATAAGATAAACCAGTTTTTCGGCTTTCAGGGCAACGGCGGCGGCTTCGGCGATGTCGCCCATGCGCAGGTTGAACGTTTTGCCGCTGAGCGAATGCCCGACGGGGCTGATGATTACCAGCGCGCCGCTGTCGAGACGGTTGAGTACGGCTTCGGCATCGATTTTCCGCACCACGCCGGTATAGCCCATATCGATACCGTCGATGATGCCAAGCGGACGGGCGGAAACGAAATTGCCGGCGGCGGTGCTGAGCGGCTTGCTGCGCGGCGCGGCGGCGGGAATGCTGCTGCACAGGGCGGCTTCGATATCGCAGCGCACCATGCCGGCCGCCTGTTTGACAAAATTAAGCGCGGTTTCGTCGGTAATGCGCCGCCCGTTGTGGTAACGGCATTCGGCACCGGCGGCTTCGGCCAATGCGTTGATTTTACTGCGCGAACCGTGCACCAATACAATGCGCACACCCAAGCTGGCGAGCAGGTTCAAATCGGCGGCCAGATTGTTCAGCGCCGCACCTTCGAGCAGGCTGCCGGACACGCCGACCACCAGCGTTTTGCCGCGCAGATAGTTGATATAGGGTGCGGCTTCGCGGAAGTCGCTGACAAAACCGTTATCGGCGTCCATAAACCTCTTAAGACATCAGAATGATATAGAAAAGCTGCATCACCAACACGCCCATGGCGACGAAGCTGGCAACCGTCCAGTTGAAACCGCCCTGCTTTTTCTGCTGCACTTGGGCCTTGAGCGCGGCAACCTTACTGCCGTTATCGAGCAAATCGGCGATTTCGTGGCGGCTTAAAACATTGCGCTCGCGCACCGCCTTGCCCATATCGTGCACCAAGCGCACGTCGGTTACGGCATTGGGTAACGTGGCGCTTTGGAAACGGTCGCCGTTTTTTACCACATGGTCTTTGGCTTTGAACAGCCCTTCGCAATGACTGCAAACCACAAAACCCTGAGCAATGTTAAGCTGGTTGTCTTTCACCCACAGGCGGGTTTTGCAGTGCGGGCAGGAACAGGCTGGCATAATGTGTAATCCGTGTAATGTATTGTGGTATCGGGTTTGGCAGGTCGTCTGAAAACCTTTTTTCAGACGGCCTGACTGCGTTTACAAATTTACAGATATTTTACAGCAGTTTACCGTTCACACAATAACACCTTACGCCCGAATGTATATTTTTGTCGGAAATCCGCATCAGCGGGAATCGTCTGCACTTACCCCGTAACGCTCGCGGTAGGCTTTGACCGGCTCCAGAAAACCGCCGAATTCGGCATTGTTCTGCAACAGCGTGAACAAATCGTCCAGATTGGCAATCGCCACCACGGGCAAACCGTATTGCCGTTCCACTTCCTGCACCGCGCTCAGTTCCCCCGTGCCTTTTTCCATACGGTCGAGCGCAATGGCGACGGCGGCGGGCGTTGCGCCTTCGGCTTCGATCAGCCTTACCGATTCGCGCACCGAAGTGCCTGCGGAAATCACGTCGTCGATAATCAGCACGCGGCCTTTGAGCGGTGCGCCCACCAACACGCCGCCCTCGCCGTGGTCTTTCGCTTCCTTGCGGTTGTAGGCAAACGGCACGTTCACGCCTTTTTCGGCCAGCATCATCGCCGTGGCCGCCGCCAGAATAATGCCTTTGTAGGCCGGGCCGAACAGCATGTCGAACTCGATTTTGCTCTCAATGATGGCCTGCGCGTAAAACCTGGCAAGCTGCAAAGTGGACGCGCCGTCGTTAAACAGGCCGGCATTGAAAAAATAAGGCGACTGCCGCCCTGCTTTGGTGGTGAACTCGCCGAACTTCAACACATTTTGTTCGAGCGCGAATTTGAGAAAATCTTGGCGGAAATCAGACATAACACAGGCTTTCAAAACACATTGATTTAAAAAGGAGATTATAAAGGATAGCCGGAGAAAACCCCAAGGCCGTCTGAAAACACTTTTTTCAGACGGCCTTGGGTATCGACGAACAAACTGTTTTATCATACCGTTTATCTTAAATAATAACCGAATATCATGATTTTTATTATGCCTATGGAATTTATCAGATAATAAATAACGGTATAGAAATCGGATGTTTATTATTTCAATCGATGTCCGTTTTATTTTAAAACAAACATAAAGGAACAAAATGAAACCTTATTTGGCATTAGTGTGTGTAGCGGTATTGGCTGCCTGTGGCAGCGGAGGCGGCAGCAGTGCGCCGGCAACACAGTCGACACCGACCAACCCGTCCAATCAAAGTTCATCCAATACGGCCACACCGCAAAACACTTCGGGCAAACAGTTTTACAGCTGGAAGGACAGCAAGGCCGATGCCGTAACCTTCGACAGCAGCAACATCAAAAAAATCAAAGTCGATGGCGTGGATATCGACTTGGCAACCATCGGCGGCGGCTCTTTCAACAATGATTGGAGCGGCAATTTCGGCGGCATCCGTTCCGGCAACGCCAACGCTCCTGCCGGTGTAAGTGCTTGGCTGGTATATAACCAATCCGACAATCTGGCTGCAGGCGTGTTAACCCGAGATGGTAACAACCATGCGTTCTACAACGGTAAATTTACCGATGCCGCCGAAATGCCTGCATCAGGCCAGGCCGTGTATAACGCCGGTGTCGTGCAGTTTAACGGCGTTGGCAGCCAAACTTTGGGCAGCAGCCGGTTTACTGCCGATTTCGGTGCGAAAAAAGTAACCGCCGATATTTCGCGTGATGCCCATTACGGCGGCAACATTGCCATCAACGCCGACATCAGCGGCAGCAAATTCGCTTCCGCCGCAGGTGCGGCAACACAAGTCGAAGGCGGCTTTTTCGGCAAAAATGCAGCCGAAATCGGCGGTATTTTCAAAGCGGGCGACACCGTGGGTGCGTTTGCAGGCAAACAATAATATTTGCCGTAAACCGTTTTTTAAAACAGGAACAGGCCGTCTGAAAGGTTTCAGACGGCCTGTTTTTCAGGAAAATCGAAGCCTTTCAACTTCTGCTACAATCGCGTTTTCTTTTTTCTAATCACACACCATGCTCAAAATCATCTCTGCCAACGTCAACGGCATCCGTTCCGCCTATAAAAAAGGATTTCTCGAATACATCGCCGCTTCGGGCGCGGACATTGTCTGCGTGCAGGAATTGAAGGCGCAGGAAGCTGATTTGGACGACACCATGAAAAACCCACACGGTATGCACGGGCATTGGCATTGCGCGGAAAAACGCGGTTACAGCGGCGTGGCGGTGTACAGCAGGCAAAAGCCCGACAATGTGCAATACGGTATGGGCATCGAAGAATTCGACCGCGAGGGACGTTTCGTGCGCTGCGATTTCGGTAATCTGAGCGTGATTTCGCTGTACCTGCCCAGCGGCACCAGCGCACCGGAACGTCAGGAATTGAAATACCGTTTTCTCGACGCGTTTTACCCCATGCTGGACGCGATGAAAGCCGAAGGCCGCGATATTGTGGTGTGCGGCGACTGGAATATTGCCCACCAAAACATCGACATCAAAAACTGGAAAGGCAACCAAAAAAATTCGGGCTTTCTGCCCGAAGAACGCGCGTGGATAGGCAAAGTCATCAACGAATTGGGTTGGGTGGATTTGTGGCGCACGCTTTACCCCGAAATCGCGGGCTACACTTGGTGGAGCAACCGCGGCCAGGCCTATGCAAAAGACGTGGGGTGGCGGATTGACTATCAAATGGTGACGCCCGATTTGGCCACCAAAGCCGTGTCCGCGCATGTTTACAAAGACGAAAAATTCTCCGACCACGCGCCTTTGGTAGCGGAATATGATTATAGAGTTTGAGGCCGTCTGAAAAATATTGGAAACGTTCGATGACTGCCGAAACCTTTTCTTACCGCCGTGCTGTTGTCCGCATCATGGTTTTTTCGCTGGCATATGCGGTTTTATTCGGACTGCTGATGGCTTGGGGCGGCACAGTGATGGACAACTTGGGCTGCGGTGCGCTCAACAGCGGCAGACCCGCCGACGAATGCGAACAGATGGCACAGGAAGGGTTTCCGATGTCGCGGCAGGTATTCGGCGGTATGGCGGCAAGCGTTATCGTGCCGACGCTGATCAGTTGCGCCGTGATTGTTTGGCGCCGTTGGGCCGGAAGTCCACTGAAAATCATGATGCTGCCGGTAGTGCAGTTTGCCGTTGCCTTGATTGCAGGTGGCGTGTTTTTTCTTGCAACTTCAGGCGAAACGGGGATAGTGGGCAACATGGTTTCAATGGCAGGATTATTTTTTGTTGCCTCGTTTCCGCAATGGGTATTGGGCATGATTCATCTGCTTGCCGTGGAAACTGCTCATCCGCCTAAAAAGCAGGGAAACCGCCAACCCTTCCGTTTGAAACAATAGCGCACCACAGCGCAGGCCGTCTGAAAACCGATAGGGAAAAAATCGAGTAATAACTTGAAAAATACTTTCCTTTTTTAAAAAAAAGAGTATCATGCGCTCTCTTGCCAGTACGCTACGGGTCGGTTTTCCGATTCCGGGCGTTCTTTCTTTTCTAAGACCGCGTACTGCATGGGGTGCGCAGCTTTGTGCTGTTAGCACCCGTTGTGGGGGTTTTGCCGAGGGCGAAACCTGTTCTTCAGGGTTGCTTTTCCCTTTCTTTTTTTCTTTCACGCAACCCGCTAACCCTTATCCGAGATGGTAATCCGATATGAGCGTTACTCCTGTAAATCCCATTCCCAATGCAACCAACGAGCATTACTTAACCCGTCAGAACGAGATGGAATCCAACGTGCGCAGTTATCCGCGCAAGCTGCCTTTGGCGATTGCCAAAGCGCAGGGATGTTGGATAACCGATGTCGAGGGCAACGAATACCTCGACTGTCTGGCCGGTGCAGGTACATTGGCTTTGGGACACAACCACCCAGCCGTTATCCGCGCGCTTCAAGACACTTTGGCCAGCGGCCTGCCTCTGCACACTTTAGACATCACCACGCCGTTGAAAGACGCGTTTTCCGAAGCCCTGCTGGCGCATTTTCCGGGCGGCAAAGAAAACTACCGCCTGCAGTTCACCGGCCCGACCGGAGCGGACGCGACCGAAGCGGCGGTCAAACTGGCGAAAACATTCACCGGACGCGGCAACGTCATCAGTTTTTCCGGCGGCTACCACGGCATGACGCAGGGTGCGCTGGCGCTCACGGGCAATCTGGGCGCGAAAAACGCGGTGCAGAATATGATGCCGGGCGTGCAGTTTCTGCCGTATCCGCACGAATACCGCTGTCCGCTGGGCATCGGCGGCGAGGCGGGCGTTGACGCGCTGACTTATTATTTTGAAAACTTCATCGAAGACGTGGAAAGCGGCGTGGTCAAACCTGCTGCCGTGATTTTGGAAGCGATTCAGGGCGAAGGCGGCGTGGTGGCCGGCCCGGCCAAATGGCTGCAAAAAATCCGCGAAGTTACCGCCAAACACGGCATCGTGATGATTGTGGATGAAGTTCAGGCAGGCTTCTGCCGTTCGGGCAGAATGTTCGCCTTCCAACACGCGGACATCGATCCGGACATCGTGATTATGTCGAAAGCGGTCGGCGGCAGCCTGCCGCTGGCAGTGTTGGCGATTAAGAAAGAATTCGACGCATGGCAACCTGCGGGGCATACCGGCACGTTCCGCGGCAACCAGTTGGCGATGGCTGCGGGATTGGCCTCCCTGCGCGTGATGCGCGAACAGGATTTGGCGGGCAATGCGAAAGCGCGCGGCGACTTTATCCAAGCCGAACTGAAAAAGCTGGCGCAGGAATTCCCCTGCATCGGCAACGTGCGCGGCCGCGGCCTGATGATCGGCATCGAAATCGTCGATGAACGCCTGCCCGCCGACCGCATGGGTTCTCTGCCGGCCGATGCCGTGTTGGCGGCGGAAATCCAAAAAGCCTGTTTCTCCAATAAATTATTGCTGGAGCGCGGCGGCCGCAACGGCACCGTCGTGCGTATCCTCGCGCCGCTGATTATTACGGAAGACGAGTGCGCGGAATTTATCAAACGCTTCCGCTTATCCGTAGCCGATGCGCTGAAAACGGTAAGGGGCTGATATGGTTGATTTTCCCGAACACAAACGCGCGCTGCTCTGCAATGATGTGCAGTCGGTCGCCGATTATCAGGTGGCGATGGACAGCGCGGTGAAAGCCGTTTCCGATTGGCTGCGCAGCGAAAAAATGTACACGGGCGGCAGCATCAAAGATTTGCGCGCCAAAATCGCCTTCATGCCGTCTGAAAACGGCATGGGGCTTCAGACGGCCTTGACGCGTTTGGTCGGGCTGTTTCTCGCCAACAGCCTGAAGGTGCACCACCCGCATTCGCTGGCGCACCTGCATTGCCCGACGATGGTCGCTTCGCAGGCGGCGGAAGTGCTGATTAACGCCGCCAACCAGTCGATGGACTCGTGGGACCAAAGCCCCGCCGGTTCGCTGATGGAGGTGCAGATGATTGAATGGCTGCGGCAGAAAGCAGGCTACGGCAAAGGCGCGGCGGGCGTGTTCACATCGGGCGGCACGCAGTCCAACCTGATGGGGCTGCTGCTCGCGCGCGACGCCTGCATCGCCAAACACTGGAAAAATTCAGACGGCCTCGAATGGAGCGTGCAGCGCGACGGCCTGCCGCCCGATGCGCTGCAAAAAGTGAAAATCGTCTGCTCGGAAAACGCGCATTTCTCGGTGCAGAAAAACATGGCCATGCTGGGCATGGGTTTCCAATCCGTCGTTACCGTGCCCGTCGATGCAGACGAACAGATGGACGTTGCCGCGCTGGAAAAAACGCTGGCCGGTTTGGCCGCGCAGGACAAACTCGCCGCCTGCATCGTCGCCACCGCGGGAACAACCGATGCCGGCGCCATCGACCCCCTGCCCGAAATCCGCAAACTGGCCGACCGCTTCGGCGCATGGCTGCATCTGGATGCCGCATGGGGCGGCGCCCTGCTGCTGTCGAACGGGTTCCGCCACATGATAAACGGCATCGAATCCGCCGACTCGATAACGCTCGATTTCCACAAACACTTTTTCCAAAGCATTTCCTGCGGCGCATTCCTGCTCAAAAACGAAGCCGACTACCGCTTCATGCACTACGAAGCCGAATACCTCAACTCCGCCTACGACGCCGAACACGGCGTGCCGAACCTGGTATCCAAATCGCTGCAGACCACCCGCCGCTTCGACGCGCTGAAACTCTGGCTCACCATCGAAGCGCTCGGCGAAAAACAGTACGGCGCGATGATAGACCACGGCGTGCACCTCACGCGCCAAGTGGCGCAGCACATCAAAAACACCGAAGGTTTGGAACTGCTGGTCGAACCGCAGTTCGCATCGGTACTGTTCCGCGTCAACCCGCAGGGCTACCCGCCGCAGTTCGTCGACAGCCTGAACCAGAACGTCGCCGACGAACTGTTCGCCCGCGGCGAAGCCAACATCGGCGTAACCAAAGTGCGCGGCATACAGTCGCTGAAAATGACCACCCTCAGCCCGATTGCCACGCCGGAAAGCGTGCAAACCCTGCTGGATGCCGTACTGGCCGAGGCGGAGCGGATTAAAGATGCGATTGCGGCGGGAACGTATGTGCCGCCGATTGATTGAAACGCATTGACCGGAATATAAAAGTGCCGTAAAAGGCCGTCTGAAAACCTTTTCAGACGGCCTTTTAACGTATACTGTCAAAAATGCGGAGTACCCGTAACGGATAAACCCGGGCAGTGGTACAAATCCGCCCTACCACCGAACCAAGCCCGGCCGCCGGCATCCGTGCCGAATCTCGGGCAGTACGGCCCAGACACCCACAAACCCAACCGGAACACCATGAAAAAAACCATCCTGACCCTGCTGTGCCTGTACACTTCCGCCGCCCTTGCCGCACCCTCCCCCGTCGGCAGATACGATGGAGAATCCAAAGATCCCAACTCGGGTTCGACGTCGCTCCACATCCGCCCGAACGGAAAATTCATCATCGGCGCTTATGCCACGCTGATTGTCGGCAAATGGGAGCAGCAAGGCAGATACCTGATTCTGCGCCCCCACAACCTCCCGCAGTTTTCCGTGTACGGCCGTACCGATCCGTCCCTTAAAAAAGAAGCCCGATTGCGGTTTACAGGCGATTTGAGAGGCTTACTGATCGGCAGTAATCTCGGTGCCATGTATCCATACGGAGACGACCGTTGCCCCGACAACACCATCCTGCATAAAAAAACCGATACGCTGCTGTTGGCCGCAACCGATGACGAACTGGAAAGCTCTGCGAAACCGAAAGCCGCATACCGTTTCGATACCGGACAAGCCAATGATTTGGTTGTCCATTATCAGCACGCCATTATCCGGAATGGCGGATGATTATTACCGCCAAAGGCCTCCGCCAAGAAAACCGATACGACAGAGACAATTTGGGTATGCTGCAACGCGCCCAGGGAGAAGGCAATCCTGAAGAGGAACAGTTTATCGACAGCATCGATGCTTCAGGTTGGCCGGAAACACCCCCAAATATCCTGTTCAATGCCGCAGGCAACTATTTTCGTTGGAACCAAACAAACCGGACAACCGCACAGCAAGCCGAAGAGGAAATAGAAGATATTATTCCCGGTTTACCGATTAACCCCGCCGACTACCGCTTCAACGCCGCCGACAACACCTACCGCCGCATCAAACCGCAAGGCAGCGCGGCTGGCGATGATTACGATACATACCACAATGCCGACACGCTCTATCCTTACCGCCTCATCCCTGCCGAATCCTTGTCCCGCCACGGTCTGCGCACGGCGGCAGGCAGATTCGGCAAATGCGGCAAAAAAGCATAAGGCCGTCTGAAAACCCTACCGAACCCATCCGAACCGACACCATGCAAACCCACGAACTCGAAGACCTGACTTTATTTTTAATCCGCGATGCCGACGAACCCGAAATGTGGATAGACCGCTGGGCGGTCAGCTACCCGACCGTGCGCCTGGCCGAAGTATCCGCGCGGCAGGACATTGCCGCATGGCAGCGCACGGTTCAGACGGCCTTCGACGGCATCCCGAACCGCAATATTGCCGTAGTCGCCCACGGCGCGGGCGTTTCGGGTTGGCTGGCCTGGCTGTACACCGCCGACATCAACGCGCAAAAACGGATCCGCAACATGATTCTGGTGTCGCCGCTGCAAGACGCGTTCCCCGACGATGCCGTGCACACGCTGCAACGCGTGCGCTGCCATTGCCGTACCGCGCTGGTGGTCGGGGAAAACGACGGCCAATGCCCGCAGCCGTGGGCGCAGGAAAAAGCGGATTTGTGGAACGCACGGCTGCTGGTTGCGCCGCAGCAAGGCCGTCTGAACGGCGCGCTCGGCGGCTGGCAGTGGGGCATGAAACTGATGCAGGAAATGTTGTTGTCTTGAAAAACCGTGCATAAAACCGCCCGACTTAAAGGCCGTCTGAAAAACTTTTCAGACGGCCTTTAAGTCGGGCGGATGATTTGTCGGGCCACCCCCGTTATTCCGAGATCGCGCCCATCATTACCTATGTATGAGTGCCCTCCACGATGTACCAAACCGTACCCCCCGTTATTCCCACGTCGGCGGAAGTCCAGATCTATGAACCCTGATACACACCGTCGGCGCATACCATCCGTCATTAGCTTACGCACGTCCGCTACGCTCTCCCCAGCGCAGGCCGGAATCCAAGCCTGCAATGTTCGGCCAACAATGTTTCCGAACAGATGCCGCAATCCATCCTGATGCCCATCCGAACAGCCAACGCAGCTTATTTTTTACCGTGGATTCCTGCCTACGCGCGGGGGAGCGTAGCGGACTTGCGTAAGCTAATGACGGGTGAAGGTTTCAGACGGCCTGTCTGCCTGTACCGCAATGTTTACCGTGGTTCGGCTGCGGTACGTTGGCAGACGGCCTTATCCTGTTTCAAACATCATGCGGCATTTCGTACCGCACCGTCATTCCCGCGCAGGCGGGAATCCAGACCTGCAATGTTCAGCCAACAATGTTTCCGAACAGATGCCGCAATCCATCCTGATGCCCATCCGAACAGCCAACGCAGCTTATTTTTTACCGTGGATTCCTCTCTACGCGCGGGGAAGCGTAACGGACTTGCGTAAGCTGATGACGCGAAGGTTTCAGACGGCCTGTCTGCCTGTACCGCAATGTTTACTGTGGTTCGGCTGCGGTATGTTGGCGGGCGGCCTTATCGTATTGCCAACATCATGCGGCATGGCACACCTATTCCCGATGGTACGGATGGTTGTGCAGAATCGACACGGCGCGGTAGAGCTGCTCGGTCAGCAGCACGCGTACCATGCCGTGCGGCAGGGTCAGGCTGGACAGGCGCAGCATCAGACGCGCCTGCTGTTTGAGACGGTCGGTCATGCCGTCTGCACCGCCGATCACGAAGCAGACGTGTTCGCCGTTTTGCTGCCAGTTTTTCAGGTATTCGGCCAATTCGACCGAAGTCGGAGCTTTGCCGCGTTCGTCGAGCACCACCAGATACGCGCCCTGCGGCACGGCTTCAAGGATGCGTTTTTCTTCCGCCGCCATGCCTTGCGCGGCGTTCACGCCTGCGCCGCGCTTTTCGGGTTTGATTTCTTTGAGCGTGTACTGCACGTCGCGGCCGAAACGTTTGGCGTATTCGTTTACCGCGTCGTCCACCCATTTGGGCATTTTGGTGCCGACGGCCAATACGGTGATGTTCATGGTTTCCTTTTTATCGGGCTGTGTTTGGATATTATGTTGACACTTGGTTTGGATTTCAAACACGGATTCCCGCCTTCGCGGGAATGACGGGAGTTGGCAAAATTCGGATTGCTAATATGCCGTCAACGCAATATCCGAACACGACCTTTTATCGAGAATGAATCAAGGCCGTCTGAAAAACCTTTTTCAGACGGCCTTCGCTACGGTTGTTTAAATGCGGCAGGTCGTGGCGGCCTGTCCGCCGTGGACTTTGCCGTAACCGAAGCGGGCTTCGCGGCCTTTGCGGTGCCATTCGCCGCCCTTGCCGAACACGCCGCCTTCGGCAACGTAACGTTCGCCCGAACCCGCACGAGCAATGGTGAGCACGGTGGTTTCGCCGCCCGTTGCGCTCAGGCGGATGCGGTCGGTGTCGAGCTGCTGCACGGTTACGGTGATGCCGTTGTCGCACTGGAAGGTTTCGGCGGCCTGCGCGGCAGGAGCGGGAACGGACTGCGCTGCAGGGGTTTGCGGCCTATCCGAGTGGCAGGCGGCGAGTGCCGATGCAAAGAGTACGGCGGTAAATCGGATGTTCACGGTTGTCTACATTCGATAAAAGACGGGGAAAATCAATCGGCGGCGTGCCACGGCTTGCTCGCACCTGCGTGGAACGAGGGTTTTTCGCCGCCCCACAGGGTGTCGATGTCGTAATAGTCGCGCACGGCGGGCAGCATAACGTGAACGACCAAGTCGCCCGCGTCCACCAGCGCCCATTCGCCCGAATCCTGACCTTCGCTGCCGAGCAGCTCGAAACCCGCGCTTTTCAGCTCGACGGCCACATTGTTGGCCAAGGCTTTCACTTGGCGGCTGCTGTCGCCGCTGGCGATAATCATGCGGGCAAACAGGGAGGTTTTGGCGGATGTTTCGAGTACGGCGATGTCTTTGGCTTTGATGTCTTCCAAGGCGCTGACGGAGATTTCGACCATTTTCTGCAGGTCGGCGAGTTCTTGTTCGTTCATGGTGTTTCCTGTTTTAAAAGGTTTTTTCAGACGGCATTATACCCGAAGCGAGGCGGGGCGCAGGCCGTCTGAACGGCGTTTTCCGTACACAAGGGTTTTCGGACAGCGGGGTTGGACCGCTGCGGCAAACCGCCGCAAGCCCGCCGTTCAGCGGTAAAGTCCGTGGCGGCGGATGTAGGCGGCAACCTGCGGGTCGAGCAGGCCGTCGGTATCCCCGCCGTTTTTCAGACGGCCTCTGATGTCGGTGGAACTGATGTTGCTCAGCGGTGCTTCCAGCAGGCGCAGCGTGCCGTTCTGCAGGGCTTCGCCGAGCCAGCCGTGCAGCTCTTTCGGCGCGGCGGCCAAATTCTGGCCTTGGCGGGCGGCAACGGCGATGCGGGTTTGGCGCACGAGCGTCTGCCATTTTTTCCAAGTGTGGAGTTTCAGCAGGCTGTCCATGCCCATCAGCCACCACAGTTCGGCGGCAGGAAACTGCTGGCGGAAAATCTGCACGGTGTCGAAAGTGTAGGTTGCGCCTTCGCGCACGATGTCGCAATCGCTGACGGCAAAGCGGGCATACGCGCCGGCGGCGGCTTCGGTCATGGCCAAACGGTGTCCGGCGGCGGTTTGCGCGGTGTCTTTGTGGTACGGTTCGCCCGCAGGCAGGAAGACGACGGTATCCAGCCCCGCTTCGTCGGCAAAGGCGCGGGCGATGTGGGTGTGGCCGAGATGGGGCGGGTCGAATGTGCCGCCGAAAAGTCCGATTTTATTCATGGCCGTCTGAATCGGGAACGGTGCCGTCCACGATAAGGTTGAGTTTGCCGGTGGTGGGATGGATGACCAGGCCGTGCACGGCAACGTTGGCGGGCATCAGGGGATGGCGGCGGATCAGGCCGACGGTGTGGCGCACGCTGTCTTCGACGTTGTCGAATCCGGTCAGCCAGCCGTCGAGGTCGATGCCGGCGTTGCGCAGGGTTTCGATGCGGTCGTCGGGGATGCCTTTTTCATGGGTTTTTTCGAGGAACTGCTCGGCGTTCAGCCCGCGCATGCCGCAGTCGTGGTGGGCAATCACCATGATTTCCTTCACTTTCAGCTCAAACACCGACACCAGCAGGCTGCGCATGACCGACCCCCACGGGTGGGTAACGACGGCGCCTGCGTTTTTGATGAGTTTGACATCGCCGTTTTTCAGGCCGAGCGCGGCGGGCAGCAGCTCGACCATGCGCGTGTCCATGCACGACAGAATCGCCAGCCCGCGGCCGGGGAATTTGTCGGTGAAATATTTGGCGTATTCGCCGGTTTCGACGAACTGTTCGTTGTGGCTGAGGATGCTGCTCAATTCGCTCATGCGGGAAGGCTCCGGTATTGGGTTTGCCCGATTATAGCGTTTGCTGCGGCGGGTGTGGGATGTTTCGGACCACATCTGCACAGGCCGTCTGAAAAGATTTTCAGACGGCCTGTCGGTGCATGTGTTTCCCCATACGGCTACAACGGCATTCGGACGGCCCGATGCCGTCTGAAAACCTTGGCATTGCCGTTGCACAAGCAGCATGGCCGGCAGTTTGGGCGGCGCGGCGGCCCTGTTTTCAAACCTCGGCCGCGGCGATACAATCCAAACGTCCCATTACCGCACGGCGGCCCTATGTTCACACCGTCATTCCACCGCACGCTCACCGCCGCAGAACTCGACCTGCTGCTGCCGTGGGCGCATTCTTATTCCGACTGGCAGCGGCAGACATGGCTGCCGCTTTGGCTCAACGGCCTGCGTCTGGGCCGTCTGAACGAAACATGGGCGCAACGCGTGCAGCAGGATTGGACGGAAACCCTGTCGGAAGATTCAGACGGCCTGCATCTGTCCGCCGACGGCTGGCTCGCGCTCGGCGACAGCCTGCAAAACATGGCGCGGCGGTGGCAGGAACTCGGCCTGCTCAAAGGTTGGCGCGACGAGCGGTTCGACGTGCGCGATGGCGGCGGCGGTGTGCTGTTTGCACTCGAACGCGCCGCTTTCCGTCCGCTCGGACTGATGAGCCGCGCCATCCACGTCAACGGCCTGACCTGCGACGGCGGAACATGGAAATTCTGGATCGGCCGCCGCAGCCCGTTCAAAGCCGTCGATCCCGACAAACTCGACAATCTGGTCGGCGGCGGCATCACTGCGGGCGAAAGCGTTCAGACGGCCATGCTGCGCGAAAGTGCCGAAGAAGCGGGCTTGGACGAAAACCTGATGCGGCACGCACAGGAGCAATGCCGCCTGTTGAGCTGCCGTGCCGTATCACGCGGCCTGCATTACGAAGTGCTGCACGTTTTCGACATCGAAATCCCCGCGGGCATCCGCCCTGAAAACCAAGACGGCGAAGTGGCGGGCTTCGAGCTGATGGATTTGGACACGCTCGCCGCGGCCATGTGCGCGGGCAAACTGATGGACGATGCGCAAATGGCCACGCTCAACGCCATGCTGCGCTTCGGTCTGATTGATGCCGCACATCCGTTGGCCGGGTGGCTGCACGGATTGGCTTGGAAATAAAACCTGTTTTTCAGACGGCCTGACCGCTTGTTCAGGCCGTCTGAAAATGCTGCTCCGCTACAACCCCTATCCAACGAATCCGAACGCCATGCTCCGAATCACCGAACTCTGCAAATCGTTTTCCGGCAAAACCGTTGCGGACAACATCAGTTTCCACCTCGAATCCGGCCGCATTTTGGCCGTGCTCGGCCAATCCGGTTGCGGCAAATCCACACTTCTGAAAATGATTGCCGGACTGGAAACACCAGACAGCGGCAGCATTACGCTAAACGGTCTCGACATCACGCGCATGCCGCCTGAAAAGCGCAACATTTCACTGATGTTTCAAGACTATGCCCTGTTTCCGCACCTTACCGCTGCAGAGAATGTTGCGTTCGGGCTGAAACTGCGCGGCATTCCTCGAGCCGAAGCCATGCAGCGGGCGGAACAGGCATTGGCGGAAGTCGGGCTGCAAAACGAAAGCCACCGCCGTCCCGAAAAACTTTCAGGCGGAGAACAGCAGCGTACCGCCCTTGCCCGCGCCCTGATTACCAATCCAAACCTGTTATTGCTCGACGAAGCATTTTCCGGCCTCGATATGCACCTGCGGCATCTTTTACGCAATCAAACAATCACACGCATCCGACAACTGAATATTCCGGCATTAATGGTTACACATGATGCCGAAGAAGCTCTGTCAGCCGCCGATTCGATTGCACTTATGCACGAGGGACGTATTCTGCAATGCGGTTCGCCGGCAGAAATAGTAAGCCACCCTTCAAGTCTCCGTGTCGCCGAACTCTTAGGTTTGGATAATACAACCGCAGAGCGCTACATCCCTCAAAAGGCAATCGTATTCAACCACGACAACTCCCTTCCTCTTCCCCTGTTACATACCGAACAACAAACCCATGGCAGCAAAATCACTGTGCAGCACCCTAAGTACGGCTCCATCATTATCCGTACAGATCTGCACAATCCGATGTTCACACAGCTCAATAAGCAAACCGCGCTGAATATATGGCTTAATGAAACGGAAATCGTATGGTTTTAAAATAGAAAAGCCAGAATCTACCAAATGATTAACTGACAGAATACAGGGATTTCAAGCTCAACAACCGTCATTCTTTCTCAAAGGAAGTTCTATTTAAATTAGATAATGTCCAGCTGATTAGGATTACCCTAACATCATACAAACACTTACATTCAAGCAACAACGGCTTGCATCAATTTTCCCACACATAACCAGCCAAATAATTGTTTCAGACGGCCTGCGTTTACCATTCTTGATCTTAATAAAGTAACAAATCAGCAAAAAAACCGTTAGAGAATCCTCTAACGGTTTTAGCATACAAACAATTTATAAATTATTCAGTTATAAATTATTCAGCTTCGACTACAGTGGCTTTTTCAACCAATTCAACCAATGCCAAAGGTGCATTGTCGCCTTTGCGGAAACCGTATTTAAGAATACGGATATAACCACCGTTACGCGCAGTAAAACGCGGACCAAGTTCGTCAAACAGCTTTACAACCACATCACGATCACGGGTACGGTTAAAAGCCAAACGACGGTTAGCCAAAGAAGGTTTTTTACCCAAAGTAATCAAGGGCTCAACCACACGGCGCAATTCTTTAGCCTTCGGCAAAGTAGTCACGATAGTCTCGTGAGTCAACAGCGAATTAGCCATATTACGCAACATCGCAGCACGATGACTGCTTGTACGGTTTAATTTTCGGTTACCATTACGATGACGCATGTCATTATCCTTTAATCTTCAAACTTATGGCTTTTCCAAGCCCACAGGCGGCCAAGCTTCCAACTTAGAACCCAGTGTCAAACCTTTAGAGGCCAAGACTTCTTTAATTTCATTTAAAGACTTACGCCCTAAGTTCGGTGTTTTGAGAAGCTCAGTTTCAGTACGCTGAATCAAATCGCCGATATAGTAAATATCTTCAGCTTTCAAACAATTCGCCGAACGTACAGTCAATTCCAAATCATCTACCGGACGCAACAAAATTGGATCAATTGGAGGGGCTTTTTCCTCAACTTCCTCAACAGGCGTACCTTGCAAATCAGCAAAAATAGACATCTGGTCAATCAAAATACGGGCAGCACTACGGACAGCTTCTTCAGGATCAATAGAACCATCAGTTTCAATATCCAAAACCAACTTATCTAAATCCGTACGCTGCTCTACGCGCGCAGGTTCAACATCAAAACTAACGCGGCTGATGGGCGAAAAGCTCGCATCCAACTGAATGGCACCAATCTGTTTATGGTCATCACGCAGTACGCGACGTCCTGACACAGATTGATAACCACGACCTTGCTCTACTTTGATTTCCATCTCAATATGTCCATTTTCGGACAGATGGCAAATAACATAATCGGGATTAACAATCTCAACATCGTGCGGCAACTCAATATCACCGGCAACAACTACCCCAGAACCTGTTTTTTTCAAAGTCAATTGAACTTGACTTCGACCATGCATCTTAAATACGATACCTTTAATATTCAAGAGAATGTCTACGACATCCTCTTGAACACCATCAACGGTAGAATATTCATGCAGAACACCACTAATTACTACTTCAGTAGGAGCAAAGCCAGTCATGGACGACAGTAAGATACGACGCAAAGCATTACCCAATGTATGACCGAAACCACGTTCAAAAGGCTGCATTGAAACTTTTGCACGAGTAGTAGACAAAGTGTCTACATCAATTTGACGAGGTTTCAAAAATTCGGAAGTGCTATTTTGCATTTAACTGTCCCTCATTGAGCTAGCATTATTTAGAGTAGAACTCTACCACCAGCTGTTCATTAATATCGCCAGATAATTCTGAACGATCTGGCATATTTTTAAATATACCTTCCAATTTTGCAGTATCAACAGAAACCCATCCCGGCAATCCTATTTGAGTTGCTAAATTCAAAGCTTCCTGGATACGTACCTGTTTTTTAGCCTTTTCCCGAACAGCTACAACATCACCTGCTCTAACTTGAAAAGAAGGGATATTGACTACTTGCCCATTAACCGTAATAGCCTTATGAGATACCAATTGACGGGCTTCTGCACGGGTAGAACCGAATCCCATACGATATACCACATTATCCAATCGGGATTCTAACAACTGAAGTAACAATTCTCCAGTAGAACCTTTTCTGCGGTCCGCTTCTGCAAAATAACGACGGAATTGACGCTCCAATACACCATAAATACGGCGGATTTTCTGTTTTTCACGCAGTTGTAAACCATAGTCTGACAAACGCGGTTTTTTAGCACCATGCTGACCTGGTGCAGACTCCATTTTACATTTCGATTCTAAAGAGCGTCTGGCACTCTTCAAAAACAAATCCGTACCTTCGCGGCGTGCCAATTTACATTTAGGGCCAATATAACGTGCCATGTTTCAAATCACTCCAAGTTAAATACGACGTTTCTTAGGCGGACGGCAACCGTTATGAGGCAACGGAGTAACGTCGGTAATGCTGGTAATCTTAAAACCAAGAGCGTTGAGCGCACGAACAGAAGATTCACGACCAGGACCAGGTCCTTTTATGCGAACTTCTAAATTTTTAACGCCATACTCTTGGGCAACTTTGCCAGCTGTTTCTGCTGCTACCTGCGCAGCAAATGGTGTACTTTTACGCGAACCTTTAAAACCAGCACCGCCAGAGGTAGCCCAAGATAATGCATTGCCTTGACGGTCCGTAATGGTAATGATGGTATTATTAAACGATGCATGAACATGAACAATACCTTCACTTACGGTCTTGCGAACTTTTTTGCGTACACGCGAAGCTGTGTTTGCTTTAGCCATTAATCAAATCCTTAAAAATTATTTCTTACCGGCAATTGCTTTACGCGGACCTTTACGAGTACGAGCATTAGTACGGGTACGCTGCCCACGGCACGGCAAACCACGACGATGACGGAAGCCACGATAACAACCCATATCCATCAATCGTTTAATGCTCATTGTCACTTCGCGACGCAAATCGCCTTCTACTTCATATTTAGAAACTTGCTCACGCAAAGCTTCAAGTTGTGATTCGTCTAAATCTTTTACTTTGGTACTCAGCACAATACCTGCTGCTTCACAAATCAATTTAGCACGAGTAGTACCAATACCGTAAATAGCCTGAAGACCAATTACGATATGGGCATTATTAGGGATATTTACCCCTGCAATACGAGCCATAATTTTTCCTTAAACGGGCAAAAGTTTGTCACTACAATACAAAATACAATCAAAAAATCAACCTTGGCGTTGCTTATGACGGGGATCAGTACAAATTACTCGAACAACACGATTACGACGAATAATCTTACAGTTACGACAAATCTTTTTTACTGAAGGTTGTACACGCATTTTATTTTCCTTTATCAAATTTATCTTGCTCTGAAGACAATACGGGCACGAGTTAAATCATATGGCGTTAATTCAACTGTAACTTTATCACCTGGAGAAATACGAATATAGTGCATACGCATCTTACCTGATATATACCCTAAAACAACATGATCATTTTCGAGCTTAACTTTAAAAGTTGCATTAGGCAAAGTTTCTAAAATTTCACCCTGCATTTGAATAATATCTTCTTTAGCCATAGTTTTATTTACGCGTTAGTGATTTCATATCACGATACATTGTTAAACTTTCATATTGTTGTGCCATCCTATATGAATTAACCTGAGTATGAAAATCCATTGTTACAACCACCATAATTAATAGGGATGTCCCGCCCAAATAAAATGGGATATTAAACACAGTCGTTAATAGCTCAGGAATCAGACATATAACTGTTATATAAAGCGCCCCAAACAATGTTAAACGTAAAACAACACCTTCCAAATACTTAGATGTCTTCTCCCCTGGACGAATACTCGGCACAAAAGCACCACTTTTTTTAAGATTTTCTGCCATTTCTTTTGGACTGAAAACAAGAGCCGTATAAAAATAACAGAAGAAAACAATAGTTGCCGCAAATAGAATAATATATATTGGTTTTCCATGTTGTAACCAACCAGCAATTTGGTGCAACCAACTTTCTGTATTACCAGAACCAAACCAACTTAACAACGTAGATGGAAATAATATAATACTTGATGCAAAAATCGGAGGAATGACACCAGCCATATTTAACTTAAAAGGCATATGAGTATTCTGAGTATGACCAAGCCCACCAAATTGACGCTTTGCATAATGAACTGGAATCTTACGTTGTGCACTTTCAAAATAAACAACGACATAAACCAACAACAATGTTCCAAGTACTATTGAAATTGCTGTTAACATATGCATAGAAGCATTATTGACTAATGTCCATAACTGCATAATCCCTGATGGAATACTAGCACTAATACCAGCAGTAATAATTAAAGATATACCATTTCCTATTCCTCTCTCCGTAATTTGCTCACCAAGCCACATAAGAAACATTGTTCCAGTAACTAAACAGATAACAGTCGAGGTATAAAACTCAAACTTATTAGCAACTACAATATTTTGTTGAAAAACAAACGTAGCAACTCCTAAGCTCTGAAATACGGCCAACAGAACAGTAGCATACCTTGTATATTTCGTAATGATCTTTCTACCCACTTCCCCTTCTTTTTTCAAAGCCTTTAAAGAAGGAATTATTTCAGAAGCCAATTGTATAATAATTGATGCTGAAATATAAGGCATAATACCAATCGCAAATATACTAAAGCGCTCAAGTGAACCACCTGAAAACATGTTCAACATGCCGAGAATTCCACTTCCAGCGCTTTCATATAGCTTAGCCAGTGCAACTGCATCAACACCTGGTACTGGGATATGAGCCCCAATACGAAAAACAACTAAGGCTCCAAGTAAGAAGAATAATCGCTTTTTTAAATCAGCAAACTTAAATGCATTTGACGGTTTTTGTTGACTAGCCACAACATCAACACCTTAATTACTCAACACGGCCACCAGCAGCCTCAATGGCAGCTAAGGCACCTTTTGTAACTTTAATACCTTTTAAAACTATTGGTTTGGAAATTTCTCCTGAAGCAATTACTTTCACAAAACTTACTTTTGGCTGAACCAATCCAACTTGTTTTAATACAAATAAATCTATTTCATCCAAAGATACAGATACTAATTCACTTAAGCGAACTTCTGCACTAACAGTAGCCGTAATAGATTTAAAACCACGCTTAGGTAAACGACGCTGAAGAGGCATCTGTCCACCCTCAAAGCCAACTTTGTGAAAACCACCAGAACGGCTTTTTTGACCTTTGTGTCCACGACCACCAGTTTTTCCTAAGCCACTTCCAATACCACGCCCTAGACGTTTTGATTGATGCATTGCCCCATCAGCAGGCTGAATAGTATTCAAAAACATATTACAACTCCACTTTTAAAAGGTAATTAATTTTATTAATCATCCCGCGGTTTTCAGGTGTATCAACCACTTCAACAGTATGCTGTCTATGACGTAACCCAAGACCATAAGCACAAGCACGATGAGCTTTCACAGTACCAATTAAGCTTTTAACTAAAGTAACTTTAATTTTTTTATGCTCAGTCATGCTGAACTCCTAAAATTTCCTCAACTGTTAAACCACGCTTTGCAGCCACATCAGAAGGGGTATACAATTTAGATAATCCATCCAAAGTTGCACGAACAATATTATAAGGGTTAGTCGAACCATGCACTTTTGCGGAAATATTATGTACTCCCAACACATCAAACACTAAACGCATAGGACCACCTGCTTTAACACCGCTACCTTCTTTAGCAGGTTGCATAAAAACACGAGTTGCTCCATGTTTACCAATTACTTGATGATGAATGGTACCATTTTTTAAGGGTACTTTAATCATAGAACGACGAGCCTGATCCATTGCCTTTTGGACAGCAACAGGCACCTCTTTAGATTTACCCTTACCCATACCAACTCGACCATCTCCATCACCAACAACTGTTAGCGCAGAAAAAGCCATAATACGGCCACCTTTGACAACTTTGGTTACACGATTTACAGCAACCATTTTCTCAATTAAACCATCACCACGCTCTTCAATTTCATGTTTTGCCATGTAAATTCTCCAAAATCTTAAAAGCTCAAACCATTTTCACGAGCGGCATCAGCCAAAGCTTTTACACGACCATGATATTGAAAACCAGAACGGTCAAAAGCAACTTTATTTACACCAACAGCTTTTGCTTTTTCAGCTATGCGCTGACCAATCAAAGCTGCTGCTCCAATATTACCACCAGATTTAACAGTTGTACGCACATCCAACTCAAGAGTAGATGCTTGCGCTAATACCTTATCACCCTCCGGACTAATAATTTGGGCATAAATATGATTGTTAGTGCGAAATACACAAAGTCTAACCATTTTTAAATCTGCAATACGTAGACGAGTTTTACGTGCTCTACGCAGTCGAATTGCATGCTTATTCATTCAAAACCTCAATTATTTTTTCTTGGCTTCTTTCATTACTACCACCTCTCCAACATAACGAACACCTTTACCCTTATATGGCTCAGGGGAACGGAATGCTCGAATTTCAGCAGCAACCTGACCAATCATTTGTTTATCAGCCCCAGTTAATACAATTTCAGTTTGACTAGGTGTCTGAACAGAAATCCCATTTGGCATTTCATAGACAATTGGATGAGAAAAACCTAAAGAAAGATTTAAAATTTTACCCTGCGCTTGCGCGCGATAACCTACACCTATCAACTGCAGCCTTCTCTCAAATCCCTCTGAAACCCCTTTAACCATATTATTGACCAAGGCACGAAGGGTACCAGACATAGCATTTGCTTGTTTAGAGGTATTAACTGGTACAAAAGTCAAATTTCCATCAACAAATTCAATTTTAACATCGTCAACTAATGGCAAAATGAGCTCACCATTTTTGCCTTTAACCATTATAGAGTCAGTTCCAAATTTAACTTCAACCCCAGCAGGAACGGTTACTGGATTTTTTGCTACACGTGACATATTAATCTCCACCACTTAAGCAACGATGCACAACAGCTCGCCACCAACACCTTCAGCACGGGCTTTTCGATCAGTCATCACACCTTTAGACGTACTTACGATAGCAATTCCCAAGCCATTCATAACACTCGGAATCTTATCAGATGCCTTATAAATACGGAGACCAGGACGCGATATCCGCTGAATCTTTTCAATAACAGGACGGCCAGCATAATATTTTAATTGAATATCTAAAATTGATTTAGTATCCAAAGTAACAGCAAAATCTTCAATGTAACCTTCTTCTTTTAAAACTTTTGCAATTGCACATTTTAACTTTGAGGAAGGCATCATAACCGAAGCTTTATTAGCACGTTGGGCATTTCGGATACGAGTTAACATATCGGAAATAGGATCATGCATACTCATTTATTTCAACCCCTATTACCAGCTAGCTTTAACAACACCCGGAATCTCACCACGCATAGCGATTTCACGGATTTTAATACGACCCAAACCAAACTTCCTGAAAGTCCCACGAGGACGACCAGTGAGTGCACAACGCCGCCGCTGACGGACTGGAGCTGCATTTCGTGGAATGGATTGAAACTTCAAACGAGCTTCAAAACGTTCTTCATCAGTAGCATTAGAATCATTGATAATAGCAAAAATAGCGTCACGCTTTACAGCATATTTTTTTGCTAGAGCAATTCGTTTCAATTCACGATTAATAAGTGCTTTTTTAGCCATGACTATCCTTTAAAGGGAAACTTAAACAATGACAATAAAGCTTTTGCTTCCTCATCTGTTTTAGCAGTTGTAGTAATTGTAATATTCAGACCACGCAAAGTATCAATTTTATCATATTCAATTTCTGGGAAAATGATCTGTTCACGTATTCCCATGTTGTAATTGCCGCGCCCATCAAATGATTTTCCATTTACTCCACGAAAATCACGGACACGAGGCAATGCAATTGTTACCAAACGATCAAAAAACTCAAACATCCGCTCGCGCCTTAAGGTAACTTTGCACCCAACAGGATAATTATCACGGATTTTAAAGCCAGCAATGGATTTACGAGCTACCGTAATTACAGGCTTCTGACCTGAAATTTTTTCCAAATCTGCAACAGCATGATCCATTACTTTTTTATCTGCAACAGCCTCGCCAACTCCCATATTAAGGGTGATTTTCTCAATACGAGGCACTTCCATAACGGACTTATAACCAAATTGTTTTATCAGCTCAGGAACAACTGTTTCAACATAAAATTCTTTTAAACGTGTCATCATCGAAACTCCTTAAGCACCAATCTCAGCACCCGTAGATTTGAAAATACGAACGCGCCTAATCTTACCTTCAACTTCAACCAATTTAATACCAACACGATCTGCTTTTTGACTATCAGGGTTAAAGATAGCAACATTCGAAACAGCTAAAGGCATATTTTTCAAAATGATACCACCTTCGATTCCACGCATAGGATTAGGCTTTTGATGACGTTTTACAACATTAACCCCATCAACAATGATCTTATCACCCAGAATACGGACTACTTGACCACGCTTACCTTTATCCTTACCAGCAATAATAACAACCTGATCGCCTTTCATAATTTTATTCATATTCAATCTTCCTTATAACACCTCAGGCGCAAGTGATACAATTTTCATAAAGCGCTCAGTACGCAACTCACGCGTTACAGGACCAAAAATACGAGTCCCCAGCGGCTCCAATTTATTATTTAATAATACCGCTGCATTATTATCAAATTTAATCAACGCCCCATCCGGTCGGCGAACACCTTTTGCAGTACGCACCACAACAGCACTATATACATCACCCTTTTTCACACGGCCACGCGGTGCTGCATCCTTAACTGCAACTTTAATAATGTCGCCTACCAAAGCATAGCGACGCTTAGATCCACCCAACACCTTTATGCACATCACTCGACGCGCACCAGAGTTATCAGCCACATCTAAGATGGTCTGCATTTGAATCATATTTTTACCTTAAAAAACACCAACTTAATTTACCTTTTTCAGATATCTCAACTACAATCTTAAGCAATGAAATTCTGAAACCATATTTGGTTCTAGTAAACCAGTCTTGGATCCCGAAGGGAAGAAACTTTCAGAGAAATTGAAAAATATTAAGAAACGAAGCATACAAGTTTTTTTTAATACTTGCAATACCTCGCTTCTATATTTTACCAAATTATTTAAATAGAATGGGCTTGCTCTACCAGTTCTTGTACTACCCAAGATTTGGTTTTTGACAAAGGCCGAGCTTCAGCAATGACAACTATATCACCGATGCAGTATCGATTTTGTTCATCATGAGCATGAATCTTAGTTGAACGGCGGATAATTTTACCATAAAGCGGATGTTTTACTTTTCTTTCAACTAAAACAGTTACGGTTTTATCCATTTTATCGCTTACCACCTTGCCTTGCAAAGTACGAATATTTTTAGTTTCGTTCATCACTTAGCACCTTTTTCCGTTAAAACAGTTTTAATTCGGGAAATATCACGACGCACTCGCTTCAATTCACTGGTTTTCCCCAATTGCCCTGTTGCATTTTGCATACGAAGGCCAAACTGGGTTTTCAGCAAATCAAGCAGATCTGCATTTAACTGCTCAACTGACTTATCTTTTAATTCATTTGCTTTCATTATTGACCTACCTGTCTAACTACAAAAACTGTTGGGATAGGTAACTTGGCAGCGGCCAGTTCAAATGCCTCCCGAGCCAATGACTCAGGAACACCATCCATTTCATAAAGTACTTTACCAGGCCTAACTTCAGCAACGTAATATTCCACGGAACCTTTACCACCACCCATACGAACTTGAATAGGCTTTTCGGTAATCGGCTTATCAGGGAACACTCGAATCCAAATTCGGCCACCACGTTTAATATGACGAGTCATTGTACGACGAGCAGCCTCAATCTGGCGAGCAGTCAAACGACCACGACCAACAGCTTTTAAACCAAACTCACCAAAACTTACTTTATTGCCACGAGTAGCAATACCAGTATTGCGGCCTTTATGCTGCTTACGGTATTTCAGTCTAGTTGGTTGCAGCATGACGACCACCTACCTTTCTTTGTTTCTTTTCTTGTTCAGGCTTTGCAGAAGACTTCTCGTTACCCTCTGTATACACCCAAACCTTCAACCCCAATACACCATACGTTGTATGTGCCTCACTAGTCGCATAATCAACATTAGCACGTAAGGTATGCAACGGTACACGCCCTTCACGATACCATTCGCTACGCGCAATATCAGCACCATTCAGACGGCCGGAGGTCATGATTTTAATACCTTTAGCACCCACACGCATTGCGTTTTGCATGGCCCGCTTCATAGCTCGGCGAAATTGAACACGTTTTTCAAGTTGTTGAGCGATACCATCAGCAATGATTTGTGCATCTAACTCAGGCTTACGGATTTCTTCAATATTTACATGAACCGGCACACCCATTAGAGCTTGCAAGTCACGTTTCAGAATTTCAATATCTTCACCCTTACGACCAATTACTACTCCAGGACGGGCAGAATGAATTGTGATGCGAGCTGATTTTGCAGGACGTTCAATAACAACACGTCCTACAGACGCACCAGCCAAACGCTTGCGCAAATAATTGCGAACATCAATATCTTGTTTCAAAACAGTTGGAAAATCACCACTCTTCGCAAACCACTTTGAAGACCAGTCTTTAGTTACCGCCAGGCGAAAGCCTGTAGGGTTAATCTTTTGTCCCATAGCTTTTCCTTAGTTACCCACTGTCACACTAATATGACAAGTTTGTTTTTCAATGCGGTTACCGCGACCTTTAGCCCTAGCCTGAAAACGCTTGAGACTAGGTCCTTTGTCAACAAAGATAGTTACCACTTTGAGCTCATCAATATCAGCGCCTTCATTATGCTCTGCATTGGCAATTGCAGATTCCAACACCTTTTTCACAAGCTCAGCTCCTTTTTTCGGACTAAACGCCAGAATATTTAGAGCCTGGGCAACATCTTTACCGCGAATTAAGTCTGCAACCAAACGAGCTTTTTGGGCAGAAATACGGGCATTTTTATGCTGTGCATTTACTCTCATGATTCACCTTATTTCTTCTTAGCCTTTTTATCGGCCAAATGGCCTTTAAAGGTACGGGTCAATGAGAATTCACCCAGTTTATGACCAACCATATTATCGCTAATAAAAACGGGCACATGAGTGCGACCATTATGCACAGCGATGGTCAAACCAATAAAATCAGGAAGAATAGTGGAACGACGCGACCAAGTTTTAATCGGACGCTTGTCATTGTTTGCTCGAGCCGCATCTACTTTTTTCAGCAAATGCAGGTCTACATACGGGCCTTTTTTCAATGAACGAGCCATATCAATTAACCTTTATTTGAGTAACGACGGCGAACAATCATATTATCCGTGCGTTTATTGTTACGAGTACGGTAACCTTTAGCAGGAGTACCCCACGGGCTAACCGGTTCACGAGCCTCTCCTGTACGGCCTTCGCCACCACCATGAGGGTGATCCACGGGATTCATGACAACACCACGGACAGTGGGACGAATACCACGCCAACGGTTTGCACCCGCTTTACCGATTTTTTTCAGGCTTTGCTCTTCATTTCCGACTTCGCCGATAGTGGCACGACAGTCAACATGGATTTTACGAACCTCACCAGAACGCAAACGCACTTGAGCATACACACCTTCTTTAGCCAAAAGCACCGCAGAAGCACCGGCAGAACGTGCAATTTGTGCACCCTTACCCGGTTTCATTTCAATACAGTGAATGGTGGTACCAACAGGAATATTGCGAATCGGCAGGGTATTACCTGTTTTGATTGCAGCCTCAGCACCAGATACCAAAACCGCGCCAGCCTTAATGCCACGAGGAGCAATGATATAACGGCGCTCACCATCGGCATAACATAACAATGCAATATGTGCAGTACGGTTAGGATCGTATTCAATACGCTCCACTTTTGCCGCAATACCGTCTTTATTACGCTTAAAATCTACTACACGATAATGATGTTTATGACCCCCACCCTTATGACGAGTAGTAATATGACCATTATGATTACGACCAGCAGTAGAGTGTTTTTTCTCAACCAAAGCCGCAAACGGCGCACCTTTATGCAAACCTTCGGTAGTTACGCGAACCATGCCGCGACGACCAGCCGAGGTAGGCTTCATTTTTACAATAGCCATGACATTTATTCCTTATCAGCCGCAGCCGCAGCCGCTTCCAGATTCAATTCCTGACCAGCCACCAAACTTACATAGGCTTTTTTGACATCACTACGACGACCTACAGTACGGCCAAAACGTTTCGTTTTGCCCTTAGTGGTTGTAGTTGTTACAGAAGCAACATCAACACCGAACAACAGTTCGACAGCAGCCTTGATTTCCTGCTTAGTTGCATTCGGTAACACCTTGAAAGTCATTTGATTGCGTTTTTCAGCCAGCAAATTGCTTTTTTCAGAAACAATAGGAGCCAAAATAACTTTTGTTAAACGCTCTTGATTCATACCCATTGCTCCTCTAATTGTGCAACCGCATCTTTAGTGACAATCACTTTTTTGTAACGCAGCAAGCTGTAAGGATCTACTTGTTGAGCTTCCAACACCAGCACATTTGGCAGGTTACGCGAAGCCAAATAGACATTTTCGTCCAGCTGCTTGGTCACAAACAAAACCTGTTCCATACCCAAATTTTTTACTTGTTCGGCAAAAACTTTGGTTTTCGGAGTTTCGACGGACAGTGCATCAATCACAAACAAACGCTCATCACGCACCAATTGAGACAAAATCGTAGCCATACCCGCACGGTACATCTTACGGTTCACTTTTTGAGTGAAGTTTTCGTCAGGCTTATTAGGGAACGCACGTCCACCTTTGCGCCACAGCGGAGAGGAAGTCATACCGGAACGAGCACGACCAGTACCCTTCTGACGCCAAGGCTTTTTGGTAGAATGCTTCACTTCGGCACGGGTTTTCTGAGCACGATTACCCGAACGGGCATTAGCCAAGAAAGCATTGACCAACTGATGTACCAGTGCCTCATTGTATTCGCGGGCGAACAGTGCGTCGGAAGCAGAAACACTGCCGGCAACCTGACCCTGAGCATTGATTACTTTTAATTCCATTACGCACCTACCTTCACTGCGGGACGCACGACAACATCACTGTTAACCGCACCGGGCACAGCACCTTTGACCAACAGCAGGTTGCGCTCTACATCAACACGAACCACCTCCAGATTTTGAACGGTGGATTTGGTATTGCCGTATTGGCCTGCCATGCGCTTACCGGGGAATACGCGACCGGGATCTTGTGCCATACCGATGGAACCGGGGACACGATGCGAACGCGAGTTACCGTGGGAAGTACGTTGCGCACCGAAATTATGGCGCTTGATGGTACCGGAAAAACCTTTACCTTTAGAGGTGCCGGTTACATCAACCAGCTGACCGGCTTCAAACATGGCAACGGTAATTTCGTCACCTGCTTTCAGCTCACCCAACTGTTCGGCAGTCAAAGCAAACTCAACCAAACCGCGACCGGCCTCAACACCTGCTTTCGCAAAATGTCCGGCTTCGGCCTTATTGATACGGTTCGCCTTTTTCTGACCGAAGGTAACTTGAACGGCGGTATAGCCGTCAGCATCTTCGGATTTCACTTGAGAGACGCGGTTTGCAGACATATCCAACACGGTTACCGGAACAGAAGCACCCTGCTCGTTAAACACGCGGGTCATGCCCACTTTGCGCCCAACCAGACCTAAAGTCATGATTATTTTCCTTTTTTAAATTAAAGGGACCGATTACGATTGATCGGTCATCGGACAAAAACATCTTGGCGCAATGCCAAGCACGGCAATATACCACAACCGCTTTTCCGGTTTCAAGTAATTTTTTGTTTTACAACGATATAAATGTGTCTTCGGCAGTAGGGCCGTCTGAAAACTTCAGACGGCCTGTTGTTGGTAAAAGCCCCGACTTTGCTATATCATTTCCCAATCCGAACCTTATTGCAGGAGCATGATTATGTTTGAAGTCAACCGCAGCGTTTTTGTCCTGATTCCACTGGAACCGTTTTGGAACTGGCTGCAATCCCTGCCCGGCGCGGATTTGAACGATTTCACACTCGAAGATTTGCAGGCCGATGCGAATTCCTATCTGGTGCGCCCCTGCGAAACGGCCGACGAGGTTTGGGACGAAATTGAAGCGCGTTTCGAAGATATTTTTGCCGCCGAACTGGCCGACTGGTGCGAAGACGAAAGCCATTGGCCCGACCTGCACGCAGACATTTTCAACGAATGGTTCGACATCCAGCTCTCCACCGTCATTACCGATTTGGAACAGGAGCCGCTGGCGCGCGAAACCTTCCAGCCGTTCAACCTGAACTGATGGACATCCGCATACGCAACTACCATCTCGACGGCTACGGCCATGTCAACAACGCGCGTTATTTGGAATTTCTCGAAGAAGCGCGTTGGCGGCTGTTTGAGCAGCAGAACCTGCTGCAATGGCTGGACGGCATCCAGATGGTCGTTACGGAAACCCGTATCCGCTACCGCCGCAGCGCGCTCGAAAACGACATTATCCGTATTCAGACGGCCTTATCCGGTTTGGACAAACGGAAAGTCGGCGTACGGCAAACCGTTTTGCTGGAAAGCGGCAAAACAGCGGTGGAAGCGGACATTACCCTGATGGCTGTACACAACGGCCGCAATGTCCAGCTTCCCGACCCCTTGTTTGCCGCACTTACCGCGTTAATGCCGTCTAAAAACGGCTGAACGGTTATTCAGACGGCCTGATACGGCTTGCGGTTTACCGTTCTTAAAAACCCCAACGATTCGGGGAAAGACATGCAAAACGGCTTTACCGCAGCAGAACCGCCTGCCGTTCCGATTAAAACCCGGCCGTCCGAACGGCCTGCTTTTCCAACCCGACACATACACACCGCAAACCATGAAAAAAATCCTCCCCCTTATCGCCGTACTGATTGTCGGCGCGCTGCTTGCCTTTGTATTGATGCCGAAACAGCAGGCCGCGCCTGCGTTTTCTCTGGCAGATTTGAACGGCAAAACCGTCAGTAATCAAAACCTGCAGGGCAAAGTGACGTTTATCAATTTCTGGTTTCCGTCGTGCCCCGGCTGCGTGAGCGAAATGCCTAAAGTGATTAAGATGGCCAACGATTATCGGGGCAAGGATTTTCAGGTGCTCGGCATCGCGCAGCCGATTGATCCGCCCGAAAGCGTGCGCGAATATGTCCGCCAATACGGGCTGCCGTTTACCGTGATGTACGACACCCGCGGCGTTACAGGCAAGGCGTTTGAAACCAAGGTTTACCCGACTTCCGTGCTGATCAATAAAAAAGGCGAAGTGCTGAAAACATTTGTCGGCGAACCGGACTTTACCGCGCTGTACCGCGAGATTGATTCGGAATTGGCAAAATAACCGTGCAGGCAAAACCGCCGACATTTCCGCCCTGCCCGCCGCTTGAGTCGAAACCCTGACGCCGTATCATGCCGCCGCTCCATAAAAGGCCGTCTGAAAATTTTCAGACGGCCTTTACCGTATTGTTTTACAATCAAAACCCCAAACGCCGCCCGCTTTCACTGCGACTGCCCGCGGCGCGTCGGCAACATTGTGCTGCCGCAAACTACAACGAAACAAGGAACCCGCCATGACCATATCCCCCGTCGCCCTGCGCCGAAAAACCGAGCGCAAGCCGCACCAGACCGCCCAATACTGGCGCAAGTGCCAGGTTGAAGAACTGTTCGAAATGCCGTTTCTCGACCTTGTGTACAAAGCCGCCGAAATCCACCGCGAACACTTCAACGCCCGCGAAATCCAGCTCTCCACCCTGCTTTCCATCAAAACCGGCGGCTGCCCCGAAGACTGCGAATACTGCCCCCAATCCGCCCACTACAACACCGGACTGGAAAAAGAACGCATGATGGACGTGGCGGAAATCCTCGAAAAAGCCAAAATCGCCCAAGCGCGCGGCGCGAGCCGTTTCTGCATGGGCGCAGCCTGGCGCGGGCCGAAGCCGAAAGACGTGGAAACCGTTTCCGAAATCATCAAAGCCGTGAAAGGCTTGGGGCTGGAAACCTGCGGCACGTTCGGCATGCTCGAAGAAGGCATGGCCGAAGATTTGAAAAACGCCGGGCTGGACTACTACAACCACAACCTCGACACCGACCCCGAACGCTACAACGACATCATCCACACCCGCCAACACGAAGACCGTATGGACACGCTGGGCAAAGTGCGCGGTGCGGGTTTGAAAGTGTGTTGCGGCGGCATCGTCGGCATGAACGAAACCCGCCCCGAACGCGCGGGCTTAATCGCCAGCCTCGCCAACCTCGACCCGCAGCCCGAAAGCGTGCCGATTAATCAATTGGTGAAAGTGGAAGGCACGCCGCTGGCCGATGCCGAAGATTTGGACTGGACGGAATTCGTGCGCACCATCGCCGTCGCCCGTATCACCATGCCCAAAAGCTTTGTGCGCCTGTCCGCAGGCCGCAGCAACATGCCCGAAGCCATGCAGGCCATGTGTTTTCTGGCGGGGGCGAATTCGATTTTCTACGGCGACAAACTGCTCACCACCGAAAACCCCGAAGAAGACGGCGACCGCCTGTTGATGGAAAAGCTGGATTTATACCCGCTGCAATACCGCGCCCGAGATGCGGAACAGACCGACAGGCCGTCTGAAAACGCTGTGCAGGACGGTTGCGGCGGCGGAAGCTGCGGCTGTTCGCATTAACGGCAGGCAAATCAGCCCCGCAAACATGAAGATATGGAACATCCCCTGTTTACGGGATGCAAAAAAAGGCCGTCTGAAACGTTTCAGACGGCCTTTTCTCGGCTCTCCGCCTGCGGCATCGGAATTGGGAAACGCCCAATCCAAACGGCCTGCCCTACTTTCAGACGGCTTCAATACACGGCTGCATTGCCACCGCGGGAAAAATTGACCGGCCAAAGGCCGTCTGAAAGCAACCGTTCCATTTCAGACAACTTTGCGCCATCAACCCGTACACCTGCCGAAAACCATCCGTACGCTTTCAGACGGCCTTTGCGTTTTACAGGTTGCCGCCTTCCTGAACGCCCAAACCGAACTGCCTTCAACCGCTTCGATTTTCCGCAGGCTGTATTGTGGGACATGGCGTTGATGGAATGCAGGCAAGACGGATTGTTCCAATTCCGTCATGCCCGCACAAGCGGTAATCCAGCCGCAAATGATGGGAAACCTGTTTTTGAAAGGCTGTGTTGGGATTTTGTTGATTGGCAACCGATAAGCGAAACTGCAGCTCCACTTCCGTCATTCCCACGCAAGCGGAAACCCATGTGTGGCATCCGGTATCTTGATAAACAGGCACTTACGATACCAAAGCCGGATTCCCTCCAGCGCGGGAATAACGGGAAATCCAGCATCAATGCCATATCCAAACACAGCCGCCAAACAATAAGGCCGTCTGAAAAATTTTTTCAGACGGCCTGAATGCTGCCAACCTAAGCTACGCTTGCCGTTGTCTTTTTCAGACGGCCTGTTTCCGCAGAGCCAATGTCTGCCAGACCATTACTGCGCTGAAACAAACCGGGCCTCCCGCAATACTTTCAGACGGCCTATGCATTTGGGAATTATTGCCTTACGAAACGCTGCCTAACCGTCGTTACAGTTGATCCATGCAAAACGTACAACCTGAATGAAAAGACCGTGTTCGGATATGGCGTTGATGTTTACTTCCGTCGTTCCCGCTCAGGCGGGAATCCGGTCGCGGCATTCACAAGTATTTGTTTTACAAAAAATTCCAGATTCCAAGCATGGATTCCCGCCTGCGCGGGAATGACGGAAGTTGGAGAAATCCGTCTTGCCGCTATGTTATCAACGCAATATCCAAACACCACCCATGAAAACGGCGGTGCATGAACGGGCAGTCCCGCATCAGACAAGCAGCCTCGCTGCGCCGCCATTCAACGCGCCAGCAATCCCTGCACGGCTCGGGCAATGTCCTGCGCCTGCGTGATGGCGGAAATCACGGCGATGCCGTCTGCACCTGCGCGGCGGATGTCGGCGGCGCTGTCGGCGGTAATGCCGCCGATGGCGGCCAGCGGGCGGGTAAAGCCGCTTGCGCGGATATCGCGGATGAAGCCGATGCCCGTGGGCGGTGCGGCATCGGCTTTGGAGCGGGTGGCAAACACGGGACCGGCGGCAAAATAGCCCACATCGGGGTTGTCGCGGTTTTTATCGAGTTCTGCCATATCGGTATTGGAAATGCCCAGCACCAGCCTGCCTTTGCACAGGGCGGCCGCTTCGGGCAGCGGCATGTCTTTCTGGCCGATGTGCACGCCGTCGGCTTGCAGTTCCAATGCCAGCCGGACATCGTTGTTCAGGAAAAACGGCACGTTATAGCGGCGGCACAAGTCGCGGCAGGTTTCCGCCAGCGCGCGGATTTCGGCAGGGTCGCGCAATGCGCCCGCGCCTTTTTCGCGGAACTGGAAACAGGTGATGCCGTTTTGCAGCGCCAGCTCCAGCACGGCCAGCAGTTTTTGCTGCGGCGTGCCGTCGGGCAGATGGCGGCAGTCTTGCGTGCCTGCGATGAAATAGAGGTTCAGCATGGCGCGGATGTCGGTTTCGTTCACGGGATGTCCTTTCCGGATATGTCGGGCGATGCGTCGGCATACGCCCAATGGTTGACCGGCCCGTGCCCCGAGCCGATGTTCAGCGGATGGCTGACGGCGGCGGTGATGAAGGCTTTGGCCGTCTGAAAAGCGGCTTCGATGCTGCGACCTTTGGCCAGCTCCGCGGTCATACAGGCGGCAAAGGTACAGCCCGTGCCATGGGTATGGCGCGTGGGGTAACGCGGGGCTTCCGCCGCCAGCGTTTCAGACGGCGTAAACAGCCGGTCGGTACAGACCGCGCTGGTGCTGCCGTCCAAATGCCCGCCTTTGATGACCACGTTTTTCGCGCCCGCGTCTTGCAACAGCCGTGCGGCGCGCTCGGCATCGGCGGCGGTTTCGATGCGGATGCCGGTCAACGCTTCCGCTTCGGACAGGTTGGGCGTCACCACGTCGGCCAGCGGCAGCAGGTGCGTTTTCATGGCGGCAACCGCGTCGCTTTGCAGCAGCGGCGCGCCGCCTTTGGCCACCATCACGGGGTCGAGCACATAGCGTCCGAACGGCTTGTTTTGCAGAAACGCGGCCACGGTTTCGATGATTTCCGCCGTGCCCAGCATCCCCGTTTTGAATGCGCCGATGCGGAAGTCTGCACGCACGGCTTCAAGCTGCTGCGTGATGATTTCAGACGGCATCAGGTGCACGCCGCTCACGCCCAGCGTGTTTTGCGCGGTTACGGCGGTTAACACGCTGGTACCGAACACGCCGCGCATCTGGAAGGTTTTCAAATCCGCCTGTATGCCCGCGCCGCCGCCGGAATCGCTGCCGGCGATGGTCAGCGCCTGCGGGACGGGATGCAGATGCGTGTTCATGCCGTTGCTCCCGTTTGCGGCACTTCCCGCCACGCAACACGGGCGGCGGCGGCAACCTGTTGCGCCGTTACCGCGCCCAGGCTGTCGATAAACGCCGTGGTAAACGTGCCGCTTTGCGTGGGCCGCAGCCCTTGTGCCGCCAACTCGCCGGCCACGGCGTACACGGTACAGGCTTCGACGGCGGCATGCAGATAATCGTCTTTGGCCGCCACGCCCAAAAACGCGCCGCACACCGCGCTGAGCAGACAGCCCGACGTGGTGATGCGCGGCAGCAGCGGCGTGCCGTTTTCCAGCACAGCCAGCTTCAGGCCGTCTGAAACGTAATCCACGGCACCGCTGACCACGGCCACCGTATTGTGTTTGCGCGCAACGGCTGCAGCGATTTCGTCGAGCGCGGCCGCACCGCTGCCTGCGTCCACCCCTTTGGCCTGCCACGACACACCGGCCACCTGCGCCATTTCGCCCGCGTTGCCGCGGATGGCGGCGAAACGGATTTCCCGCAGCAAATGTTCCACCGTATCGCGACGGAACGCCGTTACGCCCGCACCCACGGGGTCAAGCACCACGGGTACGCCCGCGCGGTTGGCCGCCTTGCCCGCAAGCAGTATGGCCTGCACCGTGGCGGAGGCCAGCGTGCCGATGTTGATGACGAGTGCCGCGCTCACAGCAGCCAATTCTTCCATCTCTTCCACGCTGTCGGCCATGATGGGCGACGCGCCGACGGCCAGCAGACCGTTGGCGGAAAAGTGTGCGGCCACGATGTTGGTGATGTTGTGAACCAGCGGATTGCGCGCACGCACCGCATCAAGATAACGGATGTCCATCCAAAGCTCCTTTCGCAAAGTCAGGCGAAAGGAAACCAAAACGAAACCGCATCCGTGCCGTGCATGGTGCAGCGGCATGGATGCGGTCTGTTCAGCCCGAAAGGCCGTGGTAAAGGTTTGCCATTAGTTTCCTACGCCAGTATTAACTGTTTCAGGTTCAACGGGTATTTTCTCAGCCGCTCCGGTTTGCACCACCGGACGGCACCCCGACTAAAAAGTAACCGCATCTTAGGCCATACGGCGGCAGGACGCAAGGTGCGAAAAACCGTTTCAGTGCAAAACAAAGGCCGTCTGAAAAATCGGCTTTTTTCAGACGGCCTTTGTCTACCACCATCTGAGTACGTAAATAAAGCATGCGGCAGCCAATAGAAGGCAAATAATCATCACGATCCAAAACCTGCTGTTGCCCAATCTCAATATTTCCGTAATGACCGGTGCGACAGATTCCATCATTTCAATCCTTTCAGTTGGTTGGAAGCAGCATCAAAAACTTCCGAACGCTGCAGACGAATTAAAACACCATAAACCTGCGCAGACGCACTGACACAGTTCACTGCATTCTGTTTTTTCCAAACCATAGGCAAAAACAGAAAGGCCGTCTGAAAAAGTTTTCAGACGGCCCTTCGGCATAAAACGACAAACATTTCCCACATGCCCGGAAACGGGAATCACGGTTTGCCCTCCTTTGCCGCAATCTTGCCTGCATCCCGCAAACCCTATGCGGTCAGAACGAATTCCGCCGTTTCAGACACCCGCTTCCATATCCCGCACATCCGCGCCGAGTTCCCGCAACTGGGCGAGTACGTCCTGCCATGCCGCGTCTATCCGCGAACAGGCTTCGCCCTGCGCTTTCAGGCCGAATTCGATGTGCGGCGGAACAACGGTGCCGTCTGAAAGCGTGCTGCCGACGCTGGGCAGGCTGAACGCCTGCACGCCTGCATATCCGGCTTCGATGCGTTCCATCAAGGGCGTGATGCGCGATTCGGGCATGGCGTAAATCCACACCGCGCGCTGGGCGCGTTCGGCTTGGTGGAACGAGTCCGCGTAGTGCGTTTCCAAAACCCATTCGGCCATCGGGTGCGCCATCACGGGAAAGCCGGGCAGGAAATAGTGTTCCCGGATAAAAAATCCCGCCACGTTGTTGAACGGATTGGGAATAATCTGCGCACCTGCGGGGAATTCGGCCATACGCAGGCGCTGGCGGTGTTCGGGCATACCGAGCGGCTCGCCGCGACCGACGGTCAGCTCGTCGATGAACGCGGCGGCTTCGGGATGGAGAGCCACCGGCAGTGCCAAGGCTTCGGCGGCGGCCTGACGGGTGTGGTCGTCGGGCGTGGCACCGATGCCGCCGGTAACGAACGTCGGCAGGCCGTCTGAAAAACTGCGTCCGAGCTGTTTGATCAGCAGGCCGCGTTCGTCGGGCAGATACTGTACTTGGTTGAGTTGCAGGCCGCGCGATTCGAGCAGGTTTTTGAAAAAGGCGAAATGCGCGTCGCTGCGGCTGCCGTGCAGGATTTCGTCGCCGACGATAATCAGGTTGAACGCGTGTTGTCGGGTGTTCGTCATGGTTTTTCCGTAAGAATTAAGAATGGCGGTATGAAAGCAATGCGCGGATGCGAACTGTCATCACGGCCGATACGGCTTCGCGATTCGGCTGCGCCGGATATAATGGCAGGCCGCATTGCAGACAGGCGGTACACGCCTGCGCAACCCGTTTTCAGACGGCCTGCCAAACAAAATCAACACAGGATACTACGCCATGAGCGGATACCGCATCAAGCAACCGTCGAATCCGGCGGATTATTTGGAAACCGTATTCTACGCCCTGTTGGGTTTAGGCTGCGTATGGTCAGGCAATGTCTGGGCGGCCCTGCCCGGCGGCGGCTGGTTGCTGTTCGTACTGTGGACGTGGTGGCAAGGCTGGCACACACGGGTACGCGAAATCGTGTTTTCGCCCGACGACGCCGTAATCGAATGCATCAGCCGCAGGGGAACGGAAGCAATCCCGTTCACGCAGTTTCTGGGCGTGGCAACGGCTTCGTCAACCAAACGCAACACCATCGGCAACCACTACTTTACCGCGCTCGTACCCGCGAAACCGTATGCCGAACCCTTGATTGTCCACCAGCATATCCGCCTGTTTGCACGTCCCGCCGCACCGTCCCAACCGGCCGGCGAAATACGGCGGCGGATTGCAGACGTTACGGGACTTCGCGATTTCGGCGACGCAGGGACGGCCGCTCCCGCCGAGTTGTACGCAAAATGCGTTTTCCTGAAAAACGGATAACAGGCCGTCTGAAAAAGCGGGCTATCGGGGAAACCGATTTGCAACCGGATTCCTATTGTAAGATAATGTCAACAATCTCACTAAAATCAAAATCCACCCTATCCGGCAAGTCAAATTCCGATAGCCCGCATATCAAAATCCTACAAACAGGTTTCCCATGATTCCGAACAACCACAACCATATCATCCTGCACGACCTGCCGCTTGGACAAAAAGTCGGCATCGCATTTTCAGGCGGCCTCGACACGTCGGCCGCGCTGCTGTGGATGAAACTCAAGGGCGCCGAACCCTATGCCTACACCGCCAACCTCGGCCAGCCCGACGAAGACGATTACGAAGCCATCCCCCAAAAAGCCAAAGAATACGGCGCAACGGAAGCCCGCCTGATTGATGCCCGCAGCCAGCTCGCCCGCGAAGGCATCGCCGCCATCCAATGCGGCGCGTTCCACGTTTCCACCGGCGGAATGCCCTATTTCAACACCACCCCGCTCGGCCGCGCCGTTACCGGCACCATGCTCGTCGCCGCCATGAAGCAGGACGACGTCAACATCTGGGGCGACGGCTCCACCTACAAAGGCAACGACATCGAACGCTTCTACCGCTACGGCCTGATCACCAACCCCAACCTGCACATCTACAAGCCTTGGCTCGACCAAGCGTTTATCCGCGAACTCGGCGGCCGTCAGGAAATGAGCGAATTCCTGATTGCCAACGGTTTCGACTACAAAATGTCGGCGGAAAAAGCCTATTCCACCGATTCCAACATGCTCGGCGCCACCCACGAAGCCAAAGATCTGGAGTTTTTGAACTCGGGCATCAAAATCGTGAAACCCATCATGGGCGTGGCGTTTTGGGACGAAAACGTCGCAGTCAAAGCCGAAGAAGTCAGCATCCGCTTTGAAGAAGGCACCCCCGTCGCACTCAACGGCAAAACCTTCGCCAACCCCGTCGAACTCTTCCTCGAAGCCAACCGCATCGGCGGCAGGCACGGTCTCGGCATGAGCGACCAAATCGAAAACCGCATCATCGAAGCCAAATCGCGCGGCATTTACGAAGCCCCCGGCATGGCCCTGTTCCACATCGCCTACGAACGCCTCGTAACCGGCATCCACAACGAAGACACCATCGAACAATACCGCATCAACGGCCTGCGCTTGGGCCGTCTGCTCTACCAAGGCCGCTGGTTCGACAGCCAGGCCCTGATGCTGCGCGAAACCGCGCAACGCTGGGTGGCCAACGCGGTAACGGGCGAAGTCACCCTCGAACTGCGCCGCGGCAACGACTACTCCATTCTCAACACCGAATCGCCCAATCTGACCTACCACCCCGAACGGCTGAGCATGGAAAAAGTAGAAAACGCCGCCTTCACCCCGCTCGACCGCATCGGCCAGCTCACCATGCGCAACCTCGATATCTCCGACACCCGCACCAAGCTCGGCATCTATTCCCGCAACGGCCTGCTGTCTCTGGGCGGCGACTCGGTACTGCCGCAATTGGGTACAGACAAATAACCTTGTCCATACAACCGAAAGGCCGTCTGAAAAGTTTTCAGACGGCCTTTTGTTCCAACATCAAAACATCCCGAACCCATCTCTCCGTGCCCATCAATCCGAAACCGTAAAAACCGTATCCGCAAACCTCATCCCGCCACCCTATCCATACACCGTAAAGACAAACTCGGAAAACACAATCCGTCCGGCCTCCATCTCAATAACCGCAAAGCTGCGTTTGGATAGTCAGCATGAATCAGCACATCATCCCGACACAGCCGCAAAACCAAGCATGGTTTCACAGCCTTGCAGGAAACGCGTACCGTCAAAACCGGCCGCATCACGCCTCACGTTTATGCCCCAAAACCACACAGGCCGTCTGAAAAACGTTTGAAAAACCCTTTCAGACGGCCTACCATAAAAGCCCTTCACAAACAGACGGAGCAAACCCATGCAACCCAAACTCATCATCTTCGACTGGGACGGCACGCTCGCCGACACCACATCCCCGATTACCCGCTGTTTCCAAGCCACCTTTGCCGAATGCGGCCTGCCCGTACCCGACAGCGAAACCGTGCGCGCACTCATCGGCTACAACCTCAAAACCATCGTCTCCCGCCTCGCCCCCGACGCAAGCGAAGACACGCAAACCCTGCTGCGCGAAACCTACACCGCCCATTATCTCAACCCCAACAACCACAACATGCGCCTGTTCGACACCGCCATCCCCTGCCTGCAAACCCTCAAACAGCAAGGCTACTGGCTCGCCGTCGCCACCGGCAAAGGCCGCACCGGACTCGACCAGGCCATCGCCCAAACCGGTACCGCAGATTTCTGGCTCGCCACCGCCTGCGCCAGCGAGCAGCCCTCGAAACCCGCTCCCGACATGGTGTTCAAACTCTGCGACGAACTCGGCTTAAGGCCGTCTGAAAGCCTGATTGTCGGCGACACAACCTACGACTTGGAAATGGCCGCCAATGCAGGCGCACCCGCCGTCGGCATCACCACAGGCGCGCACTCCGCCGACACCCTCCGGCAATGCCGCCCGCTCGCCGTCATCAACAGCCTAAACGAACTGCCCGAACTGCTCGCAGGCTTTCAGACGGCCTGAAACCCAAGCAACCGCAGTCCGACCTGAAAACAGATGCCCTCATTCCATACTCACCAAGATAATACGTCATAATATATTGTTAATAACAACAAACTGCCCATGTCAATACAATTAAAGGCCGTCTGAAAAATTTCAGACGGCCTTTGCTTTCCCTATCAAGTTGTATTGGGATATGATGACAGGAATACGGTTATGTATGAAAGAGAAAAGTTATGAAGCATATTTCCTCATATTTCCTTAGGTACTTTGTCAGTGGCAGTATTGTTATTTGGTTATACGGGTCAAGGCTCTGTATTGGCCTTTAGCCAAAACACCCAAAAGGAAGCCATTTCAAACGAAAATAATGTTATTTTTAAGGAAGTTAAAGATTTAAATGGGGATAAAATTATAGACTCGCTACAGGTAATAGAAAAACATAATGGGGAGCGAATACTGAAAATTTCATTACTAAATAAAAATGGCAACATCACAAGAGAAATTAGCAATAACAATATAATACCATGTAAAAAATGTGGCGGACCTTCCGAAGAAGAGACTTCGAGATTAGTAAAAATATATAAAAATGGGTTTCTATTGAAATATTTTATGGAGGTGTAAAAAATAGTTTTACCAAAGATTTCTATTTCCAATACTCTGCAAAACAAGAGAACTGGTATTTAAGGAAATACAGATATGAAATAATAGATAATCACAATATGAACAAAGAAAGCATTAAAGGTCTTAAATCATATTTAAGATATAAAAAAACAAGAGATTTTAAATTTATTGATAAAGAATATCAAGACACCAGAAATTACCCTATATAATTAAATTTAATTATTATCTAAATTAAAACCAGGCAAAGAAAAAGTAAACAATTACAAAGACATTAAATCTATGATGGCATAAAAAAATTTATTTACTAGCATCGCCATAAAGGAAATTAAAGATGATACACACCTATACATTAACAGTTAAATCCGTTTCCGAAAAGCCAGCATGAAAAATGTACTTGGAAAATTACAGATGAAAACCATAAATAAAGTTTTTCTAACAGGTGGTGTAATAGCCACTTTGTCGCTGACACAATGTGATCTGGCAACTACTGCAGTTTCCGAACTGCTGTATCCGCCAAAACTGGTTGATTTTCCACTGGGTGAGGGAAAGGTAGTCAGCTATCCGATTACTTCTTGGATTGATAAGCCATATGTTATAAATCTGAATAGCGAATATATCAACCGTGAAAAAGCATGGTCCGAGACACCGGAACTGCCCTATCGCCTTTCCGTAAAATGTTACCGTTTGGAAAAAAATGCGGAAGTGCTGTTTTTTGAGGATATCTATGTTGTTCGGGATATATCGTAATGAAACTCATATCGTACGGGAAAACATATTGAATGGAGGATATGGATGGGTAATCGATAATTCCAACAATATTAATGCTGGTGGCATGAGTTATAGGTTAAAGGAATTCAGACTACCCTACGGCAAATACCGTTGCGATTTCAAAGACGAAAGCCCACCTGAAATCAAGGCCATGCTAAAAGAGGCGGGAATTGTCCGCACAGCAATAGACATTCATCCGTTTAAACTTCTTTTTTATTGATCTTTTTAATCAAAAAATATACATTAAAGGCTGTCTGAAAATGGATTTACTTAGGAAAATATAAGATGAAGACCTTAAATAAAGTTTTACTAACAGGCAGCGTGATAGCCGCCTTGTCATTGACGCAATGTGATTTTGTTAAAACTCAAACATCTCTATGGCTTTTCCCGCCTGAGGAGATAGATTTTACTTTAGGAGAAGGAAGAACAATTAGCTATCTATTTTCTTCATGGATAAGCAAACCATATGCCATTCATTTCAATACAGAATATGTAAATTTAGAAAAAGCACAGGCTAAAAAGCGAGAGATACCCTATCAATTTACCTTAAAGTGCTATCACTTAAAGAAAAATAAAGAATTTCTTTTTTTTCAAAACGTATACTTCATAAAAGATCATAATTATACTTTAGACGGTAAAACTTATAAAATAAAAGATAATTTATTTGAAGGAGCCCAAAGCTGGGAATCAAAAAAACCAAATAGCCTGAGCTCTTGGGGGTGGAGTTCTTCCTTGATGGGATTTGCTTTTAATCTGCCCTATGGAAAGTACCGTTGTGATTTTAAAGATGAAAGCCCTCCTAATATTAAAAAATATCTACAAGAAGCAGGTATTGTTAGAACAGTAATTACTATTGGACCATACAAAAAATTTATTTACTAACATCATCGTAAAGGAAATTATAATGTCTTCGAATTATACATTAACAGTAAAATTTGCACCCAAAGGAACACCCCACTTTAACAGAGAAAATAACCAGTGGGAAATTTCCAATTATGGACATGTATGGCTAGAAGCCCGTCAACCTAGAGAGCGTTTAGATGAAAAACCGTCATTTAGTGGCGGTTGGAGTCCAGGGAACAATTGGTTATCAGTAAAAGATAATTTTAGCCAAACTGATTGGCAAGACTACCAAGGCAAAAACATCAGTTCCATTACAGTAGAAATCAGTAAATCTCAATTCGAACAATTGAAGAAATATCCTGATTTAGCAAAAGCAGGAAAAATCCCCGGTTTCCGTTCGGTATATGATGCAGGCGATAACAGCTGTATCGATTTTGCAGGCAAAGGTTTGGGCTATATCGGTTTGGCAAGCAAGGAGTTTGACGGCAGCGGTCTCTTTTGGGCGCGCCCCGACAAACAGGTTAATGCATTTTTGGAACAGATTGCCAAACACAGAGCGCAAGGAGCATCTTTAACTGTAGAGCACATTCATAAAAGCTATCAATTTTCTGATAATGAACGTGATGTAAAAAGGTTTTGGAGAAACATTGACCCTTATTGGAAATGGGCGCAGGATCAACAGGAATCAAATCCTTACGGACAGCAAAACCAAGTGCAATACGCCCAAGCCCGTCCGCTCACTCTGGCCGATATGCCCAAACAGGTTCAGGATATGTGCGGACAATGCAGGACGCTGCTGACCGAATTTGACAAGGAGGAAGGGGTAACGCGCAGCAGCTCGGATTACGACGCCATTTCCCTCTCTATGGCAACCAAGGCTTATGCGGCGGGGCTGCCCGAAGTCAAGTTCATCCATGTCCAAGGAGACGGCCAAATCAATATGGGCTACGAATCGCCGCAGGGTATGTTCAAAGACACTTCCATCCACACCAATCAGGCATTGGCTTTATCTTTGGAAGACAATGTATCGCAGTCGAAACAGACCGAACGGGATTTTGCTTTGGCCGAGGAACAGCGGGCGCGGGAAGCCGAATATCGGGCTCACTCCTACGGCGGCCGCAGCTACGGTTGAAACATACCTTAAGGCCGTCTGAAAACTTTTTCAGACGGCCTGTAATGATAAGAATAAAAACAGGCTTTCCTTCCTGTCCGACTTTTCAGTTACAGAACATTAAAAATGAGCATACGCAATAAATTTATCATTTCAATTTTAGCCGTGTCGATTGCCTTGGCCGCCGGCTCCTATCTTTCCGGCTTCATCCTTCTGAAGTGGCTGGGGCTGAATAAAACACCTTTGGGGCTGACTACTTGGTTCCAATACTTCAACACTCTGCATATCCCGAGAGTGGCTGCGTATGCTTTACAGATAAAGACTTCCGGGATTGCCGGATTCGGTCTGTCGCTACTGATCGGTGTTTTCTGTCTGGTTCCGCTGTGGCGGCAGCCCGCCAGAAAGCTGCACGGCGATGCGCGATTTTCGGGAATGGCCGATTTAACCAAAGCAGGTTTTTTCAAACAGTCGAACACTTCGCTCGTCGTCGGTAAGTACAACGGCCAACTGTTGCACTACAACGGCCAGCAGTTCGCATTGCTGGCCGCCCCGACCCGCTCGGGCAAAGGTGTCGGTATTGTCGTCCCGAACCTGCTGCACTATAAAGAATCAGTGGTGGTGCTGGACATCAAACAGGAAAATTTCAATCTGACCAGCGGTTACAGAAAGGATGTTTTGGGCCAGGAAGTGTATTTGTTCAATCCGTTTGCCGAAGACGGCAAAACCCACCGCTGGAATCCGTTTACTTATGTGTCTTCCGACAAAAACCAGCGGGTTTCCGATTTGATGGCGATTGCGGCTATGCTTTATCCCGACGGCGACA
>NZ_JBHCJY010000036.1:0-23680 GCF_041804105.1 Neisseria sp.
CGTCCATCCTTGACGGAGTTTTTTGAGCACGAGTTGTTTGAAGTCTTGTGAATAGGCCATGGTGGAATTGTATCGAATAATATGTTTATTTGCTATACTAGGCAAAGGAGCGGCTTCGTGGATTGGGCTCAGATTTTCGAGCCTGCGTTCCCGAGTATTCGGCCATGGATTCCTGCCTGTGAGGGAATGACGGCTACGGGTACAACCGTTGACATGGGCGTGCGGACGTTTGGAGCCGTCTGCACCGACATTAAAAGTACAAGCCGTGTTGGGATATTGTGTTGGCGGCATTACCGGTAAGGCTGATTTTTCCGACTTCCGTCACTCCCGCGCAGGCGGGAATCCATGTTTGGAATCCGGTATTTTTTATTTTAAACAGTCATTTGTGCATATCACAACGGGATTCCCGCCTGCGCGGAAATAACGGGCATGAGGGACATTATGGATACCGGCGGTCGGATGTTTGGAGTTCCGTCTGTGGCGGTATTAAAAAGACTGCGCCCAAAATATGTATGATGCGCCCTGCAACCGTCCCCGGCCGCAGTCCGTGTCTGCTTCGGTTCCAAAGCGGAAGGCCGTCTGAAAATTGACTTTTCAGACGGCCTTATTGCTTACGGAACTTGTTTTTTAAACCGGTTTTCAGACGGCCTTACACCACTACGAAGCTGTTCTGCTGAATGTTCAAATCGGTATCCAGCGTGGCGAAGTGGACGGCGGCGCCTGCGCCTTTGCCGTCGGCATCGTAGGTCAGATGGCCGGTGTCGGCGTGGTATTGCACGTAGTTTTCCCATTCGGTTATGGTGTTGCTCACGGCGCTGAAGATGCCTTTGGACAATTCAATCAGGTCTTCGCCGACGGTAAAGTCGGTGATGGTGTCTGCCGAGCCGTCGAGAATGCTGTCGAATACGAAGGTGTCTTTGCCCGCGCCGCCGGTCAGGGTGTCGCTGCCGCGTCCGCCGATGATGCGGTCGTTGCCCGCCAATCCGTTGATCACGTTGTTCAGGCCGTTGCCTTGCAGGGTGTTGGCTTCGGCGTTGCCTGCGGCGGTAACGGCGGTGCTGCCGATGAGCGTGAGTTTTTCCAAATGTGCGCCGAGTGTGTGGTCGACGGAGCTGTACACGTGGTCGGAGCCTTCGCCGGCCTGTTCGGTTATGCTGTCGGCTGCGTTGTCGACGGTGTAAACGTCGTTGCCTTTGCCGCCGGCCAGTTTGTCGGCACCTGCGCCGCCGTCGAGCCAGTCGTTGCCTGCGCCGCCTTGGATGTCGTCGTTACCTGCGCCGCCGGAGATGTTGTTGTCGGCATCGTTGCCGATTAATACGTCGTTATGGGCGGAACCGTTCAGGTTTTCGATTTGTGTGCCGTAGCCGATAAAGGCTTGGCCTTTGGTGTAGTTGAGCACCTGTTCGTTGACGTTGGTACCGGTCATGCCGATGTTGCTTGCCATACCGAAGTAGCTGTGGCGGTTGTAGGGAGTGCCGCTTTCGGCCGCGAAATATTGGGCCTGGCCGCCGCTGTAAATCCACGAACCCGGGGTCAGGTTGACGTACACGCCCTGTTTTTCGGCGGATGCGTCGAAGGTGTCGATGCCTGCGCCGTCCCAGATGTAGATGCCGCCGTCTGAAACCGATGCGTCGTAGTTTTTAAAGGTATAAACGTCGTTGCCCGCGCGCTCGGCTGTGTTGACGCCCCAGCGGAAGTGCAGGAAGGCTAGGTCGAACAGGCGCAGATCGTGCTGGCTGAGTTCGCCGGTGCGGTTGTACGACATATTGGTAAATTCGGTGCTGTCTTCCAAATAAGTGCCTGCGTTGCGCTTGAACGACCAGTTGGCGTCTTTGCCGTCTTTGTCGTTGCGCGAAGTAATGACAGTGTCTTCCGCACCCAGAGTGTGCAGGATTTCGTGCAGGCCGACGTAATGGACTTCGTCGTTGCCTTTGCTCCAGAAATCGTTGCTGTTGTTCCAGTAAACGTCGCCGCCGGTATAGGCGAATGCGTTGGCGCGCTCTTGGCCGTTGGTGAAATTGCCGATATAGAAATCGGTGTCCGACTGTTCGCGGCTGTCCACTTCGACAAACTCTACATTGATGTATTTGGAAATGATTTTGTAGGCCGAACGGATATAGGCTTTATGCTGTTCCGAATATGTGGTCATGCTTTTGTAGTCGCTGTAGCGGAAATGGTTTTGCGTCATTTTCGCCAGCTCGGCTTCGGTAACGAAATGGTATTTCACCACGGCTTTTTCCGTGCCTTTGCCGCCCACGGGCACATTGCGCAGCAGGCCGCTGCTGTTTAAGTTGTTGTTGGTGGTGTAGCGCTCGGTGATGGCGTTGATGAAATACGGCAGTTCGGCCTTGTAGGTAACGATATTGGGCGCATCCGCTTTGGCCTGCTCTGCGGCGACAACGGGATTTTTGCTGACATTGGCATCGCTCTGCTGCGTGTTCGGGCGCGCATAGGCTTCCACGTCTTTCACGTTAACCGCGATACCGCTCTTGTCGGTAGTGGAAAGCGTGGCGGTAACGGCCTGGTCGGCATCTTCCAGCATGGCTTGGTTGGAAACCGCGGCACTGAAGGTTTTGTCGGCGCGGACGGTGGTTTCGAATGTTTGTCCGCCCACTTCCAAGGTAACGGTATCGCCTGCTTTGGCGGTGCCGCTGACCTTACCGCTGACAATCATTGCCGTGTCTTTATCGATGGCACCGACGGTATAGCTGCCGTTTGCCGCTTTCATTACCGCTTCGCCGCTGAACGTTGCTTTCAGGCCGTCTGAATGCTGCGCAGCATCCACCAGCGAAATGCTCTGCTCATATTCGCCCTTTTTCTCCAAAGCATAGATGGATGCATCAGTATAAAACTCGTAACGGATGGTTTCGCCTTCGGCATAGTGCATCACATCGGCAGGCACGTCGATAAAGAAGCTGTTGTCCTTATTATTGATGCCCGAACGGAAGGTTTCCCCTCCGATGGTAACGGCGATACCAAGAATGCGGGTATCGTTCTGACCCAGAGCAAACAGCGTGTTGCCCGTATCCACCACACCGCTGATGCGCACCAACGGTGCCGCATCGCCCATACCCTGAACCGAACCGTTGCCGATGCCCGTAATGTCTATATCGGCGGCAGCCTGAGCCGCCACTTTATAAGCATCGCGCACACCGGCGCGGAATGCCGCACCGCCTGCGTCTTTACCGGTTGCAATCACGTCAATCAGATTACCCTTGCTGTTTTCGGTCAAATCCCTGCCCTCCACGGCCACTTCGAATGAGTGGTCGGCCAATGTCTTGGTCCTGTAAATCGAGCCGTTAATGTATACCGCAACATCCGCACCTGCAACCGGATTGCCGGAAAGTTTGCCGCTAATCATAACTTTTCCCTGCTTTTCGGAAGCATCAACCGTATCGTCGGCAGTGATCGGATTCAATGTAACCGCAACTTTGGCAGGAGCCGTTGCCGTTTTACCTGCCGATGCATTGGCATTGGTTTCTTGGGCTTTGACTTCGGCAGCTTTTTCGGCGGCGGCTTTATCGGCGGCGGCTTTATCGGCAGCAGCTTTTTCGGCAGCAGCTTTCTCGGCAGCGGCTTTTTCGGCAGCAGCTTTTTCGGCGGCAGCTTTTTCGGCGGCAGCTTTTTCGGCGGCAGCTTTTTCGGCAGCAGCTTTCTCGGCTGCGGCTTTCTCGGCGGCGGCTTTTTCGGCGGCGGCTTTATCGGCAGCAGCTTTCTCGGCGGCGGCTTTATCGGCAGCAGCTTTCTCGGCTGCGGCTTTATCGGCGGCGGCTTTCTCGGCTGCGGCTTTATCGGCTGCGGCTTTATCAGCTGCGGCTTTATCGGCTGCGGCTTTATCAGCTGCGGCTTTATCAGCTGCGGCTTTTTCGGCGGCGGCTTTTTCGGCGGCGGCTTTTTCGGCGGCGGCTTTTTCGGCGGCGGCTTTTTCGGCTGCGGAAGCGGTTACCGCAGCGGATTGGGTATTTGCCGTAGTCGGTACGGCTGTTGCAGCAGGATTTTGGACAGGAGGTTCAGACGGCGTATCACCACCGCCGCCACCGCCGCCGCCGGCAGCACCCAAACCGAGACCGACCAGAGCCAGTGCGCCTGCACCGACTTTTACGCCCGTGCTGATTTGGGCAGCTTCCACTTCAACCGCCTGCACTTTTGCAGAGACGGCAGCATCGGCGGCCTGACCTTGAAGGCCGTCTGAAACGCCTTGACCGGTGGCTTTTTGGATTTTGGGAGATTTATCGGAAAGTTCGGCCAGTTCTTTGGGGGCTTCCGGCCAGATGATTTCACCGTTTTCGGTGATCTGCACTTGCACAGGCATTTGTGCCTGCAATGCTTGAAGTTGTTCGGGAGTCAGCGCTTCGCGGGCGGCTGCTTCTGCAGGGATTGCGTTTTTAACGGGTACAGCAGGTTTAGTGCTGCCGCCTTTGGCGACATCAGTCTTAGAGAGGTTCATTTTGTATTTTCCGTAAGTGTTTAAAATAAAAAAGTTCCCGCCTTGATTGTTATGACTGGCGGTTATGTTTTTTGAGTATTATAAAATTAAAAATGATTATGACAAGATAATCGGTAAATTTTTACAACAAACGGTATGCAAAATGAGCTGATTTACCATAACCTTTCCTTACAAAATATAACATATTCCATTTGAAAATTTCATCAGCATAGACGGCTTAATTCTTATCTGAATGACTTTCCGAAATCACAATAATATATGATTTTGTTGAGATTACTTCCAATTTAGTCTAATATAAACCCACCCGAAATATGCCGAACATTACGATTAAAACGACCGACGCAAACAGCTTGAAACAGGCCGCCTGAAAACTTGTTGTAAATCTGTTGCAGCAAAACAGCAACGGCTCTTAACCAAACAATCTGCTGCCACCCTTGTACGGCATTTCCCCTTACACAAGTCCCTAAAAACGGAGAAACCGCATGACTAAGCCATCCAAACACGCTTCCATCAACATCAGCCTGATTCAGGCGCGCGAAGCTCTGATGACCCAATTCCGCCCGATACTCAACCAAGCCAACATTACCGATCAGCAATGGCGAATCATCCGTCTGCTGGCCGAAAACGGCACGCTGGATTTTCAAGACCTGGCAAACCAAGCCTGCATCCTGCGCCCCAGTCTTACGGGGATTCTGACCCGTTTGGAGAAAGTCGGCCTTGCCGTCCGGCTGAAACCCTCCAATGACCAACGCCGCGTATTTCTCAAGCTCACGCCCGAAGGCGAAAAACTCTACGACCGCATCGGCGAGCAGGTCGACGAACGCTACGATGTAATTGAAACGGTTATGTCCAAAGAAAAACTCCAACAATTGCAAACTCTGTTACAGGAACTGGCACAAATCGGCAAACAACTCGACAATTCAGGCGAATAGTTGTTTGAAACCGAAATTTGCACAGTCTTCAAACCATTCAAAACGACAGGCCGTCTGAAAAAGTTTTCAGACGGCCTGTCGGCATCCCCCACCGTAATTACTGATATGTCCTGTGCTAGAATGCAGCCAATCTACTATCAGCCCACTCAGCCAACAGCATAACCCTTTTACGCCATTCGGAAACAACATCATCCAGCCGTCCGAACAAAACCGTTGCCTGAATACAGTTCGGATGCTCAGCCGCTTGCACACAAAATAATCATGACCCAACACACCGACACACTCAAACAGCCTTTCCGCGATGCCATGGCATCCTGCGCCGCAGGTGTCCACGTCATCACAACCGACGGCAAAGCCGGGCGCTACGGCATTACCATGACCGCCGTTACCCCGATTACCGACGAGCCGCCAACCGTGATGCTCTGCATCAACCGCAACACCGCCATCATTCCCATTATTACCGCCAACAACAGCCTGTGCATCAACACTTTGGCCGCAGGCCAGCAGGATGTGGCCGAGCATTTCGCCGGCATTACCCGCCTGTCGCCGGAAGAACGCTTCGCCTATCACATCTGGCATCGCGGCGAAAACGGCCAACTCGAAGTAGAGGGCGCCCTCGCCCATCTGCACGGCAGCATTACCGGACATCATGAAATCGGCACGCATTTCGTGTTCTACGTTACACTCGACGAAATCAAAATTCTGCCCCAACAGCCGCCCGCATTGCTGTATTTCCGCAGGAATTTCAAAGCATTGGGATAAAACTCCCCTACACTAGCAGAAATGCGCTTAAACAAAGGCCGTCTGAAACACCTGTTTCAGACGGCCTTTTTCAGTTTTCCTCAATTACCACTATCAATCATCATCATGATAACGGTGATGACGCGCAAGGCGACGACGGAAGCGGCGGTCATCGTCGTCATCATCGAAACGGCGGTAATCCCGCCAATACGCACGACGGCGTTCGGCAGCCTTACGGGCTTCACGTTTCTGATTGTGCTTGGCATAAAGGTTGCCGCCCGCACCGCCGACAGCCGCACCAACCAGTGCGCTTTCCATATTGTTGCCAATCAATTTACCGGCCACGCCGCCTACGGCAGCGCCGACGATGGTGGCTGTGGTACGGTCGGTAATCCGTGCCTGAGCATTTGCGCTGAACGTCAACGCAGCAGCGGCTGCAAGGGCAATTAAAGGTTTGCGTAATGAAGTCATTTCATGTCTCCTGAGTGAAGTGTTACTTCTACAAACGTATGCTGTTTGCGACGGTTACAGTATAGTGCGCTACGCTGCGCCAGGTATTTAAGAAAGTTAACCGATATGTAATGGTTTGCAACGGAATTATATACGGTAACCCAAAGTGATTTTCACAATATGGCAAGAATGCTCTGAAAACCTGATTACATCAGGCTTTCAGAGCATCCGCCCCAATATGATGCGTAAAGGGAATAGTTACAATAAGTTAGGACAGATCGCCTGAATTTCAGACGGCCTGTTGCGGTTTTTACTACAGTTTTTGGCAGCAACGTTGATTCCCTATGTATTCGGACAACAGTTGCAAGGGTCGTCCGTCGCTCCTGCACAGACGGAATCTATGCAGAGTTTGCCTTTCAGACGGCCATTGAAAAGTCATATATGTAATCCCCCGTGCGCAGAGAATGATGATGGCTGGAGAATTGCTGTATCACTTTTAGTATTTATCTGCTGTTATTTATTTCCACAACCACAACTTCTTGCCTACTGCCCACACAATAATGTAAGTACGGTTAGCCGCCTCAAGCGGCGTAACCGTACGCCATATGGTGGAATCAATTGCCGCAGTTTGTGCAGCCCATCCTATTCGTACGGTTACGCCGCTTGAGGCGGCTAACCGTACCTACATAGAAAAAGAGCCTGCAAAAGCAGGCTCTTTTTTCAAGCTAATCTTTTTCAGATTAAAATTTGTGACGCAGACCAACAGTACCGGCAGTAGTTTCGGTTTTGTCATCACCGTTACCAGCACGCAACCAGCCAGCAGACAACAGAGCAGTAGTGCGTTTAGAGAAGTCGTAATCAGCACCTACAACCACTTGGTTATATTTCAGTGCTTTTACTTTTTCACCATTTACTTTAGGTGCAAAACCGTGAGCATAAGTAACACGAGGAGTAACGTTGCCGAAACGGTAAGCACCAGTTACAGTAGCCTCATGGGTTTTAAGACGGGCAGCATCAGTAGAAGAAGGTTGAACAGTATTGTCATTAGCTAAGCGAGCAGCATAGCTAGTTTCAGTATCCCAACCATTGGTGTATTGGTAACCAGCAGCAACAAACAGGTTGTTAGCATCATAACCAGCTTCTACACGGTGAGCTTGAGCAGCTTTATCAGCACCAGTACCAGTTACATAAGCAGATTTCTTATACGCACCACCATATTGGGCAAAAACACCTGCGTTTTCGTAGTTCAAACCACCGTAGTAAGTTGAAGTATCATTCAGAGCATCATTACGGCCAGTTTCGGTTTGGTTATCACGCGGAGTGTACTGAACGTTAGCACTAAAACCACCGAATACTGGAGTATCGTAACGAGCAGAAACTACTTTTTGACCAGTACGGGTAAACACACCCAAGCCCAGCGCATTGTTTTTATTGCTGTACTCCCAAGGATCAACTTTACCCATATCTTCAAGTTGGGTATTCAGTTTACCGGCACGAATTTTACCAAAGCCGCCTTCCAAACCAATGAAAGACTCACGGGTACCCCAACCTTGGTCAGTACCGGCAACAGAAGCATTTTGCTCCAACTGCCAAATGGCGTTCAGGTTGCTGCCCAAGTGCTCATGACCCTTAAAGCCGATACGTGAACCATAGTCTGCGATTTCAGTCGTAGTATGGTCTTTCGAAGTTACGCCGCCAGACTTGGTCTTGGTTTGAGAAACTTCAACACCTGCTTTGATTTGACCGTACAGGGTAACATCGGCAAAAGCGGCAACAGGCAGAGCAGTCAGACTCAGAGCAATCAGAGATTTTTTCATTGCTGTATTCCTTTTCTATCGTTGAGAAATGCTTGGAGCGGCGGGAAGTCCGCTTGGCAAGCCTTTTACGTCTACCGCGCGGGTGCAGCGGTTCCATGGCTCTAACTATAATTGCTTCGCCGAGAAAAAACAAACGAAATCGTATGTTTGTTTGGCTTATGCCGCCATTTTTTGTTGCGCCCCACCAACAGGATAATATTTATTTAATATAAATCATTATGTTACATATCACCCAACAGACGTTTGCGGATTTACAACAAGGCAGGTTTTCAGGTTTAACGTCTGTTAAGTTCGGATAATTGTTGTCAATTTTACACTTGATTCAGGATATTCGGTTGTTTTTTGAAACGGATGGATGGCTGTTTTCAGACGGCGTTGGCAAACTTGTTTCAAATATCTGCCCGAGAGAAACGGAATTGATTCATCTTGAACCCAAAACCAAGTTTATTCATCATGTCTAAATTTGAATGCCCGCCTGCACGGAAATGACGGTTGCGGCGGTCAATAGAAAGCAAAGCGAAAATTTCACTATGCCGCAACCAATCAACGTCCCAATAAAACACTACCGGAAAGAAATATGAAAACCGCACATCGCCCCCGCCCTTTACCGATGAAAAACGGCATCCGTCCGAGCTATCTCGTGTTGCCGCATGATGCGGCATTTTCGGGGAAAACCCTGTTGGCCTATTTGTGCGCCCGTTATCCTTTTTTGGACGAAAACGCTTGGGCGGCCCGGCTTGACAGCGGGTTTGTCACGGATTCAGACGGCCTGCCGCTTTCCAGCCGTGCACCGTTTCAAGGCGGGGCGGTCATTTATTATTACCGCGAAACATCGCACAGCCACGAACCTGAAATCCCGTTTGCCGAGCGCATCATTCATGTCGACGGACATCTGATTGCGGTGGACAAACCGCATTTTCTGCCTGTGATTCCGAGCGGGCGATTTCTGCACGAAACCCTGCTGACCCGTTTGCGGCAGCATCCCGAATTACAGCATCTGGATACCGCGGCCATCACGCCCGTACACCGTCTCGATAAAGATACGGCGGGGATTATGCTGTTTTCCCATTGTATCGGCAGCCGTGCCGCCTATCAGAATCTGTTCCAAAACCGTCAGGTACGCAAAACTTATGAAGCGCTCGCCCCTTTCCGCCGTGATTTACACTTTCCGGTTACGGTCGAATCGCGCATTGAAGCGGGCGAACCGTTTTATCTGAGCCGTGAAACCGACGGGCAGGCCAATGCGCGCACAGTAGTCGAGCTGATTGAGAAGCGCAGCGGACACGCGCTCTACCGCCTGCACCCCGAAACAGGCAAAAAACACCAGCTCCGCCTGCATATGATGCGACTGGGCATACCGATTCTGAACGATATGCTTTACCCCGAAGTGATACCGCTTTCGCAGGAAAATTACGGGAAACCGTTGAAACTGCTGGCGCGACGGCTGGAATTTACCGATCCGTTCAGCGGAGAAGCAAGGATATTTGAAAGTGCGTTAACGCTGTAAACAGGCCGTCTGAAAATGAACGGGTTCCGACACTCTGGCTACACTGCCTTCTTGGTGAGAATCGGAGGCAGATATTTTCAGACGGCATCAAACGGTTTACGCCAAAACAGTCAGGCCGTCTGGAAAAGCAGTTTTCCCCCACTCAATCATCAAGCACATTGTGTATAAAAATCGGCAGACAGATATTTCAGACAGCATCAAACGGCTATACAAAACATCAGGCCGTCTGAAAACTTTTCAGACGGCCTGACTGTTTGCGGCAAAACGCGGATTACTGCTGCTGTTGTGCGGCTCTTACGGCGTTTTGGTCGGGGTTAATCAGCACTTCGACACGGCGGTTTTGGGCGCGGCCTTCCGGTGTGCTGTTGGATGCAACGGGCTGGCGCGAACCGTAGCCGACGGTGTTCAGACGAGAAGAAGAAACACCGCGCTGGTTCAGATAGCCCGCAACGGCTTGGGCGCGGCGCTGCGACAGCGGATTATTGATGGCATCGGAACCGGTGTTGTCGGTGTGGCCCGCGATGGTCAACGTGGTGTCGGGGTATTGGATCAGCGTTTCGGAAGCCTTGTTCAGGGCATCGATGGCATTGCCGCTCAAGGTGGCGCTGTTGGTGGCAAAAGTTACATTGTCAGGCATCACCAGTTTGATTTGGTTGCCTTGGCGTTCAACGGCGACATTGGTATTGGCCAAGCTTTCACGCAGCTTTTTCTCCTGGTAATCCATGTAACCGCCGATGCCCGCGCCTACTGCGCCGCAGGCGAGTGCGGAGTTACGCGCGCCTTTGCCGCCTTTGGTCAAGGCACCGATGATGCCGCAAGTGGCCGCACCGCCCAAACCGTACATGGCGGTTTTGCTGGCTTTCTGCTGACCGGTAAGCGGATCGGTTACGCAGCCCGCCATGGCCAGCGTGCCGCACAGGGTCAAGACGGTGAAGGGTTTCAAGAGTTTCATGTGTGTTGTCCTTTCTATGTGCCGAAACGGCAGTCGTGTAAACGGTTGGATAATACCCCCGCTTCAGACGGCGTGAGTAGCTTGTTAAAGTGATATTACAAGCGTTTACGATAACGGTGTATATTTTGCGGCTTTTTGTTGCATATTCACTGCTGTGCATCAGGCCGTCTGAAAACCTCTGCCCCGCACAGGCAGCGATACATTATATATAGTATGTTTGCGCCGCCGTTTGCCAAGGCAGGTTAAAAAGCGTAGAGTAAATACAGGAACACACTCCGCCATCAAAACCATAATATCAGACAAAACAAGGAGTTAAGTCATGAAAACCTTTGCATTCCCCCTTGCCGCCCTGCTGCTGGCCGCCTGCGCCCTGACACCCGAACAGCGCGCCCGACGCGAAGCCGAACAAAAAGCGTTCGAACAGGACCTTCAAGTCGAGCTGGCTTCCCGTTGCGACCGTGAAACCGCATCCCTGTTGCGCCGCCATTTCGACGGCAACACCGGCCGTACCGCCGCCGAACAGAAAGCCTTCAAAGCCCGTTACAGCGATAAAACATCCGACCCGATGTTCCAGTCCTGCTACAAAATGGCTTGGCAAAATTATCTTGCCAGACAGGAACTGCGCGAAATGCGTTACCGCTACCGTTATTGGGACGATTTTTACCATCCTTTCCCCTCGCCGTTCTACCGCCCGTTTTTCTGGTAGAAGTCGGTCTGCACCGTTGGGCTGTCTGAAACCTAATCATGACAAAAAGGCTACCGTTAAGGCATTTTTAAAACCGAAAAGCATCATCTTTACAAAAACAGGGACGAAATCATTACAATCACAGGTAACTGCAAAAACGCAGGCATTCCCGTTAAATGACAGTAAGGACTGATAAATGAATACCGTCTCAAAAACTTTGGTTTTGTGTCTTGCCGCCGTGCTGAGCATGGGTGCATGTAAAAAATCGGATACCGGCGCAGTAGGCAACGCGGTCGAAAAAGTAACCGCCATGGCTTCCGGCAGCAACCTGCTGACCGATGCCGCAGCGCTTCAGGCTGCCGAAGACGCGCTGAAAGCCATGCCGCAATACAAAGGTAAAGCCGTCAACGTATTCCAAAACGTGAAATTCTACGGCGGCAGCGGTTCGCGCATCGAAATCGACGTACAAGACCCGGCCAACCCCGAAAACATCGACCATTTCGAATACAAAAACGGCAAATGGAGCGAACCTTCGCCCGTACAAATCAGCGGCGGCGGCGACATGAAATCCAACGTTACGCCGTTGGATAAAATCAAATTCGCCACAGTCGCCTCAATCTCCCAAGCATGGGCGGCCAAAGCCAAAGAAGTCGGTGCCGAAAAACAGGAACTGGATTTCGCCGTGTTCCAACTGTTCGTACCGAACCAAGACCGTTACTGGACCACCGCCAGCATCGAAACTCCGCGCGCCAAATACGACATGCGCTTCAATCCCGACGGTTCTCTGAAAAGCTTCGAAAAACAATAAGCCGTAAAACAGGCCGTCTGAAAACTTTCAGACGGCCTTTTACTTTTCCGCCGCCAACACCTAACGAATCGGCTGAATGGTCTGACAACATCCGCCGCAAAGGTTACCGTCTGAACAGACAGACCGAGCGTTACCCACCGCTGTTCCAGCGCACCCCCTGCAAAAACAACGCCCTGCCCGATTCAACTGTATCCCGCCGCCAAATCCGTTTACAATACCGCCCGACTCAACCGCAACCACCCGCCATGATTATCCGTTTCGGCCAAACCGACGCACCTGCTTTTCCCGACGGCGCCGCCGTTACCGTCGGCAATTTCGACGGCGTGCATCTCGGACACAAACACATCCTGCAAAAACTCCGTGCAGAAGCCGCCAGGCGCGGTCTGCCCGTCGCCGTTTTGGTGTTCGAACCGCAACCTCAGGAATTTTTCGCCCGACAAAACGGCCGCCCCCAGCCCTACCGCCTCACGCCGCTGCGGACCAAGCTCAAACTGCTTGCCGCCACAGGTTGTGTCGATGCGGTATGGGTTTTGCGTTTCAACCGCCCGTTTGCCGAAATGCCCGCCGATACGTTTATCGGCAAGCTGCTTTGCGGCGCGCTCAACACCCGCTACCTGCTGATTGGCGACGATTTCCGTTTCGGCGCCGCCCGCCAGGGCGATTTCGCACTGCTGCAAAGCCGTTCCGAATTTACCGTCGAACGCACGCCCACCGTCATGACGGACAACATCCGCACCAGCAGTACCGCCATCCGCCAAGCACTTTCAGACGGCCATATCGACTATGCCCGCAAACTGCTCGGCCATCCCTATTCCGTCAGCGGCAGAGTGGTACACGGACGGCAGCTCGGCCGTACCATCGGCTGCCCCACCGCCAACATCCGCCTCTCCGGCCACCGCTATCCTTTGAACGGCGTATTTGCCGTGGAGGCCGAAGGCAGCTTCGGCATACGGCGCGGTGCGGCGAGTTTCGGCACCAATCCCACCGTTTCCGACAACGGCGAACAAAAACTCGAAGTCCATCTGCTCGAATTTTCAGGCGACCTTTACGGCCAGCGGCTCGACGTCCGCTTTCTGCACAAACTGCGCGACGAAGCAAAATTCGACAGCATAGAAGCGATGAAAACCCAGATACAGGCCGATTTGGCCGCCGCACGGAAATGGTGCGGCTGAAACCGTTCGGTAATAAAACAGTCAGGCCGTCTGAAAAAGTTTTCAGACGGCCTGACTGTTCTTACATATAATGTTTAAAAATTTATTCTAACCCTAAAATACATTATAACAATCCAAGGTATCCCAATGAAATAATGGATATTATTTTTGGATGCCATGCCAAGAATGACAAATACCGCACCCATTATCAAAAAAACCAATCCCAAGTTCATCATAATCTCCAATTATTTGATTATAAATTCAGATTTGCTATTGGTTTAACCCGACTTACTTGATTTTTCAGCCCAAATAATACTCTATAACATTCGGCAAGTTCATCGCCATTTAACTCTTTGACAATTTCATATAATTTTTAATGAAATGCAAAATAAGTACATCAAGGTACCGCACATACCCATCATATCATGCGTTTCAGACGGCCTTCTATCCGCTCAGCCTGCAAACCCCAATTTTTCAGATACTTGTTCCCACACCGCATCCAACGGAATCGCGCCGAGCAACCGCGTTTTGTCATCGGTATCGATGCTGTCGGGATGCGGCAGTTTGCCGTAGTCGCCCGCCCATACCACGGCGGCACGGTCGGAATAAGGCCGCCAGCGGCTGACCCAAGTCGGGCCGAACAGTGCCACCTGCGACTTACCGAGTGCGGCGGCCATGTGCATGGGCACGGAATCCACGCCGATAAACAGTTTTGCGCCGTCGATAGCGGCAGCCAGTTCGCGCAGATTCAAGCAACCCGACAATATCCATACATTTACGCCTTCGGGAATATTCAGACGGCCTGCGATGTTGTCGAGCATGATTTTTTCGTCGCGTTCGGGAGCGGCCGTCAATACCACGTTTTGGCCGTGGTCGAGCAGTTTCTGCACCAGCGCGGCGTTTTTATCGTCTTCCCAGCATTTGAACATCCAGCGCGAACCGGGGTGCACCAGCACATAATCCTGCCCCGCCCAACCGCGTTCGCCCAATTTCGCGCGCAAAGTTTCGCGCACGGCATCGGCCACATCCATCGAAACCCGAGGCGGATAACCGCCCGCCAGCTCCAAAGGCCGCAACACGTTCAAATGATTGGCAACAATATGGTGCTCCACGCCTAATTCGGGCGACAAATGCGTATGACAGAAACGCCAGAGCGCATTGTCCCGCTTGGCGGGCTGCAAACCCGCACTTTGCCTGCCGCAAAATTTGGCCACCGCCGCCGCCCGCCATTGGTCGCTCAAGTTGAACACCCAATCGTAATCCCGAGCTTTCAGACTTTTAAACAGCGCGGCTTCATGTTTGAGCTGCGCCTTCACGCCCTGCTTCTTCCATTGGCGGTCTATGGTAAAAATATGAGAAATCAAACGGTTGTCCCGAATCACATCGGCCGTTTCCCGATAAACCAACATATCGGTTTCGCAATCAGGATAAGCGTGTTTGAGCGCATCGGCCACGGGCGTGGTCAACAGCACATCGCCGTGATGACGGAGTTTGACAATCAGGAAACGCAGCGGTTTTGCCATTTTCAGACGGCCTTTTACAGGGAAAACGATATTGTAAAGGAATAATTCAGCGGTACAAAGCCGCCGTTCCATTCAGACGGCCTTATCAAAAAACGTCATGCACACAATCAAAAATTTCATCCGAAAGCCGCCCCTGCCGTCTTGCATTTCACGCGCCGAACGCATACCCTGCAAACATTCCGAACATCCGACAAAAAGGCGGCATCATGGCCAAACAATCCAAAAAACTCAGTTTCGAATTCTTCCCCACACGCACGCCCGAAGGCCGCGCCAAACAGGTGGTAACCCGCAAACAGCTCCGCCAGTTCGATCCCGAATTCTTCTCCTGCACATCAGGCGCGGGCGGCTCCACCCGCGACGGCACGATGCAGGCCATTACCGACATCCTGAGCGAAGGCACGGCCGCCGCGCCACACCTGCCCTGCATCGGCATGCAGCGTCAGGAAATTGTTGATTTGTTAGAAGAATACAAAAGCATGGGCGTTCGCCACATCGTAGCACTGCGCGGCGACATCCCGTCGGGCATGGGCATGGGTTCCGGCAGCCTGCATTACGCCAACGAACTGGTGGAACTGATTAAAACCGAATTCGGCAGCCATTTCCACATCGAAATCGCCGCCTACCCCGAATTCCACCCGCAGGCACGCAGCGCGGAAGACGATTTGAACAATTTCGTGCGCAAAGCCAAAGCCGGAGCCGATTCCGCCATCACACAGTATTTCTTCAATGCCGACGCCTATTTCCGCTTTGTGGACGACGTACACGCTCGCGGCATCAACATTCCGATTATCCCCGGCATCATGCCCGTGGCCAGCTTCTCGAAACTCGCCCGCTTCTCCGACACCTGCGGCGCGGAAATCCCGCGCTGGCTGCGTCTGAAACTGCAATCCTACGCCGACGACTCCACCGCCATTAAAGCCTTTGCGCTCGACGTGGTAACGGAAATGTGCGAACGCTTGCTGCGCGAAGGCGCGCCCAGCCTGCATTTCTACACACTCAACCAAGCAGGTTTGGTGTCCACCATCTGCCAGCGGCTCGGATATTGACCACAAGGGCTGGAAAACAAAAAGGCCGTCTGAAAACAGGTTTTCAGACGGCCTTTATATTTTTACCCAGACATTATGCTTCGTCGGCTTTGTAACCTTTGACGGCGAAGTACAGGATATATACATAGCAGATTGCCGGAATAATGTAAGACGGCAGTAGGCTGAAGTTGTCGATTGCCCAACCCTGTATCACGGGTACAATCGCACCGCCAACGATACAGGTACAGATGATACCTGAAGCCTTACTGGTAAATTTACCCAAACCTTTGGTTCCCAGCGAGAAAATGGTGGGGAACATAATAGAGTTGAAAAAGCCGATGGCCAACAGCGACCACATGGTTACAGGCCCACCGCCCGCAAGAATGGCGATAACAATCAACGACACCACAGTTGCAGCATTAAAGGCAAGGTATTTGTTCGGCGCAATCCGGTTCATCAGCGCAGAACCGATAAAGCGGCCAACCATCGCGCCACCCCAGTAAATCGCCAAATAATTTGCACCTGAAGCATGATCGAGACCTGCGGTTTCTTCCAATACGTTAATCATCAGAGAACCGATGGCTACTTCGCCGCCGACATAACAGAAAATGCCGACTGCACCAAGCACCATGTGTTTGTATTGCCAAACACTGGTTTTACCGTCATGGTTGGCTTCAGTAATTTCTTCCGCCACCTTGCGCGCATCGGGCAAATGAATGAATTTAACCGCCACCGCTAACAGAATCATAAAACCTGCCAAACCGAGATACGGAATCTGTACCGAAGAAATACGCTCGGCTTGAGATGCCGAAGCATCCACGAAAATCAGCATCGCACCCAACGGCGGAGCAATAGTGGTTGCCAAAGAATTGAATGCCTGAATCAGCGTCAATGTAGCCGATTCTTTACCCGGGGACGCCAGCAGGGTTACATACGGATTACCCGCCACTTGCAACAACACAATACCAGAAGCCAAAATAAACAAGGCACAAAGGAAAATCGGATAAGAATGACTGCCCGCAGCAGGATAAAACAGCACGCAGCCAAGTGCCGCAATCAGAAAACCGCCGATAACGCCCGCTTTATAGCCCAGTTTTTCTACCAAAATCCCCATCGGGATAGACATAATTGCGTAAGCACTAAAAAAGCAGAACTGAATCAGCATCGCCTGTGTATAAGTCAGGTCGAAAATGGCTTTCAAATGCGGAATCAGAATATCGTTCAGACAAGTAATGAAACCCATCATAAAAAACAGCGACGTCAGAACGGTCAGCGCCGTCGTATTGCCGCCTTGCTTGACTTGTGTATTCATTTTTAAATCCTTCGGGGAATTGCAGGAAAAAGTTTACTCAAACTCAAACGAATCATACTCATGTTTCTTTTTTTTGCAAATAAGTTTACCCAAGGGATGCCGTCTGAAAACACGGCATCTGCCGGCAGCGAAAGTAGCAAAATTACACAACACACGGATTTCAAAAGCGCTTTCAGACGGCCGCATCCATCCGCCCCGCCAACGGAATCCCCACCGCAATTGATTTAGGACAAACCGCCGCCATTCCGCAACTGTTTGGCCGTGCAGACCCAAAGCCAATCAACTTTGAAAAAAACCACACGGCCGTCATGTCCGTATAAACATGAGTTCACAGCAAAACGCAAAAATACCTGTTATTCAGACGGCCCTTGAAGCCCTACTACAAGTTTCCGCTTATACCGGAACAACGACACAGAAAGTTCCGCCTTCCTGCCCCAAGTTCATCTGCCGTATGTCTGCCCTGAACAAAACTACGGTTGTCGGCTAAATCTGTTCACTACAAAAACAACCACAAAAAAGGCCGTCTGAAAAATTTTCAGACGGCCTTTGGCTCAAGTAAGAAAGAAGATATAGATACGGCAAATTTCCGTTAACCGGCAATAAAATCACACCGCCTTCGGGAAACAGCCTGAAAAGGAAGCCCCGCCGACAGGAATCGAACCTGTATTTTACGCTTAGGAGGCATACGTTCTATCCGTTGAACTACGGCGAGAAAGGGAAAACAAATCGGATTTGCAAGTGCGATTTCTTGTAGATTGTTCTTGACGCTATTGTTTTAAGATACCGCGCTGTATATTCAGACGGCCTGCATTGTGCCACAAAACCGCCTAGCGTTTGCAGAATATTTTCAGGCAGTCTGAAATCCTGCCACGAATATGCTTCTGCAAACGGTCTGCTCGGTTTGTCAAACTGCCCTGCCCGCCACAAACGACAGTAACCCTGCCGCAATCAGTGGGCCGACGGGAACGCCGCCGAAAAAGGCGACGCCGATAATAGTGCCGATAAGCAACCCCGTTACCAAAACGGGCTGGCTGCCCATCAGCGGCACGCCGCGTCCGGCAATCCATGCAACGGCTATGCCGATTAAAACGGCGCTGAGCATATTCAAATTGAAAAATGCACGGGCGGCAGGCATGTGGATGGTTCCTGAAACCAGCGGGCTCAATACGCCGATGGTCAGGAAAATAATGCCGACGGTCAACCCGTATTTTTCCGCCAGCGGCAGATAATCAGACAAAAACGTCTGCTGCATCAACAGCAAAACGGCGGCGGAAATCGTGATGGTGCTGTTGTTGCTCAATATGCCCAACAATACCAGCGCACCTAAAAACAACGCAACCGAGTTAATCTGCAAAGACATTTCGCCTCCCTTTTTCAGGAAACCCGTGCCAGCGATTCTTCAGCCAGCGCACGCAGGGCATCGGAAACTTCGTTTTGCGGCAGTTTTTCAAGACAGGCTACGGCGTTATCGACGGCTTTCCTTGCCTCGGTCACGCAATACGCCAGCGCATCGGAATCTTTTACATAAGCATGGATTTTTTCGAAATAGCTGCGATCGGCGTTTTCCAACGCATTCCGAACGTCAGCAGCCACGGTTTCGCTGCCGTTCTGCATCAGGTAAATCAGCGGCAGTGTAGGCTTGCCTTCGGCCAAATCGTCGCCTACGTTTTTGCCGGTTTCTTCGGTATCGCCCGAATAATCGAGTACATCATCGATAATCTGGAAGGCAGTGCCAACATACATGCCGTAGTCTTTCAGCGCCTGCTCCTGTCCGGCATCGGCACCGGCAAGAATGGCACCCACCTGCGCGGCGGCCTCAAAAAGCTTGGCGGTTTTGTATTGGATAACCTGCACATACTCGGCCTCGGTAATGTCGGTATTTCCGATGTTCATCAACTGCATCACTTCGCCTTCGGCAATGATGTTGGTGGCATCCGCCATCACTTCCAGAATCTTCATACTGCCCGAACCGACCATCAATTGAAACGCGCGCGTATAGAGAAAATCGCCCACCAATACCGCCGCCGCATTACCGAACAGGTTGTTTGCCGTCGCCCTTCCGCGCCTCAACTCACTCTCGTCCACCACATCATCGTGCAGCAGCGTAGACGTATGGATAAACTCGACCATAGCCGCCAAGGAGTAAAGTTTCGGGTCGTCATAGCCCAAAACCTTACCCGCCAAAATCGTAATCACCGGCCGCAAACGCTTGCCGCCCGCACTGATAATGTAGTTGCCGATTTGAGAAATCAGCGCCACATCCGACTGTACGGCCTGATTGACGACTTCGTTCACTTTCGCCATATCGGCGGGCAGGTGGCGTTGGAAATAAGGCAGGTTTTCAAGCATGGTACGGATTCTTCGGGACAGGCGGTTTGCAGACAAAACAACAATACAGCGGCGGATTATATCAGCAAAGGCCGTCTGAAACCATTTCAGACGGCATAAAGCATCTGCCTGATTATCTTTGACAAAAAACAATCCGGCTGTTAGAATGCACCGTTTCGTGCATAGGGCACGGAAATTCGTTTAAACCAATATTCTCATGGAGTTGAGTATGTACGCGGTCGTAAAAACCGGCGGCAAACAGTATAAAGTTTCCGTTGGCGAAAAATTGAAAGTAGAACAGATACCTGCCGAACTCGACAGCCAAATCGAACTGACCGAAGTTTTGATGATTGCTGACGGCGAATCTGTAAAAGTGGGCGCGCCCTTTATCGAAGGCGCGAAAGTAACGGCAAAAGTAGTGGCACACGGCCGCGGCGAGAAAATCCGCATCTTCAAAATGCGCCGCCGCAAACACTACCAGAAACGCCAGGGCCACCGCCAGAATTTCACCCAAATCGAAATCGTGGCAATCGCCTAATTCATTGATTGATATTTCCAGGAGTATTTAGACATGGCAACCAAAAAAGCAGGCGGCAGCTCCAAAAACGGCCGCGACTCAGAAGCCAAACGACTGGGCGTGAAAGCCTACGGTAACGAACTGATTCCCGCCGGTTCCATCATCGTGCGCCAACGCGGTACCAAATTCCACGCAGGCAACAATGTCGGCATGGGCAAAGACCACACCCTGTTCGCCAAAGTCGACGGCTATGTGGAATTCGCCGTAAAAGGCCGTCTGAACCGCAAAACCGTCAGCATCCGCCCCTATACCGGTGTCGACGAATAAGCCGACCTTCGGATTTTGAATCCTAAACAGCCGCACTTTCCAAACGGACAGTGCGGTTTTGATTTTATATCGAAGGCCGTCTGAAAACATTTTCAGACGGCCTTTTGTTGACCGAACACCCAAAACCGCCCAACCAGCCTCCACAACAGACCCGCCCTGCTGTCCGCATTTTTCAGACGGCCTGCCATGACTCCAAGATTCCGAACCCCATCCGATTCATTCCCCAAGACGCTTTCTGATATACTTACATCCCCCCCCTACCCGCCGCCCCGTCCAACCGCTTGACCCAGCTTAAGAAACAGCAGAAAAAACGGATCGCGGCAGTATTTTTTCATTATCATTGCACCACGCCGTTGCAGGCCGTCTGAAAACCATCCGGATAAAGGAATCCTTGCTTATGAACACGCAAAGCGACATCATCGTAGTCGGTGCCGGCCCTGCCGGCCTGAGTTTTGCCGCAGCCCTCGGCGGCAGCGGCCTGAGCGTTACCCTGATTGAACAAAGCCCGTTGGAAGTGCTGCAAAATCCGCCCTACGACGGTCGTGAAATCGCACTCACGCACCTGTCGAAAGAAATCATGCAGCGGCTCGGCATGTGGCAGCGTATTCCCGAAAACGAAATCTACCCCCTGCGCGATGCCAAGGTGCTCAACGGCCAATCGTCCTACCAACTGCACTTCCCTCAGCCCACCGAAGCCCGCGGCGCACCGGCCGACTGTTTGGGCTTTCTGATTTCCAACCACAACATCCGCCGCAGCGCTTATGCCGCCGCTTCGGAACTCGACAACATTACCATCCTCTCGGGCACGGGGGTTAAATCCGTCAAAACACATGCCGATAAAGCAGAAGTCGTGCTTTCAGACGGCCAAACCCTGACCGCCCGCCTGCTGATTGCCGCCGACAGCCGTTTCTCGCAAACCCGCCGCCAACTCGGTATCGCTTCGGATATGCACGACTTCGGCCGCACCGTGTTCGTCTGCCGCATGAAGCACACCAAATCCAACGAACACACGGCCTGCGAATGTTTCCACTACGGCCGTACCATCGCCCTGCTGCCGCTTGAAGCGTACCTGACCAACACCGTCATCACCATCGACAGCGACAAGGCCGACAGCATCGGCAGTCTCGACCCCGAAGCACTCGCCGCCACCGTACAGCAGCAACTGCAGGGCCGTTTGGGGGACATGGAGCTGGTCAGCACCGTCCATTCCTATCCGCTTGTCGGCGTCCATGCCAACCGTTTCTACGGCACCCGTTGCGCCCTGATCGGCGATGCCGCCGTGGGCATGCACCCCGTTACCGCCCACGGCTTCAATCTCGGCATCTCCGGCGCCGACATTCTTGCCAAACTGGTTGCCGAAGCCGCGCAACGCGGCCAAGACATCGGCGATGCGGCGGTTTTGTCGAAATACGACACCAAACACCAGCTCCACACCCGCCCGCTCTACCACGGCACCAACGCCATGATTAAGCTGTTTACCACCGAAACCGCTCCCGCCAAACTGCTGCGCGGTTTCGTTCTGCGCGCCAGCAACAACCTGCCGCCGCTGAAAAAGCTGATTACCAAACAGCTTACGGGTTAAGGTTCTTCGCAAGTAACTTGCCAACGGTACACGGCAGCAAATATACCCATCTCCGCCGTTACCGTGTTTACACCAAATAAAACGACCAACGGCAACAGGCCGTCTGAAAAACTTTTTCAGACGGCCTGTTGCCGTTTAGAAATCGTTCGGCCGGTTCAAGCACAGGTACGGTTAATCCGCCAAAACAAGGCAGCCACAACAAAAACAAAAAAACCGATGCCTGATGCCGTCTGAAAACCGTTGGCGGTTCGGACAACAGGCGGCAAACATCATCCAAGCGCGGGCAAAGTCCGCATTGCCAAATGCAGCAAGACTGCCGACACCCACTTTCAAGGAAATAACGACAACGCCATTTTGTAGAACTTTCCATATCCCCAACCCTACCTTCGCCAAACCGCATCTACCCGCTTGACGAAATCTCCGCACCCAAACCCGATATACACAAAGGCCGTCTGAAAACTGTTTTTCAGACGGCCTTTGTTACTGCAACGCAATTACCGTTTCAGCCTGCCGTGCAGTTCCTGCACGCTGTAAACCCCCATCGCGCTCAGGCTTTTTGCCCCTTCGCTCATCGCTTCGCCGCCGGCCACCGTGGTGTATTGCGGCACACGTTGGGTTAATGCGCTGCGGCGGATGCTGTGGCTGTCGGCCACCGACTGCGCGTCGCTGCTCACGGTGTTTACCACCACGGCGATTTCGCCGTTTTTGATGGCGTCGACGATGTGCGGGCGGCCTTCGCGCACTTTATTGATAACCTGCACGCTCATGCCGCATTCTTTCAGATACTCCGCCGTACCGCGCGTTGCGCAAACGCCGTAACCGAGCGCTTGGAAATTTTTCGCAGTCCGCACCACCAAGGGCTTGTCCTCGTCGCGCACCGCAAGAAACACCTTACCCGTAGCGGGCAGTCGCTCTCCTGCACCCAACTGGGCTTTCAAATATGCCTCGGAGAACGTTGCCCCCACGCCCATCACTTCGCCGGTGGAGCGCATTTCGGGGCCGAGAATGGTGTCCACGCCGGGGAATTTGATAAACGGGAACACGGCTTCCTTCACGGCATAAAAATCCGGAATCACTTCTTTTTCAACGCCTTGCTCCTTCAGGCTGATTTTGGCCATCGCGCGCGCGCCCACTTTGGCCAGCGGCACGGAAGTGGCTTTCGAAACAAACGGCACGGTGCGCGAGGCGCGCGGGTTCACTTCGAGCACGAACACCACGCCGTCCTGCACGGCAAACTGCACGTTCATCAGGCCGACCACGTTCAGCGCGTAGGCCATCGCTTTGGTTTGGCGGCGGATTTCGTCTTGCACGTCTTCGGAGAGCGAATACGGCGGCAGCGAGCAGCCGGAATCGCCCGAGTGGATGCCGGCCTGCTCAACGTGCTGCATGATGCCGCCGATCACCACCTCTTTGCCGTCTGAAACGCAGTCCACGTCCACTTCGATGGCGTTGTTCAGGAAGAAATCGAGCAGCACGGGGCTGTCTTCGGATACTTGAACCGCTTCGCGCATGTATTTCTGCAACTCTGCGGCCGAATGCACCACCTGCATGGCGCGACCGCCCAATACATACGAAG
>NZ_JBHCJY010000037.1:0-4705 GCF_041804105.1 Neisseria sp.
CAGAAGGTTTCTCCGTTGCCCCGGCTGTTTCAGACGGCTGTTCGGGTTCGGTTGCAGGCGCAGACGGTTCCTCCGCTGTTCCAACCGTTTCAGACGGCTGTTCAGATTCTGTTGCGGGTGCAGACGGTTCCTCCGTTTTTCCAACCGTTTCAGACGGCTGCTCGGGCGTAACTGCGGGTGCAGACGGTTCTTCTGTTTTTCCGTCTGTTTCAGACGGCTGTTCGGGCGTAACTGCGGGCGCAGACGGCTCTTCTGTTTTTCCAACTGTTTCAGACGGCTGTTCGGGCGTAACTGCGGGCGCAGAGGGTTCTTCTGTTTTTTCAGCCGTTTCAGACGGCTGCTGGGATTCGGTTGCGGGTGTGGACGGCTCTACTGGTTGGGATGCAGCTTCCAAAGATGTTTCCGAAGGATTCTGCACGGCGGAGGGTTGTACTTGTGCAACCCCGTCTGCCGTGTCGCCGCCGCGCCGCGCAGCAGTCAAACCCACTGCGGCCAGGCCGGAAGCTACCACCACCGCGCCCCACAACTTCGCACCGCTTGTGCCACCGCCCACGGCCACTTCTTCGGCCACAGGCTGCGCCGCCTGCTGCCACGCCGCTTCATCGGCGGCGGTGGCAAACGTGTTGCCCGCCTGCAAGGTGTATTGCTGGTTTTGTATCGGCAAGCTCGTGCGGTAGCCTTGCAACACCAAATCGGGTGTGCTGCCGCGCGTTTCACTGGTATACACCCACAAATCGTCGCCCACCCACTCGACATCCGGCTGCACCACCAAGTTGCCTTGCTCGTCCAACAATTGATACGCCGTACCGGGCTGTGCCTCCACGGTAGCGGGCTGATTCGGATGTATCTTCACGGTTTCCGTTTTGCCGTTGCGGGTAATGTTGAGTGTGTAAGCTTTCATAGGTTTTCCGTAAAACAATGTGAAATATGTTGTATTAGAGCTGTCCATTATAGATTAAAGTTTGCCGACCGGAAGATATTCGGTATCGTTTTTAAAACAAACGGCATAAATTGACATAAAATAACAACAGTAATCATAATGAAGTTTATCTTCAAATTTACTTATTCAGACGGCCTATTTCGGATTTCAACCGCTTACTTTCACCCCGAGGCCGTCTGAAAACATATTTTTCGATGCTTATTGCAGGATATCATTGAGATTCGCAGCGTATTGGAATAATATTAGCCGCTGAAACACCCGAATACGCCACACAGCCACTACATCGGAAAATAACGGAGAACCGCCATGCCTCACCCCTCGAAGCACGCATCTATGAACATCAGCCTGATTCAGGCGCGCGAAGCCCTGATGACGCAGTTCCGCCCCATCCTGCACAACGTCGGCCTAACCGACCAGCAATGGCGCATCATCCGCCTTTTGGCCGAAAACGGCACGCTGGATTTCCAAGACCTGGCCAACCAAGCCTGCATTCTGCGCCCCAGCCTCACCGGCATCCTCACCCGCCTTGAAAAAGCCGACCTTCTGGTGCGCCTGAAGCCTTCCAACGACCAGCGCCGCGTTTATTTGAAACTCACCGCCGAGGGCGAACAACTCTACCACTCGCTCGGCGCCGAAGTCGACAAATGCTACGACCGCATCGAAACCGTGTTTTCAAAAGAAAAAATGCTGCAACTGCAAAGCCTTTTGGCCGAACTCTCCCACATCGGCGAGCATCTCGACAAACCATAATTCCTACGCCACATGACCGACACACACCCCCTGCAACAACCTTTCCGCGACGCCATGGCCTCATGCGCCGCCGGTGTACACGTTATCACCACCGACGGCAGCGCTGGGCGTTACGGCATCACCATGACCGCCGTCGCCCCCATCACCGACGAACCGCCCACCGTGCTGCTGTGCATCAACCGCCAGTCGGCCATCATCCCCATACTTTCCGCCAACAGCCATTTGTGCATCAACGTGTTATCCGCCCATCAGCAAGACATCGCCGAACACTTCGCCGGCCTCACCCCGCTGTCGCCCGAAGAGCGCTTCGAATACCACATCTGGCACCGCGGCCAAACCGGCCAACTGCAAGTGGAAGGCGCACTCGCCCACCTGCACGGCAAAATCACCGCCCAACACGACATCGGCACCCACCATGTGTTTTATGTGGAAATCGGCGAAATCAAGGTACACGACACCGCCGCACCCGCCTTGGTTTACTTTCGCAGAAACTTCAACAGCCTGAAATAAAACAAGGCCGTCTGAAAAAACGTTTTCAGACGGCCTTATGGCAATTTCCCTATTCTGCCGAATGCTGCGCCTTATGCTGCAAAGCTTCCATATCAATGACCCTGTCGGCCGACTCTATCGTTTCCTTGCGGTGCGCCACCATGATTTTGGTAATGTTTAGAAACTTCAAATTGTTATTAATCGCCTGCTCGTTTTCCATATCCAGATGGCTGGTTGCTTCGTCGAGAAACAGGATTTTCGGCTCGCGGTAAAGCGCCCGCGCCAGAATAATCCTCTGCTTCTGCCCGCCCGAGAGGGCGTTACCCATATCGCCGATCAGGGTTTCGTAACCCATGGGCATCTGCATGATGTCTTCGTGTATCATCGCCATCGCCGCGCATTGCACGATTTTCTGCTGGTCGGGCGTTTCGTCGAAAAAGCAGATGTTTTCGCTGATGGAGCCGGCAAACAATACATCGTCCTGCGTTACGGTGCCGCTCAGGCCGCGGATAAAGCGCGGCGAAAGTTGGTGGATGTCGTGGCCGTTAACCAGCACTTTGCCGGATTCGGGCGTAAGGTTGCCGATTAAGATATTCATCAGCGTGGTTTTGCCGCAGCCCGAGCTGCCGGTAAACGCCAGCGATTCGCCTTGTTTGATGTTCAGACTGATGTTTTTCAAAATATACGGCTCGGTTTCGGAATAGCGGAACGATACGTCGTCTACCACGATATCGATATCGCCTTCGATTTCGGGAATATAGATTTCCTTGGTTTTTTCCGTTTCCGTTTCGGTAAGCACAATGTCGGCCAAACGCTCGGCATGCAGGCTGAGCATGCGGATTTTGATGTATTGGTCGACCAACTCGCCCACGCGGGTTTCAAATTGGTTTTTATACGCCCAGAAAGCGGTCAGCGCGCCGACGGTAAAGCCACCGTCCAAGATTTTATCTGCGCCTAGGTAAACAATCAGAATACCTTCCACGCCGAATAAAAGCTTGTTGGCGAAATCGAAGATGTTGGTCAGCTTTTGTTTGGTCAAATCGGTATTCACCGTATCGACAAACAGGGTCATCCAAGAGCTGTGCCGCTGTTCGTTTTTCTCAAACAGCTTCACCGTGTGGATGCCGCGCACCGTTTCCATAAAATAGGTGTTCTGCTTGGCATCGTGCACAATGTTTTCTTCGGTGGCGTTGCGCAACGGGTAATAAGCGGCAATGCGGATAATGATGTATAAAACCAAAGCGATTAACACCACCGTTGTCAGCAGCCAACTGTAATAAAACATCAACACCAGCGTAAACACGGCCATGATGCCGCTCAGCACGGTTTTAAAGGCGGTGGACGTTAAGGTTTCCTGAATATTGTCGATGGCATGGAAGCGGGAAATCACATCGCCCAAATGGCGCTTGGTAAAATAATCGGCAGGCAATTCCAGCAATCTTTTGAATATATTGGCTTTCCACTGCACATTCAGCGTGGTGGTCAGATGCATGTTTACCCATGCCTGCAACAGGCCGGTAAGCTGTTCCAATATTTTCAGCAAACCGAAGCCCAACACCAGCGTTATCAGCAGGTTTCTATCGGCGGTAACGATCACATGGTCGATTACCCACTGCATCAGAAACGGGCTGACCAAGCCGAAAATTTCCAGCGCAAATGCCAACAGCAGCACCTGCGCCAGCGAGCGCTTGATGCCGGTAACGCCCCTTAACAAAGTGAGGATTTTGATTTTCTGTTTGTCTTCTTTGGCCTCGAAATGCGTGTTCGGCCACAACTCCAGCGCAATGCCGGTAAACTTCTGCGATACCTCTTCCTGCTTGATTTTACGCATCCCCACAGCGGGGTCCATAATCATAATGCCGTCTTTAACCACCTCTTTCAGCACCACGAAATGGTTTAAGTCCCAGTGCAGGATACAGGGCGTACGCAAATTGGGCAGATCGTCCAAATCCAGGCGCAGGGCACGCGAAGTCAGGTTCAAATCATTGGCGAAACGCACGATGTCGGCCAAAGTCAAACCCTTTTGCGACAACGAATATTTTTGCCGCATCGTACGCAAATCTGTATGGTAGCCGTGATAGCCGGCAATCGCGGTTAAGCAGGCCAAGCCGCACTCGGCAATCTCGGTTTGCAAAACAATCGGCAGCTTTTTGCTGAAACCGAACGACAAACGTTCTACATAACTCATCGCGTCAATTTCCCCGTGATACTGTAAAGCGGGTCGAGCACCCATTCATAAAGCTTTTTACGCTCGTGCAGAATATCGGCCTCGGCCACCATGCCGATTTGCAGCGGCTTTTCTTGGCCGTACACCTTTACCGTTTGTTTTGCCAATTTCACCTTTACCAAATACACCGGCTCGTTTGCCTGCGCCTGTATCGCCTGGTTTTCATTGTCGGCAGACACGCCGCCCAAACTGGCCAACTCCTGCTTGCCCAAAGCCGTTTTCGCAATCGAAATAATCTTGCCCTCTGCATGGCCGAACTTTTGGTAAGGATAAGCCTGATAGCGCAGCACCACCCTATC
>NZ_JBHCJY010000038.1:0-10423 GCF_041804105.1 Neisseria sp.
GAAAAGGGGGTAATATGCCTGAAAATAGGGAATTATAGGTAATGATGGGGTATTTGATGTTAAAAAAAGCTTACTTAGTAACCTAAGTAAGCTTTTTTGTGATGGGTAGGGTTTTGCAAAAGTCTCAGGCCGTCTGAAAAATCCGATCGAAACAGTTTGCCGCCTGTATCGGGTTATTTACGGAGAGTACCAGGTTATCGCGGATAAACTTTAAATGTGATGCTCATCGGCAAATTTAATGCTGATTAGCCGTCATTCCCGCTCAGGCTGGAATCCAGAGATTTGGAATTCCAGTATTCGTGAAAACACAACCGTTTCCGAGCGTTCAAGCCTGGATTCCCGCCTACGCGGGAATGACGTGAAAAGACGTTTGGATAAGATTACAAAATGGTTAGATTAAAGGCCGTCTGAAAAGGTTTTTCAGACGGCCTTTGCGACAATATCGATTGATTGTTTACCACATTAAAACGGCCTAAACCTACCCGTTGCCATCGTAATTAAGCCGATTTTTCAGACGGCCTGTTTTGGATTCGGTTTGCTTAAAACCATCATTCCTGCGCAGGCGGGAATCCAGAGGTTTGAGTTTCGGCATCCGCTGAAAAACAACCGTTTCCGAACATTCGGGTCTGGATTCCCACCTGCGCGGGAACGACGTAGAGAAACGTTTGGATGAGATTACAAGAATGCTTAGATCAAAGGCCGTCTGAAAAGGTTTTTTCAGACGGCCTTACAGTTTCAAACCGGATTACTTCGCGGCAGATGCACCCGATGCGGCGGCGGTTGACGCTGCTTCGGCTTTCGCTCCGGCGGCAGCGTTCATACCCCAGCTCTCAGGGTATTTGTAGCCTGCGAATTTCTTCTGTGCATAAGCCTTGAATTCGGCGGAGTTATAGGCTTCGGTAACATCTTTCACCCATTTGCTGTCTTTGTCGGCGGTTTTCACGGCCGCCCAGTTCACGTAGGCGAAACTCGGCTCTTGGAACAGGGTTTCGGTAAGTTTCATGCCGCTGCTCATGGCGTAGTTGCCGTTCACGACGGCAAAATCGACATCGGCGCGGCTGCGCGGCAGTTGTGCGGCTTCCAGCTCGACGATTTTGATGTTTTTGCTGTTTTCGGCGATGTCGTTTTTAGATGCGGTAAGCGGGTTGATGCCGTCTTTCAGCTTTACCCAGCCCAATTCGTTGAGCATCACCAGCGCACGGGCAAAGTTGGACGGATCGTTCGGCGCGGACACGCTCGTACCGTCTTTCACTTCATCCAGTTTTTTCAGCTTGCCGGGGTAAAGACCCAAAGGTGCGGTCGGCACTTGGAACACTTCGGTAAGGTCGAGTTTGTGTTCTTTTTTGAAATCATCCAGATACGGCTTGTGCTGGAAGATGTTGATGTCCAGCTCGCCTTCGGCCAAAGCCAGATTGGGACGCACGTAATCGGTAAATTCCACCAGTTTAACCTGATAGCCTTTTTTCTCGAGCGCGGGTTTGATTTGGTCTTTGACCATATCGCCGAAATCTCCGACCGTAGTGCCGAAGACGATTTCTTTTTTCTCCGCACCGGCAGCGGCAGGCTGAGACGCGCCCGATGCTGCGGCGGGCGTATCTGTTTTTTTGCTGGCCGCAGGCCGCCAAAACCAAAGCCAGCACTGAGACTGAGAGGGTTTTCGATAAAACGGATGCACGCATTGGATAACTCCTGATAAAAAATATGAACAATGTGAAAATCATATCATGCCGTCTGAAAACCGCTTAATGATTTTTCAGACGGCCTTAATGAATAAAAATTCTAAGCGTATGTTGCGAAAGTATTTTGCCGAACATCAGGCTTCGGGATACCGCCGACAAACATATCCGGCAGCCGGCCGGACTGCATTTTCAGACGGCCTGAGCGTTTTGCGGCAGTATGTGGCGGCAAAACCGCCAATCCGATAAAGCTTGGTCGTCAATATAAATCTGCGGTTTCGGCAGGAAAGCCGTAAAACAATGTACCAAACCCAATTCTTCGGCACTCTGCCGGGCATATTCCGCACCGCCGCTGCTCCAAAGATACAGGATGTCTCCCGCTTTGTGCAGGCGGCGGACTGCTTTGACCGCTTCGGGTATCGGGATACGGGTTTGGCCGACGCTGCGGATGAGCGTGTCGTCCACATCGACATAAATAATTTTCGGTCTGCTGCTCATATAAACGGCTTTCCCCATTCCCCGGATAAGGCCGTCTGAACGGATTTGCGTTTTTTCAGACGGCCTTTGTAGCGGAAAACGGTTTGTATTCTACCGTTTGTCCAATTTACGCGAAATAAAATTGCCCAAACTCTGAATCAAAATAACCAATAACACCAGCACGGCCACGATGAAGATAATCACCTCGGTCTGGTAGCGGTAGTAGCCGTAGCGGATGGCAAGGTCGCCGAGACCGCCGCCGCCGATCATGCCCGCTGCCGCGCTGTACGAAAGCAGGCCGATGGCCAGCACGGTAATGCTCGAAACCATGCCCGCCCGCGCTTCGTTGAGCAGCACTTTGCGGATGATTTCAGACGGCTCCGCCCCCATCGCAATCGCGGCTTCAATCACGCCTTTGGGCACTTCGCGCAGATTCTGCTCGACCAGCCGTGCGAAGTAAAACAGGCCGGAAACGCTCAGCACCAGCGATGCGGCCACGGGGCCGATGGTACTGCCGACCACGGCGCGGGTAACGGGAATCAGCGCAATCATTAAAATCACAAACGGAAACGCGCGCATCAGATTGACCAGATTGTCGAGCACCAGATTCAGCGGCCGGTTGTAATGGAGCTGGCGGCTTGACGTTACGAACAGGAACACGCCCAGCACGGTGCCGAACACCACCGCGAACGTGGTCGACAAACCCACCATCACGAAGGTTTCCCACAAAGCCTGAACAATCTCGCCCTTCATACCCGCGATGGTTTGCACGGCTTGGGAAAAAGTCAAATCCGCCATCATTCAGTCCTCCCGCACCAATTCGCGCCCGATTTCCGACTGCGCGTGTATCATGCCGTTTTCGATGTTTACCGTTTCCACCAGCCTGCCTTGGTGGAGCAGCGCGGCGCGGTCGCACAGGCGACGCAGAACACTCATCTCGTGGGTAACGATAACGACGGTTACGTTGAAACGTTTGTTGATGTCTTCCAAGCATTCCAACACGCTGCGGGTAGTAGCGGGGTCGAGCGCGGAAGTCGGCTCGTCGGCCAGAATCACCTGCGGGTTGGGCGCGAGCGCGCGGGCGATGCCGACACGCTGCTTCTGGCCTCCCGAAAGCTGCACGGGATAATGGTTTGCACGGTCTTGCAGGCCGACGATTTCCAAACATTCCGCCACGCGCGTTTTGATTTTTTCAGACGGCCATCCCGCAATTTCGAGCGGAAACGCCGCATTGTCGGCCACCGTGCGGTTGGCAAGCAGGTTGAACTGCTGGAACACCATGCCGATGTTCTGCCGCGCCTGCCGCAGTTGCGCCGCACCCATCGCGGTCAGATCCTGCCCGGCCACCGTTACCGTACCCGTGTCGGGTCGTTCGAGCAGGTTGATTAAGCGCAGTAGGGTCGATTTCCCCGCACCCGAATAACCCATCAGGCCGAAAATTTCACCCGCCCCGATATGCAGCGACAGCGGTTCGACGGCGCTGAACCAACCCTTGCCGCGCGTTTGGTAACGCTTGGAAACATTGTCCAAAATAATCATGATTCTTCCAAAAACAACAAAGCCCGATGCGGACACAACGGGCAAAAACCGAAACGCGGAAATATTCCTGACGCTTTAGCTGTTTTAACGCCCGCAAGCTGTGTCAAATCGGCGTAAAATTTCGGTGGAAATGTAACGGAAAACCGCTTTTCCGTCAAGATTTCCAAGAGATACGGCTTCATTGCGGCACACTGCCGCGCATATGGACGGCGGATTGTTTGCGGCCATGCGCCGATACCCGGTTTCCGCAACAAGCCGGAACTGCGCCGCGTAAAATTGTCCTCCGCACTGTGCATACGCTAAAATACCGCCTGTCTCCAGCAACCCGCCCGAGGCCGTCTGCAATTTTCAGACGGCCTTAATTAAGAAAGTACGAAATGACCGAAGAAAAACAAACGCTGATTGAATTTCCCACCGATTTCTCCTTAAAAATCATGGGCGCGCAACATCCCGACTTCCTGCCCGAAATCCTGAAGACCATCCGCCAACACGCGCCGGACACTTCCGAAGCAAACGTCAAAACCCGCCCCAGCAGCAGCGGCAACTACATCGGAGCCACCGTAACCGTGCGCGCCGAAAGTCAGGAACACCTCGACGGCATCTACCGTGCGGTAACGTCGCATCCTATGGTTAAGGTTGTATTTTGACGGAAGGCAGCAATATACCCGCAAGGCCGTCTGAAAACGTTTTTTCAGACGGCCTGTTCAGCCAGCTTAAGAATCAGCAACCATGAAAACCAAATACTTGGGATTACAGGAATACGCTCCCGTCTTTGAAGCCATGAAACGCTTCAACGACATGCGCGACGACCACACCGAAGACGAAATCTGGCTGGTCGAACACCCGCCCGTATTCACGCAGGGCATGGCCGGCAAACCCGAACACCTGCTCGCAGACAGCAGCATTCCCGTCGTACAAATCGACCGCGGCGGCCAGATTACCTATCACGGCCCCGGCCAACTTGTCGCCTATACCATGATCGATTTCAAACGCCGCAAACAGTCGGTGCGCCAAATCGTCTCCGCGCTCGAAAACGCCGTGATCGCCACCCTGTCCGACTACGGTATCGAAGCCGCCGCCGACCCGAAACGTCCGGGCGTGTACGTCGGTGCAAAAAAAATCGCCTCGCTCGGCCTGCGCATTAAAAACGGCTCCGTTTACCACGGCCTCGCACTCAACGTAAACATGAACTTAACCCCGTTCCGACAAATCAACCCCTGCGGCTACGCAGGCATGGAAATGACCCAAATCGCCGATTTCGTTACCCTCTGTCCCGAATGGCAGGAGGTTGCGGAAAAACTGGCGGGGTATTTGCAGCGGGAATTGGCCGTCTGAAGCAGACTGTCGCAGCATCAGCCTGCGTTTGCTAAAATGACCGCATGCCGTCTGAAAACATTTTCAGACGGCATGCCCGAAGCACGAAGCACACCGAAAGAACCCACATCATGACCACCGAAACCGCAGCAAAACACGATAACAGCCAAGGCGTGAAACACAAAGGCGCCGCCAAAACCGCACGCATCCCGATTAAAGTCGTGCCGCTGGAAGAAAAACTCAAAAAGCCCGAATGGATACGCGCCAAACTGCCCACCGGCAAGAAGTTCTTCGAAATCAAAAACATCCTTCGCAACCAGAAAATGCACACCGTGTGCGAAGAAGCAAGCTGTCCCAACATCGGCGAATGTTTCAGCAAAGGCACGGCCACCTTTATGATCATGGGCGACATCTGCACCCGCCGCTGCCCTTTCTGCGACGTCGGCCACGGCCGCCCCAATCCGCTCGATCCAGACGAGCCGAAAAACCTTGCCGACTCCGTGGCCGCGATGAACCTGCGCTACGTCGTCATCACCTCGGTTGACCGCGACGACCTGCGCGACGGCGGCGCACAGCACTTCGCCGACTGCATCAACGCCATCCGCGAACGCAGCCCGCACACCAAAATCGAAATCCTCGTACCCGATTTCCGCGGCCGTCTCGACATCGCCTTGGACATTCTCACCCGAACCCCGCCCGACGTGATGAACCACAACCTCGAAACCCACCCGCGCCTCTACAAACAGGCACGCCCCGGTTCCGACTACAAACATTCGCTCGAACTCTTGCGCCGCTATAAAGAAATGCAGCCCGACATCCCCACCAAATCCGGCATCATGGTCGGGCTCGGGGAAACCGACGACGAAGTGCGCGAAATCATGCGCGACATGCGCGAACACAATATCGAGATGATTACCGTCGGCCAATACCTGCAACCTTCAGACGGCCATCTGCCCGTGTTGCGCTACGTTACCCCCGACATGTTCAAGCAGTTTGAAAAAGAAGCCTACGAAATGGGCTTCACCAACGCCGCCATCGGCGCGATGGTGCGCAGCAGCTACCATGCCGACGAACAGGCTTCGCAGGCATTGCAGGAAGATGTCTCAAACAACAGCTGCCACGGCTGACGTATTTTCAGACGGCCTTATTTCCCCTACCCCGTTCAACCTACCCAAAGGACAAGCAATATGATTAAACTCCATACCAACAAAGGCGTTATCGGCATTGAGCTCGACCACGAAAAAGCCCCCGTTACCGCCGCCAATTTCGAGCAATACGTCAAAGACGGCTTCTACGACGGCCTGATTTTCCACCGCGTGATCAAAGGCTTTATGATTCAGGGCGGCGGCATGGATGCCGACATGAACGAAAAAGCCACCCGCGAACCGATTCAGAATGAAGCGCAAAACGGCCTGAAAAACGACAAATACACCATCGCCATGGCGCGTACCCAAGCCCCGCACTCGGCTTCCGCCCAATTTTTCATCAACACCAAAGACAACACCTTCCTGAACCACACCGAACCGAGCCTGCACGGCTGGGGTTATGCCGTATTCGGCAAAGTGGTGGAAGGTCAAGACGTTGTCGATGACATCGAAGGCGTTGCCACCAAACGCCACGGCTACCACGATGATGTACCGGTCGAGCCTGTGGTCATTACCAAAGCCGAAATTGTGTAAACGGCCGAACCTGCCGGACAAAAAAGCCGCGTTTCCCGCAAACGCGGCTTTTGCCGTATAGGGCTTTTCAGACAGCCTGATGCCGTCTGAAAAGCCCTGCCGCAACACCCGGCAACCGCCCGCAGCCAAGACAAAAGCAGCAAAAAATGCTATGCTTCACGCTTTCCACCTAATCCCGTTGAATCGATGAAAAAGCTCCTGATTCCCGCCGTCGGCGTCATTGCCGCCGGTTTGCTCGGCACCCCCTATTACCTCGGCATCAAAGCCGAAGAAAGCCTGAAAGCACAACAAAAACTCCTTCAAGACACGGGCTTTCTCACCGTCGAGTCCCACCGCTACGAACGCGGCTGGTTCAGCGCCACCGAAACCACCGTCGTGCGCGTGAAACCCACGCTGCTGCAAAACGCGCAGAAATACCTGCCCGAAAATCTCAAAACCGTTTTAAAAGAACCGATTACCGTCGTCAACCACATCAAGCACGGCCCCTTTGCCAACGGGCTTACACCCGTTCGCGCCCATGTCGACACCGAAATCAAATACCATCCCGAAACAGCCAAAGTGCTCGCACGCTTCTTCGGCAACCAAACGCCCGTAACCATCAGCAATACCGTGCATCTCAACGGCAGCGGCGACATGTCGCTCAACATCCCCGCGTTTGACTACGAAGAACTTTCCGGCATCAAACTTTCATGGAAAGGCTTTTCCGGCACCACGGGCTACGCCGCCGATTTCAACAGCTATACGCACGATTACGCCGCCCCCGCCCTGCAAGTGAAGCTGGCCGATAAAGGCGACGTACTGATGGAAAACCTGCGCATCCAAACCGAAACCCAAACCGGCAAAACCGGCGTTGCGCTGGGCAAAAGCAGCGTTACGCTCGACAGAGCCCAGCTCGAATGGAAAGAAGGCATCGACTACAACTTCAAACTCAACGAGCTGGTCAACCTAGTAACCAACCTGCAAATCGGCGCGTTTATCAACCCCACGGGTACCATCGCACCTTCAAAAATCGTGGTCAACAAGCTGAAATTCGACACCCAAACCGGCGAAAAAGACCAATGGATCAACAGCGAAGGCCGTTTCCAATTTGAAAAACTCGCCTACGGCGAAGAAAACTACGGCCCGCTCGACATCAACGTGGCCGCAGAACATCTCGACGCCAAGAGCCTGCTCGCCCTGAAAAACAAAATCGCCGAAACCGCAACGAAGGAAATGACCGAAGAGCAGATTCAGGCCGCGCTGATTCAGACGGCCAAAAACGAAGCCTCCGGCCTGTTTACCAACAACCCCGTCCTCAACGTGAAAACCTTCAAATTCACTATGCCGCAAGGCATTGTCGACGTGAAAGGCAAACTCGCCTTCAACGGCCTGGCCAAAACCGACCTGAACACGCTGGAAGCCATGCTGAAAAAAACCACTGCCGACTTCGACATGCGCGTACCGCAAAAACTGCTTGAAAGCCTTGCCGTTACACAGGCGCGCAGCATCTTCAGCGTCAACCCCGAAGACGAAGCCGCAGGCCAAGCCAACATCGAAGACATCAACGAAACCCTGCGCCTGATGGTGGACAGCACCGTCAAATCGATGGCCGCCGAAAAATACCTGACCCTCGACAACGGCAATATCGTTACCAAAATCCAACTGGGCGCCAACCAGCTCAAGCTCAACGGCAAAGTCTTTGAAAACGGCCCGGAACCGGAAATCGACGAAAGCGACTTGCTGTCCGAAGAAGAAATCAATGCCATACAGGCATCCGCTGCAAAACCCGCAGCAGCATCGGCAAAAAAATAATCCGCGCAAAACACAGGCCGTCTGAAAACAGTTTTTCAGACGGCCTTCTACTTTCAAATGCCCCAAATATCCGGAAGACTCTCCCACCGGAACACTTTCCCATAATCTTCCACATTATTCGCAATAAAATCAGTCATTCCCGCGCAGGCGGGAATCTAGAAATTTAACTTTCAGTATCTGCCGGAAAAACAACCGTTTCTTGGCCGTTACAGTCCGGATTCCCGCCTGCGCGGGAATGGCAGCGCGGAAAGTTTTGGGGAAACTGTTTTGGAGAAAATTACAGGATTAAGAAAATCGGTGAAATAACCAAAGGCCGTCTGAAAATTTTCAGACGGCCTGTTTATCTGCACGGGCTTTCCACATCATTCGGATTGCCCTTTATCCGGCATTCATCCCGCTTCGCTTTTCATCACCCGCTGCCGGCGCGTTTCTGCCAGCACCATACCTGCCGTTACCGATACGTTCATGCTTTCCACCGTACCGAACATCGGTACCGACACCAGCATATCGCAATGTTCGCGTGTGAGGCGGCGCATGCCTTCGCCTTCGTTGCCCATCACCCACGCCACGCTCTGAGGCAGGTCGGCGTGGAACAGATCCGCTTCTCCGCCCATGTCGGTGCCCACAATCCAAATGCCGTATTCCTTCAGATCGCGCAGGGTACGCGCAAGATTGGTTACGGTAATGTAGGGCACGGTTTCCGCCGCGCCGCAGGCAACCTTGCTGACGGTGGCGTTCAGCCCCGCGCTTTTGTCTTTCGGCGCAATTACCGCGTGCACGCCCATTGCATCAGCGGTACGCAGGCACGCGCCGAGGTTGTGCGGATCGGTAATGCCGTCGAGCACCAGCAGCAGCGCGGGTTCGCGCAGATTGTCCAACACGTCTTCCAAATGGACATGGTTTTTCGATGCGTCGATAAAACCGACCACCCCCTGATGCCGCGCGCCTTTGGCAATGGTATCGAGCCGCTTGGCGTCGGCAAAATGCAGGCGCACGTTTTCGGCGGTGGCTTTTTCCAATACTTCGCGGGTGCGCGCATCGGATTTGCCTTCCTGCATATAAAGCTCGGTAATCGATTTCGGATTCTGCCACAGGCGGGCATTGACGGCATGGAAGCCGTAGATCAGGCGTTGGTTGGACATGGTCTGCTTTCGGAAAACGGTTTGCGCTTACATTGGAACGGTATTTTCAGACGGCATCAGGCCGTCTGAAGGCAGTTCGCCCGCTCATCCCAAAGCCCGGATACCCACGGCTTCGCGTGCCTGGTCGAGCAATACGCGTGCTTCTTTACGGGCTTTGGCGGCACCGGCCTGCAAAATCTCTTCGATTTTTGCGGGGTTGGCGGTCAGTTCGGCATAGCGTTCGCGCGGTTCTGCAAGTTCGGCGTTGATTTTGGCGGCCAACAGTTTTTTGGCTTCGCCCCAAGCCAGGCCTTCGGCGAGCATGTGCGTGAACTCGGCGGTTTCAGACGGCGTGGCGAAGGCTTTGTAGATTTCGAACAGCGGGCTTTCGTCGGGCTGTTTCGGCTCACCCGGCTCTTTCAGGTTAGTGATGATTTTGTTGACCGATTTTTGGGTTTTCTTGTCGTTTTCCCACAGCGGAATGGTGTTGCCGTAGGATTTCGACATTTTTCGGCCATCCAAGCCGACCAGCAATTCAACCTGTTCGTCGATTTTCACTTCGGGCAGGGTGAAGATTTCTTTGAAACGGTGGTTGAAACGGCCGGCGATGTCGCGTGCCATTTCGACGTGCTGGATTTGGTCGCGGCCGACGGGCACTTCGTTGGCTTTGAACATCAGAATGTCGGCGGTCATCAGAATCGGGTAGCTGTACAGCCCCATCTCGATTTGGTGGTCTTGGTCTTCCTGACCGTTGTTGAGGTTGTCCTGAACGGCGGCTTTGTAGGCGTGGGCGCGGTTCATCAGGCCTTTGGCGGTGATGCAGGTC
>NZ_JBHCJY010000039.1:0-10704 GCF_041804105.1 Neisseria sp.
GGTGGAGATGGCGATGCCGAATTCTTTTGCGGCTCTACGAATCGTCCATCCTTGACGGAGTTTTTTGAGCACGAGTTGTTTGAAGTCTTGTGAATAGGCCATGGTGGAATTGTATCGAATAATATGTTTATTTGCTATACGGCGCAATCCCGACCAGCAAAACCGCCGCCTGCGCTTCAATGCCTTCCATCCGACCGAGATAGCCGAGTTTTTCATTGGTTTTGCCTTTGATGTTGACGGCACCGATGTCCAAGCCCAAATCGGCGGCGATATTGGCACGCATCTCATCGATGTGCGGACGGAGCTTCGGCTGTTGCGCAATGATGGTACTGTCCACATTGATGACCCGCCAGCCCGCCGCCTGCACCGCTTTATAGGCTTCGCGCAACAGGAACCGGCTGTCCGCGTCTTTGTGCTCGGCAGCCGTATCGGGAAACAGTTTCCCAATGTCGCCCAAGGCCGCCGCACCGAGCAGCGCATCGGTAACGGCATGCAGAAGCGCATCGGCATCGGAATGGCCGAGCAGCCCTTTTTCAAACGGAATGGTTACGCCGCCGAGAATCAGCGGTCGGCCTTCGACAAGCTGGTGGACATCATAGCCTTGTCCGATGCGGATATTCATGGTTTTTCCTTTCGGTTTGTCGGTTTTCGGTTCGGGCCGTCTGAAAAAAGCTTTCAGACGGCCTGTCGGATGTTGCGGCCGACTAAGGTTTAACGACTTCGATGCTGTCGATTTTGCCGTTCTTTTCATACCGCCTCGTATAAAGCGGCGGGTCTGTTTTGCCGGCATCGGGAAAAATCCCCGAATAATCAATGCGGAACTGCAAGGCCGCCGGAGTTTTGCGGAAACGGGCAAATTGCCGCGCTTCGATTTCAACCATCTCAATCCGTTTCAGACCGCCGTAACGTTTGGCGGCTTCGGCGATTTTCATCTGCGGGTGTACGCCTGCAGTGGTGCGGCATTCGGGTGAAGCCGTACTCAGATAGGTAATCGGACTTTTCGGCGTTCCGCCGTCGGCAAACACGGCAACATCGAGTTTGGACGGAAAAGTGATGACGGTATATTCCGCGCCTTCTGCGTCAGATTCGGTTGAGAATCCGGCCTTCAGATGAGCGGCTTTGATTTGGGCGACGCTTTGCCCCAAGCGGATGCCGTTGATGCCGTTTTCGGTAATGCGGCATTCGGCCTGTGCGGAACAGGCAGCGGCGGCCAGCAATGTGCCAAGAAAGATTTGTTTCATCATCTGATTCCCTGTTCCCAATTCCTATTCAGGAAACCGTTTAACGGCTCGGGCCGTCTGAAAGCAGCAGCCGTACGATGTGTTCGTCCTGCGGCAGCGTAAGTTTCAAGTTGCGCACGTCTCCCTGCACAAGCCGGGGCTTGAACCCCAACCGCTCAACGGCAGACGCTTCGTCGGTAATACCGTCCAAACCGCCCGACAGCGCGCGTTGCAGTAAGGCCGTCTGAAACATTTGCGGGGTTTGCGCCTGCCAAAGCCGTTCACGAGAAACGGTTTCAGCGGTACGCTTATCGGCATCGGCCCGTTTGAGCGTGTCGGCAACAGGTATGGCGAGAATGCCGCCGTTTTCGTCATCGCCGACGGCTTCAATCAGGCGGGTCAGGGCCTCGGGCGGCAGACAGCAGCGGGCTGCGTCGTGGACAAGAATTCGGTCGCTGCCCGATGCCAAACCTTGTTGCAGCAAGGCATCTATGCCGTTGCGCACGCTTTCGGCGCGGCTTATGCCGCCGCAGCGTAATACGGTCAACCTGTCATGGCGGATACGGCAGGCCGTCTGAAAAAACACATCGTCCGGCGACAACACCACGGCCACACGGTCAATCTGTGCATGTTGCAGAAAAATATCCAGCGTATGCGCCAATACGGTTTTGCCGTTGATTTCGACATACTGCTTCGGCTTGCCCGCGCCGAAGCGTTCGCCGACGCCGGCTGCGGGAATCAGGGCGATGCGGCGGTTCATGCCTGCGTTCCGCTGCGCCAAATGCACGCACCGCCGACGGATTTATCGAGCGCGTTCAAATAATCTTCATGTACGGCCAGCTCTTCCGCATCTGCTTTGATGACTTTCAGACGGCCTGTACGCACGGTTTCCGTAGCGGCAACGGCCACTTTTTGCGGTTCGGGCGTTTCCTCTTCTTCCGCCATCAGGTCGAACTGCCCGCGCGTCATTGCCAGATAAACTTCGCCCAACAGTTCGCAGTCAATCAGCGCGCCGTGGAACACGCGTTTGCTGCGGTCCACCGAAAAGCGGTTGCACAAAGCATCCAGATTGTTTTTCTGCCCGGGGAAACGCTCTTTCGCCATCGCCAACGTATCGGTTACTTCGCAGCCGAGTTCCTCAATCGACGGCAACCCCATGCGCTCGAACTCCATATTCAGGAAGCCGACGTCAAACGGCGCATTGTGGATAATCAGTTCGGCACCGCGCAGGAAATCGGCAATTTCCCGCCCTACTCCGGCAAATACAGGCGCATTTTTTGCTTCAAGCTGCTCAAGGGTAATGCCGTGAACCGCAGCCGCCTCTTCGGGAATATCACGCTCCGGATGCACATAAAGATGCAGATTGCGGGCGGTCATCTGGCGGTTAACCATCTCCAACCCTGCAAACTCAATCAAACGGTCCCCCCTGAGCGGATAAAGACCCGTGGTCTCCGTATCAAGAATAATCTGGCGTTTGTGTTCCATAAAAACAGGCTCGCTACGGTCAATCAAATCAGCGGCATCATACTAAATGCAGCAGATAAAGTATAGAAATGCCGTTTATAACCACATTTCCGGCAAATGATTAAAATTTCTTTCTTTTAAAATCAATTACATAGATAATCATTTCACAATAAAAACAATTATCATTTGCTAAGTTTGAGTTTTTCAGTATAATTCAATCCAACGAATCAGCAACTGCAGACAAGAAAGGAGAGCGCTATGCCCGAAAGCATTTTCAAGCAAATCTCTCTCGATATTCTGAGACTGCACCAACATACCATCCGTTCTCTGTTTGCCACGCAACACCACAACAATACCGAAATACACGATACCGTATATATCACATTAGATGGCCGCTATTATGTTTGGCTGCCCCAAACAGCGGAAAACAGTGCGGAAACAGGAATCTTGTTGATTGAAGACGAATATTCGCATTCACGTTTAAGCTGGATAACCACCGCCCGAACCGTGAAACAGAAAGATAGTTTGTACAGCCGCGTTCTCAACGCCATCGAACGGCGGATGCAGCGTACAAAAAATTCTTTCAACCGAACCGCCAACGCATGCCTGCTAGAACTTATTCCGCAACAGGGTCGACTGACGACTGGTAGCAATAAAGACTTCACCCTTTCTCATTCGGATTTAGTCAAAGCACTGTATCCGGCAACGCAGCAACCTTCAGAGTTATTTTCATAGCAACAGTTTATTTTTGGTAGTGGTTTGTGTTCCTTTTGCGCCCCTTAAGTTATTTAAAGGGGCGGTTTTTTTGCACCTAATACAAATCAGCATATACAAAAACTATTATCCGGATAAAATAAATCAAAGCAGTCCATCATGGAACTTTTCAGGATAAATCATCTCTTTTAAACAGCAAATTCCAAAACGGTTTCCCCGATACATTGCAGTCGGCCGTCTGAAAACTTTTTCAGACGGCTTTAGGAAAGCTATATATCAACAACAAACGACACTTAGTGAATAAGGAATTTTCCATGAAAACAATCATCCGCTTCAGTTTGACAGCCTTGGCGTTATCAGCTGCAACAACCGTACAGGCAGCCCGTCCCGTCGAATTTACCGTCGGGACAGAATACTACAACGAAAACTACCGAGAATATACAAACGGTACCGAACGCGTCATGCGCCAAAAAGGCAACTTATGGTCGCTTAACGGCGGCGTCAAATACCGCTTCAACGAACGCCACGCAGCAAAAATCGAAGGTCGTTATTCACGCGGCAAAACTGACTATATCGGAGCTTATCAAGAACAACCCTACGGAAGCCTAACATTAGATGGTTCTCCCCGTCGTGTTTACGATGTCCGTGCTCTTTATGAATACACCCGTCCCGTTAAAGAAGGTATGAATATCGTTTTGAGCGGCGGCATTGGACATCGTGTATTGCGAGACTTAAATTCCCGTATCGTTTCATCCGACTATGACCGCAAAAATCAAACCACCTACGCTCAAATTAGTGCAGGAATGAATATTGCCCTGCCTAACCAATTTGAAGTTTCTCCCCGGATTGCTTACAATCAAATGCTAAACGGGAATCAATATTCTTATCTCAGAAACACCGAAGCTGTCAAAATGAAACAGCACCGCGGTAAGGGTATCGAAATTGATGTACCCGTTTCAAAAAAATTCTCCAACGAATCCAAACTGAGCGTTGGCCCATTCTATCGCGGTTGGAAAGTGTTTGATTCCGATTTAAGTAATGAAGTTCGTAATCCCATTCAAAACACACTCCATACTTTTTATGAACCTAAAAACTACACCCACGAAGCGGGTCTAAAATTGCAATATTCTTTCTAACCTAAACAAACGCACTTCAAGCATTTCGGACAGCCTTTATGGTAGATAGATATCATCCAAGAACAGGCTAAGTAAATTTTTATCGCTTTACACAAATGCTTGATTACATAAAGACCTGTCACCGCACGATATTTCAACGTTCTGATATATCAGTTCGTTTGAAACGTGCGGTGTTGTATATTTATTTTGTTTATGAATAACACTTAACCAACTCAATTAAACCTATACGAGCATCGTGCATAACACAAAATGATTAGAGCAGTTTATCCACTTGTAATTGCATTGCCGAGCGGATAATCGCGTCCGTGCTCCAGCAGATGTTCGCGCACGGTTTTGGCGGGGCGGCCGAGGATGTAGGGAATATCGTTTCTGACCGTGCCCATGTACGCCATGCGGCCGTCCAGAACCTGCTCGACAAAGTCGATGTTAGCCTTGGCGTACCAGCGCTCCACCGGAAAATCGGGTGCCTCGATCATGGCGCGGAAATCGTCAATGGTCTTGTGCTGAACCTTGATGTCCAGGCCGGTTACTTCACTGAGGAGTTCGGCAATTTCTTTGCCGTTCAGACTCTCCACCGACAGCCAGTAGTGGCTGGCCGTGATGGCGGGTTTCACCGTCCGTGAGCACTTTGGCAGTGACGGCTGCGATGTCGCTCGAGGCGATAAAGCCGATCTTGCGGTCGCCAAAATAAGTGGCGTATGTCAGGTTTTTCGGCATGTACAGTCCGGTGATGGCCTCCATAAACATGTTGGGATGCAGGTGCGTCCACGCCATGCCGCTGGCTTCCATGTATTTTTCGATCATCTGGTGCCAGACGAAATGCGGGTCGGTGCAGTCCCATTCGGCAAACACGCCCACGTGGACGATGTGGCGCACGCCTGCTTTTTTGGCGGCATCGATCAGCGTTTTGCTTTGGGCAAGCATGGCCACGGTGTAGCCCGTGAGCAGGAACACCCTGTCCACGCCCGCCAGCGCAAGGGCAAAGGTTCTGGGGTCGTCCAGATCCAGATAGACGGCATCCTTGCCCTGGCTTTGCAGTTCCTTGACCAGCGCCTGATTGCGCGTCGGAATGCGGACGTTGACCGCCTGACCGGCTTCCAGCTCCTTGACTACCTGCTTGCCGACCGTGCCCGTTGCGCCAAGCACCAGAATGGTGGGTTTCTGATTTGTTTTCATATCGTTATCCTAATAATTCCTCAATCAATCATTTTCAGACAGGCAGTAACTATTTGCTGCGTTCGCCAATCCAGCGCGCGATGTCGTCCGCCACGATTTTGCCTTTGGATCCGAGCCTTTGCTTTGAACCGATTGCATGGTGCTTTTGGTTTGGTTGGTAACACCAGAAACGGTTTGGCATTCTGTTAACAAAGCACTTGTTAAACAATGCCGAGGATAAGCCTTTGTATTGTTTATCCTAAATAAAAACCGATAGATAACGTTTATTTCGCTTCAAAATACGCCATCTTATCCCGATAAAACGACCCCAAATAATAGGTATCACCCACAGGTAGCACGGTAGAAACACCACTAAAATCAGCGGTGTATTTGCCTTTATAAATCGGATTTAACGCCAAATTATCAGGGCTAATTTGGGTGATGTGAAAATCTTTTAGACAATTAAAAGTCAAACCATTTGAGCAGTTTTGTGCCATAGAACCTGCGGTGATGAGCTTGTCGCCCGCCCAATGCAAATTATCCGCCACGCCATAGTCCAAATGCGTTTGGGCCACGATTTTGGCGGGGTTGGTGTTGGTCAGTTTGCTCATGCCTTGCATATGGGCGACATAGATGAATTTGCCATCACGGGACAGCTCAATGCCGTTATTGCCGTTTAATTCAGAGCCTTGCAGTTTGACAAATTGCTGTGTGGTCGGTGTCCAGCGATACACCGCCCCTGTGGTTTTGCCTGCAAACATATCCGCCAAGCTGTGCTGTGGGTGCATCATCACGGTAACATAAATAGAGCCGTCCGCCCCTGATACCACGCCATTTCCTGCATAATCGTTTAGCATACGCACATTGCCGAGCCAAGTGAGTGTAGGCGTGGCGGTGTTGGTATTCACTTCAAAAATCTCAATGGTTTCACGAGTGATTTTTTGGTCAAAGCCGTTGTGATTGACGGCATACAGATAAAATTTGCCCTTGCCGACTTCCCGAATACTGATGCCGTGAATTTGCATTTCATCGGCGTGGGGCTGTGGCTCGCTGTTTGGGAATTGGGCGGACGGCTTACCTGCTTTGGGGGCAATCAGACGACTTGCCGTTTTGTTTTCGCCATCCACCAAATACAGCCCGCTTTTAGGTGCCATACCACTGGCGATAAGCCATTTGGTATTAGGGATTTGCACCAAATCTTCGGGGCTTTGAATGTTTGTGATGTAGCTTAATTTTTCTACGTTTTTTGCCGTTTGAATGCTGGGCGGTGCTATTTTTTGTGAATGGGTAACCGCTTGATGAATGGGGGTACACGCCACGCCAAGTGTGGCAAGGGTTAGTGTGATTAGGCTGGCTTTGAAAGATGATTTCATTAAATTTCTCCGTAAATAAATGGAATAAGCGTATTTTAATTTCAGGCCGTCTGAAAACAGGCAGCCTGAAACTTTCGCGGTTTTACCAGTGCAACACGGCGCTTTCGCTCACCGGCACACGCCCCAGATGTTTTTGATTGGGCATGGCATCCCAGTCGGGATGGCCGAACGAAATGCCGTGCAGCAGTTTGAATTCATCGGAAACGCCCAGTTCGCGGTGGATGTCCTCGGCAAACAGTCCTAAAAACAGCATCGGGATGCTGCCGAAACCGCGCGCCGTCAAAGACAGCATAAAGGTTTGCGAATACATGCCCATGTCGGCGGCAACGTTCACATCGTGATTGTCGATGCCGGGCATAAACAGAAACGCCACATGCGGCGCGCCGTAAAATTCCGCGTTTCTTTGGATAACCGCCGCACGTCCCTCTTTGTCTTCACGCGCCACGCCGAAGCTGTCGGTAAAAACGTGTTTGTACTGGTTGCGCCAGCGCGGTTCGTAAATGCCGCCGAATTTGCTTTGGTCGAATTCGAAATCGGGCGTGAATTCCTGTTTGGCAAACTTTTCGGCAATCACGTTGCCTACGCGCCGCAGGGTTTCGCCCGATACGATGTGGACGTGCCAAGGCTGGGTATTGCAGGCGGACGGTGCGTTTTGCGCATCGGCCAACACCTGCTCGATTTCGCTCCGGCTCATCGGCGTGGGCAGAAACTGGCGGATGGACTGGCGGGTTTTTACGGTGGTTTCAAAATCCAACATATTCATATTCCTTAAGTTTATCAACTGTTTATCAAACTGCATTCAGGCCGTCTGAAAACTCAAGCGGCCAAACCTCGGCGGAAGCTCTTTAATATACGCTTACGGTTTCAGGCCGTCTGAAAAAAATTCAGGCGGCGAAATCCTGCATCAAATCGTCAATCAAAGCCTGCACGCTGCGGATTTCCTTAATCTGCGTGATGCCGTTGCCGACCGAAATATAGCCGCCGGCCAAATCGCCTTCCAACATGCCTTTGCGCATGCCGACCGTGCCCTGCATCAGCTTGGCCGTTTCGTCGCGGCTGCCGCCGTTTTCGGAAATTTCGTACATTTTCTTCGCCAGCTCGGTGGGCAGCGAGCGGTAGTAGGCCGGATGGGTGCGGAAGAGCAGCAAATCGTCCGCCGAACAGTCCACCAGCATCTGCTTCACGTTCGCCGCCATGCGGTTTTCGTGCGTGGCCAGAAAAGCCGTGCCGATGTACACGCCTTCCGCGCCCAAGGCGAAACACGCGCGCACACCCGCCAAATCGGCAATGCCGCCCGCCGACATCACGGGAATGCCGACGGCCTGCGCGATGTGCGTCGTTACCGCAAACGTACCGATTTCCTTGTCCGGCAGCGTGCCGCCTTCGTCGAAACCCGTGGCCACCACCACGTCCGCCCCCAGCCGTTCGGCCTCCCGCGCACTCTCGACGGTCGGATTCAGCGCGCGGTAAATAATCTTGATGCCCGCATCTTTAAACGCACGGAACAAATCCGCATCCAGCACCACGTTAATCAGCACCACGGGCACACGCTCTTCGATGATCAGATCGCGCATCGGCACAATCAGTGCCGGATTTTCCGAAATCATCACGGGCACGGCAAACGGCTTGCCGGTCAGCGATTTCACCTTGCGGATTTCCGCACGCATCCGCTCGATGACTTCTTCGTTGGAAGTCGGATTGGCCGTCTGCCCCGCGTGCGGGCCGAGCATCCCCAAGCCGCCCGCGTTGCTCACGGCGGCCACAAAGGCCGCATCGGTCATCCACGACATCGCGCCTTGGACAACGGGGTATCTGATGCCTAAAATTTCGGGAATACGGGATTGCAGTTTCATGGTTTTACCTGTGTCGTCAAAAACAGAACAACGCTATTTTATCGATTTCATATTCAAAACAGAATACCGAAAAATGGGAAGATATTTTTCAGATATGGAAAGACAGAGCAGAACAAAATGCCTGCAACGTTTGCAAAATCCGAAAGCATTCAGAAACCTCTAATCCGTCACTTAGTTGCGCAGGCGGAAATCCGGACCTGCCGGTTTCAGGAATATTGAAAATGACAGTTAAGTCAAAATTCCGGATTTCCGCCTGAACAGGGGAAGCACGGCGGACACAGATTTTCAGGTTTAACCTGAGTCTTGCAAAAGTTTATGCCTGTCTGAAAAACCGTTTTCAGACAGGCATTCCCCCATCCAAACATTCCAAAATCGAAAGAAAAGCAGGTAAAATTACCCCATAAATCCCGAATACAGAACACAGCAAGTAGGTACGGTTAGCCTGCTTCAAGCAGACTAACCGTACCGATGCGGCATTTCCAGACGGCATGCCGCGGGAAAACCAACCGCCGTGCGTACGGTTACGGCGTATCACCCAACCGTACCTACGCAGGCCGAGTCTCGCAAAAGTTTATGCCTGTCTGAAAACCCATTTTCAGACAGGCATTCCCCTCCCGAATATTCCAAAACCGAAAGCAAAACAGGTAAAATCACCCCATCAATCCCGAATACGGAACATAGAAAATGGACTTGAACGCAGTCAGAATGTTTGTCGGCGTCGTGCAGGCAGGCAGCTTTTCCAAAGCATCGGAACGTCTCGGCATCCCGCTGGCCACCCTCAGCCGCAACATCGCCGCCCTAGAAAAATCGCTCGGCATCCAATTGCTCGAACGCGCCAAAACCGGCGTCGCCCCCACCCTGACCGGGCAGAAATTTTACGAACAGAGCTGTCTGGGCATCGACAGCCTGCTCGAAGCCGAACGCCATCTCCGTCAGGACGAACAGCAGTTCAGCGGCAAACTGCGCATCGCCACCCCGCCGTCCTTCCTGCCCGCATGGGACTGGATGGCGCAATTCCAGCAACGCTACCCCAACGTGCAGGTACACTGCACCGTCAGCGCACGGCTGATGGACTTCTTTTCAGACGGCATCGACGCCGCCTTCCGCTTCGGCGACCTGCACACCGACAACGTCATCGCCAAACCCGTCGCCCGCTTCGGCAGCATACTGGCCGCCTCACCGCAATTCGTACAGCAACACGGCATACCGCAAACCCTCGGCCAACTCGCCCGTTTCCCCTGCGCCACCTGGTCGGACGGCGGTGCCCCCGACTTCGGCCGCATCTTCCGCCGCACCCCGCCGCCCCTGAACACCGTGTTCAGCAGCAACGACCTGCACGCCGTACTGCACCACGCCCTGCAAGGCCGATCCATCGCCATACTGCCCCCTTACTGCGCCGCCGAAGCCCTGCAAAACGGCAGCCTCACCGAAGTCCTGCCCGACGAACCGAAACACGACTACCCCGTGCACCTCATCTACCCCGCCCACAAACACCCCTCCGCCTTGTTGCAGGCGTTTGCAGCGTTCTGTATGGAACAACAGGCCGTCTGAAAACGGTTTTCAGACGGCCTTATCCACCCATTTACCTCAAGCGATACAAATGTGTTACATATCATTTAATCTTCATAAAACAGAAACGGAAAATCAGTTGATTAACCGTGATTTAGGTCGTCTGAAACTTTTTCAGACGGCCTGAGACCTTTGCGAAATACCAGCTACTCCATCCAAACGGTTACCTGAACAATCAAGGTAACCGTTTTTTCATTTTCAGACGTATTTCTCGTCCATA
>NZ_JBHCJY010000040.1:0-11157 GCF_041804105.1 Neisseria sp.
CAGCCGAACCCCGTCCAGCTGGATTACGACCGCCTCTCCATCGTCGAGGCCGACAAAAACCAGTGGATTGAACAGAGTTTTATGACCATCGCACGTGACGGCGCGAACCTGGGCTCGGTCGAAGTGGGTACCGTCATGCAGAAAGTATTGGGCGGTATCCACCGCAACGCTCCCGACCCGAAAATCGCCGAAACCGCCAAACAAACGGCCGGACTCGCGCTGGCACGCTTCCGAAGCCGTCTGGATTTCGACCACGACGCGGAAACCGTAGCGCGGCACCACCGCGAAAACTTCGGCGGATAAACACAACCGGCGGTTCGGGGTGTACAAAGGCCGTCTGAAAAACAGTTTTCAGACGGCCTTTGTGTTCAGACCCAATCCGTGCGGTTACGCGGCATCTTTTGATTTCGACTGCATTCTGCAAAACATGGAAAACGCAACCGCCGTTCCCGTACAGGCCGAAATCGGGAAAATCTCTTTTAAAACGGCTGTGTTCAGATGCGGAACCGTTCGCCGCCGTCATTCCCGTACAGGGAATCCAGAATCCATGCCGTAGCCGCTGACGGCTATTTCCTGCGCCCCGCCGTTCCCGCTCAGGCAGGAATCCAGACGGTTGGCGCTCGAATCCGTATTGAGCAACCGGCGTTTCCGAACATTGGCGTTTTGGAATTTCCGCCTGCGCGCGGGTAATGCTGCGGATTTGCGTAAGCCAATAACGGTATCCGTGTCATCCAAACACCATCCGGGTACGGTCTTTAAGTTACCCGCCCTATCCGTTTCTCTCACTCAATCCGCACACGGCTGCACCAATACCCACGGCGCAACCACCAGCGCCCACATGGTTTGACCGGCATCGAAAAACGCCTGCGCCTGCGCTTCGCTGACCACGCCGAAACGCCCCTGCTCCATCAGCGGCGCAAGATAGGCCGTGTCGTCGGCAGCCATGCGGCGGGCGGTATCGATTAAATCCAGATCGGGGGCAACGTACACCGCCGCACCGCGCGCGAAATGCGGTTGCAGCTCCCGCCACGAAATGCGAGCGGTTTCGGTGTTGAGTTTTTCGGAAAGTAAAGGTTCGGTCATTCGGTCGGGCTTTCTTGTCGGGTTTGGCTGTGTGAATGGTGCATCGGGAACACCATGCCGTGCGAACGCAGCCTTTGTTTTGGGCTGTGTTTGGGTATTCCGCTGATACTTGATTTTGCGTCATTCCCGCGCAAGCGGGAATCCATTTCGGAATGTGAGAAATCGGATAAATAAAATTTCCGAAAGATTCAGACGGATTCCCGTCTGCGCGGGAATGACAACGTCGGCAGAACCGGCTTAAATTCAAGCGGTATCACCGCCATCTCCGAACACAACCTTTTGAAAACGGCCTGCGCCTCAGGCCGTCTGAAACGGCCGATCCGTTTGACGCGGTTTTCAGACGGCATCCGCCGTGCGGCGGCACACTATACCATCCCCTGCATCGGTTTTACAAAGAAGATGTTATACAGTATCATCCCAACCTTTCCAATCCCGATTCAGACGGCCTGTCCTACCGTTCAGGCCGTCTGAAAAAATACCGTATGAATTCCATCCTTCTTACCGGGCTGCTCCAACGGCTGCTGGTTGCGCTGCTTGCAACCGCCGTGCTGTGGGGCGTTTATTTTTGGGCGGTGGCCGAATGAGCATCCTTTTGGACAATCTGACCGTCAGCTACCAGCGCAGGCCCGCCGTCCACCATGTCGATATGGCGTTTGAACAGGGCAGCATGTGGGCGGTATTCGGCCCCAACGGCGCGGGCAAGTCCACGCTGCTCAAGGCGGCGATGGGCTTGGTCAAAGCCGACACCGGCAGCGTAAAATGGCAGGGTTTGCAGCGGCGCGACATCGCCTATCTGCCGCAGCAGTCCGACATCGACCGCAGCCAGCCCATGAGCGTGTTCGAGCTGGCGGCGATGGGGCTGTGGTACGAAATCGGCTTTTTCGGCCGCGTAACCGCCCCGCAGCGCGAACGCGTGCGCGCGGCTCTGGCGCGCGTTCAGATGGCCGATTTTGCCGACCGCCAAATCGCACACCTTTCCAACGGCCAGTTCCAGCGCGTTCTGCTGGCGCGGATGCTGGCGCAAAACGCCAAATTCCTGCTGCTCGACGAGCCGTTCAACGCCGTGGACGCACACACTACCTATGCGCTGCTCGACGTGCTGCGCCAATGCAACCGCGACGGCCAGGCCGTGATTGCCGTGCTGCACGATTACGAGCAGGTGCGCGCCTATTTCGCCGATACACTGTTGATTGCGCGGGAAAAAATCGCCGCAGGCGCAACAGAAAAAGTGTTGTGCGACGAATACCTGCAACAGGCCAACGATGCGATGCGCCGCCGGCAGGATGCCGAATGGTGCGCGGTTTGAAGGCCGTCTGAAAACACAAACCCGAAACATCCTCAGACTGCAGTTTCCCAAAACGGCAAACCCGCTCCGGCAACCGACTAACCCGACCCGAGCCGTTTTCAGACGGCCTGAACCCGAACATGAATTTCTACGAACTCTTCCTCGCTCCGTTTGCCGAATTCGACTTTATGCGCTACGCGCTCGCCTCCATCGTCTGCCTCGCCATCAGCGCCGCGCCGGTGGGCGTGTTTCTCGTGATGCGGCGCATGAGCCTGGTCGGCGATGCCTTGAGCCACGCGGTATTGCCCGGTGCGGCGGTCGGCTATATGCTGGCCGGACTGAGCATGCCCGCAATGAGTGCGGGCGGTTTTGTCGCGGGAATACTGATGGCGCTGCTGGCCGGACTGGTCAGCCGTTTCACCACCTTGAAAGAAGATGCGAACTTTGCCGCGTTTTATCTGAGCAGCCTTGCCGTCGGCGTGGTGCTTGTGAGCGAAAACGGCAGCAACGTCGATTTGCTCCACCTGCTGTTCGGATCGGTTTTGGCCGTTGATTTGCCCGCGCTGCAACTGATTGCCGCCGCGGCCAACGTTACCGTTTTCGTGCTGGCCGTGATTTACCGCCCGCTCGTGCTCGAAAGCATCGACCCGCTGTTTTTGCAGGCCGTGGGCGGCAAAGGCGGCTTTTGGCATGTGGTGTTTCTGGTGTTGGTGGTGATGAATCTGGTGGCAGGATTTCAGGCATTGGGCACGCTGATGTCGGTCGGCCTGATGATGCTGCCTGCGATTTCCGCACGGCTGTGGGTGCGCGGCATGGGAACGCTGCTGCTGCTCTCCACCCTGCTCGCACTCTGCGGCGGCTTTTTCGGCCTGCTGTATTCCTATCATACCGACATCCCGTCCGGCCCCGCCATTATCCTGTGCTGCGGCGCGTTTTACCTGTTTTCGGTGGTATTCGGGCGGGAAGGCGGCATCGTCGCCAAATGGCTGCGGCACAAAAAACACCGCAGCGCGTAACATGCCCACATACGCCGAAGGCCGTCTGAAAAGATTTTCAGACGGCCTTTCTGCTTTTTCACAAGGCTGTATCTGCACAACAGGTTGATTTATGCCGTACCGTTAACAACCGTCATTATCTTACAAGTCCGCTATGCTGCCCACAGCCCGTTGCATTTGCTTCGTTAAAACAGCCTGTAACGGCTGCTGTTCAGCGTAAAGCCGTGTCCGCCGGCATTGCGGCAGGTTAAACCGACTGTTTCGCCGGTACACGACCAGCCTTTGCCCGCAACGGTTTCGCCGTACTGCAAAATGCGGGTTTTCTCCCTGCCCTCGTTCTCGGGCGGAAATTCAAAACCGGCACAATGCTGTTTTGCCCCGCCCGCTGCATTGAGCGTGAAATCCAAGCCGACGCCCTGTTTCAGGCAGCGTTTCGGTGTGTTTTTGTTGCGGTAAACGAAGCAATACAGGTCGTTTTGATAGAGCGTGGTGTCGGCCTTTTTCAGCGAACCGCCGCCGCAGAGAATATTGCCGCTGGGCGTGGCGAAAACCTGTTCGTAATCGCCCGTCAGGTCAATCGAACTCGAACCGGCTTGGGCAAAACCCGCACCGAACAAAAACATTGCCGATAAGATAATTTTTTTCACGATGTTCCAATCAATCGTTTTCAGACGGCCTTACAACTCGATGCCTTTCAGCTTGGCCACGGTATTGATGTCTTTGTCGCCGCGCCCCGACAGGTTCACCAAAATCACTTGGTCTTTGCCCATCTTCGGCGCGTTTTCCACCGCCCACGCCAGCGCGTGCGAACTTTCCAGCGCGGGGATGATGCCTTCGAAACGGCACAATAAATCAAATGCTTCCAATGCCTTATCGTCGTTTGCCGCATGATATTCCACGCGGCCGATGTCGGCCAGATAACTGTGTTCGGGGCCGATGCCCGGGTAATCCAAGCCGGCGGATACCGAATGCGTACCCAAAACCTGGCCGTTTTCGTCCTGCATCAGATAGCTGCGGAAACCGTGCAGCACGCCGACGGGGGCTTTGGATGTAATCGGCGCGGCGTGGTCGGGTGTGTCCGTGCCGTGCCCGCCCGCTTCCACGCCGATTAGGCGCACGTTTTCTTCGCCGATGTAGGGGTGGAACAGGCCGATGGCGTTCGAGCCGCCGCCCACGCAGGCTACGGCCACGTCGGGCTGTCGGCCCACGGCTTCGAGCATCTGCTCCTTCGCTTCGTTGCCGATCACGCATTGGAAATCGCGCACCATTTCGGGATAAGGCGCAGGCCCCGCCGCCGTGCCGATGATGTAGAACGTATCGTCCACGCGCGCCACCCATTCCCGCATCGCTTCGTTCATCGCGTCTTTCAGCGTGCGGCTGCCACTGTCCACACTTACCACGTTTGCGCCCAGCAATTTCATGCGGAACACGTTCGGCATTTGGCGCTGGATGTCGTCCGCGCCCATATAAACATGGCATTCCATACCGAAACGCGCGGCCACCGTTGCGCTGGCCACGCCGTGCTGCCCCGCGCCCGTTTCGGCAATCACACGCTTTTTGCCCATGCGCTTGGCCAGCAGGGCTTGACCGATAGTATTGTTTACCTTGTGCGCACCCGTGTGGTTCAGGTCTTCGCGCTTGAGCCAAATCTGCGCGCCGCCGAGATGGGCGGACAGGCGTTCGGCATGGTAAACGGGGCTGGGACGGCCGACGTAATGCGTCAAATCGCGGCGGAATTCTTCCCAAAATGCAGGATCGTTTTTCGCCGCCTCATAAGCTGCGGCCAATTCCTGCAAAGCGGGAATGAGCGTTTCGGAAACGAACAGCCCGCCGTGTTCGCCGAAAAAACCGTTTTGGTCGGGGGCTTGGTAATTTTGCATATCACACCTTCTTTAGATTGAACAAACTATTCAGGCCGTCTGAAAACCGTTTTCAGACGGCCTTTTAACCGAACCTGCTGCCAGCAAATCCTTATATTTATACACCGTGCAGAAACACTCATCCGAATTCGGGACAAAGCAGATTACGCGGTCTGTTTTTTACGTTTAGCCATGGTAGTTCCTTTCATTGCCGCTTTCAGACGGCCTTTCTTAACTCAGGCCGTCTGAAAAAGGATTTGATTGTAACATCAAAAACTTACAGCAAGTCAATCCAAACAGCTTGAACAAGTTACCCGTAAAACCATGTACAAACCCTATCTCTTAGTTACAAGCATCTATGAATCTTTAAATTTTCCTTCAACTTTTTTCCATTCCTCATCTGAAACTTTAACGACTTTTCTAAAATAACAATCATCAGGAATTGATTTATCTTCATCCGAACGAATATAGATAATATCAGATTTATCCGGAAACCAAATAAAACTACTAGACAATGGTTCGCATTGCGCATTAAGATTTTTTAAGTGCATATACCCGTCAATTGCAACAGTACGCTTGTTTTTATCCAAATAAATACTTCCATAAAAGGAGAGCAGCGGATCATACTTGGATGTAGTATACGAATCAAAAGACAGTTTCCAAGGCACATCATCCCGGATATTTTTTTCCACTAAATCAGTTTCAACCTTACTGCCTTTGTAGGGAAAATCGAATGTCCATTCAAGAGGAACCAAAGTACAGGATAAAAATTGATATTTTTCTTTACCTGACAACTTTTCTGCTGTTTTATTTTTCCAATAAGCCGATTGTTCCGGAGCACACAACCAATTTTCTATTTCTGTGGGCTTTCCTTTGGGAAGTTCTGTTCTCACATATTCTGTTTGAATCAACAAACTGATAACATCAATACCGTTCCAATTTACTGGCTGGGGAAATTCAGCCTCAGAGAAAGTTGTCAAGTCGATTTTATCCAGTTTTTCAGGCACGTCGATTTGCAACTTTGTACCGGCAGGCATTTTGATTCCGTTGACAACCTGTTCCGTTGGCAATACTTGCATACTGGCCGCAAATAAACGATCCCTATGCCGTTCCTCAACCTCGCCGAGAATTATTAATACTCCAGTACACAGGTTCATCAATATAGCCAAATAAGCAAGTATCCGTGAAATAAAAAGTTGCTTAAATGTTGGCTTTCCCCAGTGATAAATAAATCTTACCAATCCTACTTGGCAAGCCACCCATATTAAAAAAATCACAGGTCCCCACATCAGCCACCAAGCCAACGACTCATAAGCCCCTACCATATCCTCTCCCATATTGCTTCTATTAACCATTGCGAAAAGCGACTATTTGCTCAATTAACTTTCTCTTTTAATATTTAATCCATTTTCCCGATTCCATTAAAATTCTTCTAAAAGATTATCCTATAAAATTAAAACATTTTTCAAGCAGCCTGCAATCAAACTAAACATATTCCGCAGATTTCTTTTCCACATTTCAGACGGCCTTAACCGCCTTTGCCTGCACCAAAAACGCCGCCATTTTTTCCGCCGACTTCACACCCGCCGCGCTTTCCACGCCGCCGGACACGTCCACGGCTTTCGCGCCGCTGACGCGCAGGGCTTCGGCCACGTTGTCGGGGGTCAGGCCGCCGGCGAGTATCCACGGGGTTTGGAAACCGGCGGGGAGCAGCGTCCAGTCGAAACTTTCACCCGTGCCGCCGTATTCGCCGTCCACATAGGCATCGAGCAGCAACGCGCGCGCATCGGGGTATTGCTCGGCGGCGCGGGTGATGTCGGCGGCGGTGCGCACGCGCACGGCTTTCAGGTAAGGCCGTCTGAAACGGCGGCAGAATTCGGGCGGTTCGTCGCCGTGGAACTGGATGATGTCGATGGGAACCTGCTCCAATACGGCCTCGATGTTTGCGGCGGTTTCGTTCACAAACAGGGCGACCGCAGCCACGAACGGCGGCAGCGCGCGCACGATTTCCTGCGCCTGAGCGATGCCGACGCTGCGTTTGCTTTTATCGTAGAACACCAGCCCGACTGCATCGACGCCGAGCGCGGCGGCGGTTTTTGCGTCTTCGGGGCGGGTGATGCCGCAGATTTTTATACGGATACGGGACATGGTTTCGGTTTTCAAAATAGGGGCGACAGGCCGATTATAGCGCGGCACGGGCAGTGTTGTTTTTCGGATAACCGATGCACCCGCCCGAAGTTGCATACAGCCATCATATGCCGTCGTCCCCATGAAAAAAGGATACGCATCTTGCACGAAAAATCCTTTTTTAATCATTCGGTTGAAAATCACCCACCGGAATCGCACCCCTTATCGGCACAATGGCTGCGCCGTTATCAATCGCGCCGAAAAATACAGTTTTTCCGTTCCGAGTCTGCTGTAAAACACGGCAATATGTAAATCCGCCTGTCTGCCGCCGGCGCGATGCCGTCCGCTGCTAAAATATCCCGTCCCATTTTTCAGACGGCCTGCCATGACCTGCCTTGCCTGGAACAGCGTTCCCGCCCTTTCCGAACTCGCCCTTGCCGCCGAAACGCACGGCAGGCCGCTGTATTTGGCGGTGTGCCTGCCCGATATGCGGATGCCCGAATTCGCGCCGTGTGCCTGTCCGTCCGGACAGGAAATCCTGTTGGCGGAAAACATCCGCAGCGGCTTGGCCTGCCTGCAATTCACCGGCGTAAACGTATTTGCCGACGTTTTGCCTGATGTTCATCTGTGGCTGTTCCCGCCGCAATACGCAGGCCGTCTGAATGCGCACTTCCCGCAAGGCATCGACTGGCAGACCGAAGCCGTACCTCAGGAAAGCCCGCACCCTGTCAAACCGTGGTTCAGGCCGTCTGAAAACCCGGAAAACAGAAAACCGCCGCAACACGTTTTGGTTGTCGGCGCGGGCATCGCAGGCGCGGCCACGGCTTACAGCCTGGCACGGCACGGCGTGCGGGTAACGGTTTTGGATGCGGGCGGAATTGCAGGCGCCGCTTCGGGCAATTATCAGGGGTTGCTCTACGCCAAAATCTCGCCGCACCCGACTGAACAGACCGAACTGCTGCTGGCAGGCTACGGCCACACCCGCCGCCTGCTGCAAAAACTGCTGCCCGACCAAAACGCATGGGGCGGGCAAGGCGTGCTGCACCTGAATTTCAGCGAAGCCGAACGCAAACGCAATCAGGCTTTGGCGCAACAGACACACCATGCCCATCTTTACCGCGCCGTTTCCGCCCGCGAAGCCGCAGAAATCGCCAGTATCGACGTGTTTTCAGACGGCCTTTACTGGCCGCAGGGCATCTGGCTCAATCCGCGCGCGCTGATAGAAAAACTGCTGTCCCATCCTTTGATTGAAGTCCGCCCGCACACGCCGCTGCTGCGCGCCGAACGCAACGGCAGACAATGGCTGGCCCACACGCCCAAGCAAATTTTTGCCGCCGACTGCATCGTTTACTGTACCGGTGCGGACAGTGCGAACGCGCCCGAACCCAATCTCGCCGCCCTGCCGCTGCGCCTGATGCGCGGCCAAACCAGTGTGGCCGCGGCCACCCAATTTTCGCACCGGCTGCGCTGCGCCCTTTCCGGCGAAAGCTACGTCAGTCCGGCCTGGCAGGGGATGCACTGCTACGGCGCAAGTTTTGTCCTGAACTGCGGCGACAGCGCGTGGAGGCCGTCTGAAGAAACCGCCAACCGCAACGCCCTTGCCGCCCTGAATCCGCCGTTGGCCGAATCGCTGTTTGCACTTTCAGACGGCCTGTCTGAGTCCGCGACAACAGCGGCGGAAAAATCCGAAAAAATCCGTCCGGACAACAACCCCGAATCCTCCGGGCAACGTATCCGCCCTGCCGAAGGCCATGCCGCCGTGCGCTGCGACAGCACCGACCATCTGCCCGTTGTCGGCGCGCTCGGCAATGCCGCCGCCATGCGCCAAACCTACGCCAAACTCGCCAGCGATAAAAACTATCCCATCGACACCCCCTGCCCCTACCTGCCCGATGCCTACGCCAACACCGCCCACGGTACACGCGGGCTGGCCACCGCGCCGATTTGCGCCGAAGCCCTGGCCGCCGAAATCCTCGGCCTGCCCAACCCGTTCCCGCCGCACATCCGCCAAGCGCTGCATCCGAACCGTCTGATCATCCGCGACATCGTCCGCAGCCACACCCCATCCCCGCCGCAATGCGGCATTTCGGATACAGATTGACGGCATCCGCCCCCGTTCGTCATCCTTACCCTATCTATTATTATGCACATCATATAAAATAACGGAAAATAATCACACATCATGAAAATCATGCGCTATTACGGAACCATCATCCGCTGGAACAAAGAACGGGGCTTCGGTGCCGTTGCCGACGAATCCGGCGAAAAAGAATACTTTGCCCCGCTCTCCGCTTTTGAAGAACAAAGCCCCCTGCCCGAAGAAGGCAGAAGGGTGTCGTTTGAAATCACCGTCGGCCGCCGCGGGCGCGAAGAAGCCGAAAACATCCGCTACCCGGGCGAAGGCGAACTGGCCGCACACTCCCTGTTCAAAGACGGCAAGAAAAGCCTGCCGCCCGCCCTGCGCAAACTGCTGACGGCGCTGCCCGTCGCCTGCGCCGTTGCGGTCGGCATCTGGTTTGCCAAACCTTATCTCTCGGGCATTACCCTGTACAAAAAACACACCGAAGAAGTAACCGCAGAAAAAGTTGCCAAAGAGATTATGAAAGAACGCGAAGCGTGGAAACAGGCTGTCAGCAGCCCGCTCGAACCCAAAGCCCACGCATCGGCAGACGGCAACGCGTTCTCCTGTGACGGCAGGCAGCACTGCTCGCAGATGCGCTCGCTCAAAGAAGCGGAATTTTTCCTGCAACAATGCCCCAACGTGAAAATGGACGGCGACAACGACGGCATCCCCTGCGAAAACCACAGCTTCAACGATACCGAAACCCCGCTGCAACAGCCAACGGAAAACACGGCGGAAAAGAAAAGCCTGTGGGACAAAATCTCATCGTTCCTGTCTTCCGACAACGGCGCAAGCAACCGCAGCGCCCGACGGTAAACACGCGCCGCATCCGCATCGCGCCTCATAGCAAATCCCGCTGTTCGGGCGGCGGTTCGGGCACACCGCCGATGTCATTCCAAACTTAACGCCGATGCAGCCTTCAGGCCGTCTGAAAACTTTTCAGACGGCCTTTCCAGTATAATCAGGCCGTCTGAAAAACCGTTTTGCAAGGAATCCCGCATGGCCTCCAGCCCCGAAGCCAAATACACCGAAGAAACCGTTTTATGGGTGAAACGCCACACCCCGAAACTGATGACGTTTGCCGTCAGCCGTCCCGAAGCCTACCGTTTTTCCGCCGGACAATTCTCGCGGCTCGGCTTCCGCGACGGCGAAGGCTTCATCTGGCGCGCCTATTCCGTCGTTTCCGCCGAATATGCCGACACGCTCGAATACTTCACCGTTCTCATCGAAGGCGGCCCCATGTCGGTCAAATTCGCCCACATGCAGGCAGGCGACACCATCCTGCTCGACAAAACCGCCACAGGCTTCCTGCTGCCCGAACGCTTCCAAGACGGCCGCGATTTGGTCATGCTCTGCACCGGCTCCGGCATCGCCCCCTTCCTGTCCATACTCGAACAGCCCGAAATCTGGCAGCGTTTCGACCGTCTCGCGCTCGCCCACTCCGTTTCCCGTGCCGACGAACTGATTTTCAACGACCGCATCGCCGCCCTGTCGGAACACCCGCTCGTCGGCGAATATTTCGGCAAACTCACGTTCCAACCCGTCTTAACCCGCGACCAAACCGACGGCGCGCTCTGCGGCAAACGCCTGCCCGCGCTGATTTCAGACGGCACACTCGCCGCCGCCTTCGGCATGGCGTTCACCCAAGCCGATACCCGTTTCATGCTCTGCGGCATCCCCGACATG
>NZ_JBHCJY010000041.1:0-23176 GCF_041804105.1 Neisseria sp.
CGGCACGATTACCGAGCAGATGCGCCGTGTGGGCTGTTCCGCCGACTGGTCGCGCGAGTATTTCACGATGGACGACGTGCGCGCCGAAACCGTAACCGAAGTGTTCGTGCGCCTGTATGAGCAGGGGCTGATTTACCGCGGCAAACGCTTGGTGAACTGGGATCCCGTGTTGGGTACGGCGGTGTCCGATTTAGAAGTGGAAAGCGTGGAAGAACGAGGCTCTATGTGGCACATCCGCTATCCGCTGGCCGAGAGGCCGTCTGAAAGCGTGATTGTCGCCACCACGCGCCCCGAAACGCTGCTGGGCGACGTGGCCGTGGCCGTCAATCCCGAAGACGAACGCTATAAACACCTGATTGGCAAAGAACTTATCCTGCCGCTGACCGGCCGCACCATTCCCGTGATTGCCGACGAATATGTGGAAAAAGATTTCGGCACGGGCTGCGTGAAAATCACGCCGGCGCACGACTTCAACGACTACGAAGTCGGCAAACGCCACGATACGCGCCTGATTAATGTGTTTGATTTGGAAGCGAAAATTTTGAGCCAAGCCGAAGTGTTCAACTTCAAAGGCGAAGTTCAGACAGGCATTGCCCTGCCCGAAGCCTACGCGGGTCTCGACCGCTTCGCCGCGCGCAAACAGATGCTGGCCGACTTGGAAGCGCAGGGTTTGCTGGCCGAAGTGAAACCGCACACGCTGATGACACCGAAAGGCGACCGCACGGGTTCGGTGATCGAGCCGATGCTGACCAGCCAATGGTTCGTCGCCATGTCCGCCGCGCCCGACGGCAGCAAAGTGGCCGAACCCGACAGCGAATTCAAAGGCTTAAGCCTGTCTGAAAAAGCGAAAAAAGCGGTGGACAGCGGCGCGGTGAAATTCATTCCCGAAAACTGGGTCAACACCTACAACCAATGGATGAACAACATCCAAGACTGGTGCATCTCGCGCCAACTGTGGTGGGGACACCAAATCCCCGCGTGGTACGACGAAGCAGGCAATGTGTACGTTGCGCGCACGCAGGAAGAAGCCGAAAAACTTTCAGACGGCCTGAAGCTGACACGCGACGAAGACGTTTTGGACACCTGGTTCTCCTCCGCGCTCGTGCCGTTCTCCACGCTCGGCTGGCCGTCTGAAACGCCCGAACTCAAAGCCTTCCTGCCCAGCAACGTCTTGGTAACCGGCTACGAAATCATCTTCTTCTGGGTCGCCCGTATGATTATGATGACCACGCACTTCACCGGCAAAGTGCCGTTCAAAGACGTGTACATCCACGGCATCGTGCGCGACCACGAAGGCAAAAAAATGTCCAAATCCGAAGGCAACGTCATCGACCCCGTTGATTTGATTGACGGCATCGGCTTGGACGAACTTCTGGTCAAACGCACCACCGGCCTGCGCCGCCCTGAAAAAGCCCCGCAAGTGGTTGAAGCGACGAAAAAACTCTTCCCCGAAGGCATTCCCGTGTTCGGTGCCGACGCGCTGCGCTTCACCATGGCCAGCTACGCCAGCCTCGGCCGCAGCGTGAATTTCGACTTCAAACGCGCCGAAGGCTACCGCAATTTCTGCAACAAATTGTGGAACGCCACCAATTTCGTGCTGATGAACGTGGAAAACCACGATTGCGGCCAAGATGAAACCCAGCCGCTGGCTTACACCTTCGTCGACCAATGGATTATCGGCCGCCTGCAGCAAACCGAAGCCGCCGTGACCGAAGCCTTCGACACCTACCGCTTTGATTTGGCGGCGCAAACGCTCTACGAATTCGTGTGGAACGATTTCTGCGACTGGTACATCGAGCTGGCCAAAGTGCAGATCCAAACCGGCTGTCCGACCACCCGGCGCACCACCCGCCGCACCCTCGTGCGCGTGTTGGAAGTGATTTTGCGCCTGTTGCACCCGATTATGCCGTACATCACCGAAGAGCTGTGGCAGACCGTCGCGCCGCTGGCCAACGCCAAGCACGCCGACAGCATCATGATTGCCGCGTGGCCGGTGGCGGACGAAGAAAAAATCGTTCAGACGGCCTTCGACAAAATGACCGCGCTGCAAGACCTGATTGGTGCCGTGCGCAACCTGCGCGGCGAAATGGGCATCGCCCCGAACGTCAAAGCCCCGCTGTTCATCGAAGGCCAAACCGACGAAGCCCTGCTCAAATACCTGCCGTCCATGACGCGCCTGACCGAAGCCAACATCGTGGACAAGCTGCCAGAAAACGAAGACGCACCCGTGGCCGTCTGCAACGGCGCACGCCTGATGCTGAAAGTGGAAATCGACAAAGCCGCCGAAACCGCGCGTCTGACCAAAGAAGCCGAAAAACTGCAAAAAGCCTTGGACAAACTCAACGCCAAACTCTCCAAACCCGGCTACACCGAAAAAGCCCCTGCGCATCTGGTGGAAAAAGACAAGTCCGAACTGGCGGAGTTGGAAGACAAGATGGCGAAAGTACAGGGGCAGTTGGCGAAGCTGAAAGATTGATTTCGGATTTAATGTAATGATTTAAATTGAAATCAAGGCAAAGGCCGTCTGAAAAATTTTCAGACGGCCTTATCTTGTATATGGTTTTATTTGCACCGTACCGCGACAACCGACACACCAACCTTCACTGCGACTCCTTCGTTTTACATCCACCCGAAAACAAAATATCCGCCACATACGGGCCGAACCCCGTATGGCAGCTTTCCATTATCGAAAGCGGTTTAAAACCATGAGTTGCCCCGCTATTTTTTCCAATACGCCGGTGTCAGCAGAATCAATACGGTAAAAATTTCCAAACGCCCCAGCAGCATCACGGACGCGAGCAGCCATTTCTGAATGTCGCCGAGCGCGCCGTAGTTGTGGGCGGGGCCGACCGTACCCAAACCCGGGCCTGCGTTGGTGATGCACGAAATCACGGCGGTGAAGGCGGAAATGAAATCCTGACCGGCGGCCATCATCAGGAAAGTGAAGACGACGATGGTCATGAAATAGACAAAAACAAACGACATAACGGTCAACGCCATGCGGTCGGGAATGGTGCGGCCGTTGACTTTGACGTTGTGCACTGCGCGAGGGTGGAGCAGCAGCAGCATTTCACGCAGGCTGAATTTGAACAACACCAGCGCGCGCACGTTTTTGATGCCGCCTCCCATCGAGCCGGCACACGCCAAAACGTTGGCCAGAAAAAACATCCACAACGATGCGATCAGCGGCCATTGCGCAAAGTCGGCGTTGGCAAAACCGCTGGCCAGTCCGATGGAAACGTAGTTGAAGCCGACATAGCGCAGGGCTTCGCCGGGCGAAGCGTAAAAACCGCCCAACCAAAGATAAGCGCTTACGGCAACAATGCTGACCGCCATAATCAGCAGCAGGCTGCGGCATTCTTCGTTGCGCCAATAGATGTTCGGGGAACGCTCCGACAGTGCGGTAAAGTGGCAGGCGAAATTGATGCCGCCGAACAGGGTGAACACGATAACTGCCAGCTCCACCGATACGGAATCGAAATAAGCGATACTGGCATCGTGGGTGGAAAATCCGCCGAGCGAAACCACCGACATGGCGTGGCAGAGCGCGTCGAACCAGCTCATGCCGGAAAAATGCAGGCAGAAAAAGGCGGCCAGCGTAATCAGCGAATACATCACCCACAGTTTTTTGGCCACCTGAGAAATGCGCGGCGCCATTTTGCTGTCTTTGTCGATGCCGGGGATTTCCGCCTTGAAAAGCTGCGTACCGCCGACACCGAGCATCGGCAGAATGGCAACGGCCAACACGATAATCCCCATTCCGCCGAGCCAGTTGAGCATATGCCGCCAAAAATTAATCGACGGCGCAAGCGTGTCGAGACTGTCGATGGTAGTGGCGCCGGTGGTGGTCAGGCCGGACATCGATTCGAAAAAGGCATCGGTAAAACTGAGCGGCGGTATATAAAGATATGCGGGCATGGCGGCCACCAGCGCAAACAGCAGCCACAACATGAACACCAGCGTAAAACCGTCGCGCGGGCGCAGTTCGCGATTGTGCCGCAAGGTCAGCAGCCACAATACGGCGGAACCCGACAGCGTAACCAGCACCGTACCGGCAAAGGCATGGAACGCGCCGTCGAGAAACAGATACGACATCAGCGTCGGCACCAGCAGCAGCACGGAAAACAGCAATCCGAGCTTGGCGAGCGTGTGGATGATGGGAATGACTTTATACATAACGAATGGTTTGTGTTGTGAAGGCCGTCTGAAAAGCGGGCGGCGCCATCCGGCGTTTTTTCAGACGGCCTGTGCCGGTCGGCGCATAATGTTTTGCTTTACCGTATCGATATTTTATATCTGCCTGAAGGCCGTATGAAACGGCGGTTTATTGCGGACGAACTTGAAACGCTGTGCGGCTTTTTCCCGCCGCATTATTCCCGCACGGGCGGAAGTCCGCGACCGACAGGAATACAGGTAAGGCAGAAAACGTGTGTGATTTTAAAGTGGGAAAAACCGAAACGGCTTCCTGCCCCATAAACACACGGCGGATGCATCACGGTTCAAGTTTATCCGCCGTCCCGCTCCCCTAGCCGCAAAGCCGATGCCCGACAATTGCCGACAATAAAGCCGTATTACGAACGTCTGCCCGCATCGAAAAAGATCCAAACCAAACGGAAACAACGGCAGCGGTATTTTCAGACGGCCTCAGTCTATCCGCACATACGCCACCGACAAAATCTCGATGGTTTCGCGTCCGTCCGGGCCGTGCAGCACCACTTCGTCACCTTCGTGCGCCTTAATCAGGCAGCGGGCGAGCGGAGAAACCCACGAAATCTTGTTTTGCGCGGTATCGATTTCGTCCGTGCCGACAATGCGTACCACCTGCTCCGAGCCGTCGCCGCGCAACAGCCCTACCGTCGCGCCGAAAAAAATCTGGTCGGTGGCTTCCCGCGCTTCGGGGTCAACCACCACCGCCGCCTCCAGCCGTTTGGTCAGAAAACGGATGCGGCGGTCGATTTCGCGCATACGGCGTTTTCCGTAGAGATAGTCGCCGTTTTCGCTGCGGTCGCCGTTGCCTGCCGCCCAGTTGACCACTTGGACGATTTCGGGACGTTCCTTATTGACCAGACGGTACAGCTCGTCTTTCAACGCCTGCCAACCGGTGGGGGTCATATAGTTTTTCGGTTCGGAAACGGTATCGTTGCTCATTCTGTTCGGAACTCGGCGGATGAAAAGTTTCATTTTACCTAATTTTCGGATGCGGCGCGGCAGACAATGGCGTTCAGACGGCCTGCCGGCTGCACGGAACACGGTTTCAGACGGCATCCACCTGTAATAAGATGTAGCCGGAGCCGTCTGAAACCTTTGCCACAAGGGTAAAAACCCCGATATTTTTTCCCTTTATAAACAACTTTATTCCAATAAAACTGCCAATTTTACCGGCGGCAGGTTTGAAATCACCCGAATTAACGGCTAAATTACATCCTGTTTCAAAATGCCTGTACGGTAAATCCCCCCGATAACAGGCATTTTCCAATACCGTTACCAAATCATTTACCGAAGGTGGATTTATGCTGAACATCGATACAGACGAGCTGAACGATTTACCGAAAGGCAAAAAGCCGAAGTTTTACCAGATTCTTTATGTGCAGGTGATTTTTGCGATTACGGTCGGCATCCTGCTCGGCCATTTCTATCCCGATGTCGGAGAAAGCCTGAAGCCTTTGGGCGACGGCTTCATCAAGCTGGTTAAGATGATTATCGCCCCCGTGATTTTCCTGACCGTGGTAACGGGCATCGCGGGCATGAACGACATGAAGTCCGTCGGTCGAGTGGCGGGCAAAGCGTTTGTCTATTTCCTGTTTTTCTCCACGCTCGCGCTCGTCGTCGGCATGGTCGTGGCCAACATTATCCAGCCCGGCGCGGGCCTGAACATCGATCCGGCGACGCTCCAATCCGACAAAGTGGCCGAGTACGTCGAAAAATCGAAAGAAACCGGCATCGTCAGCTTTCTGATGAACATCATCCCCACCACCGTATTCAGCCCGCTGACCAACGGCAATATCCTGCAGGTATTGTTTGTAGCGGTTCTGTTCGGCATTTCGCTGGCCGCCGTGGGTGAAAAAGCCAAAACCGTCGTCAGCCTGTTGCAGGATTTTTCCGCACCCGTGTTCAAAATGGTATCGATGCTGATGAAATTCGCCCCCATCGGCGCATTCGGCGCGATGGCGTTTACCATCGGCAAATACGGCCTGAGCTCCATCAGCAACCTGATGCTGCTGGTCGCCACGTTCTACATTACTTCACTGCTGTTCGTCATCGTGATTTTGGGTGCGGTCGCCCGCTACAACGGTTTCTCCATCATCAAAATGATTAAATACATCAAAGACGAACTGTGGTTGGTATTGGGCACTTCCTCATCCGAAGCCGCCCTGCCGACGCTGATGCAGAAAATGGAACGTGCAGGCTGCGAAAAATCCGTGGTCGGCTTGGTGGTTCCCACAGGTTATTCGTTCAATCTCGACGGCACCAACATCTACATGACCATGGCCGCGCTGTTTATCGCACAGGCCACCAACACCGATTTGACCGTTACCCAGCAGATTACGCTGCTTCTGGTGGCCATGCTCAGTTCCAAAGGTGCGGCAGGCGTTACCGGTGCGGGCTTCATCACGCTGGCGGCCACTTTGTCTGTGGTACCGAGCGTGCCCGTCGAGGGCATGGCGCTGATTCTGGGTATCGACCGTTTCATGTCGGAATGCCGTGCCCTGACCAATCTCGTCGGCAACGCCTGCGCCACGATTGTGGTGGCACGCTGGGAAAAAGCCTTGGACAAAGAACAGCTTGATGCCGCAATGAACGGCACGCTGCCGCCTTTGGATCCCAATACTGCGGCACACTAACCGCCGGCAACCGTAAGGCCGTCTGAAATATTTTCAGACGGCCTTCTCTTTTGGCTGTTTAGATAATGCGCCCACCATATTGGAATATCATTCCCGCACGGGAGGGAATCTGTCTTTGAGTTTAAGAAACCGTTTTTCTTCATAACCGTTATGAATGCTCACGATAGATTTCCGCCTGAGCAAGCATGACGACCATAAGCGATCCCGTGCCAATCGCTCCCTACCCGCGCTCGGCTTGGATTTTCTCGTTCACAAAATCGATAAAGCTGCGCACCTTCGCACTTAAAAACGTGCGATCAACGTAAGCCGCATAAAGCTGGTTGGTCAAAATGGAGTAGTCGGTCAACAGCCGCACCAACCTGCCTTCGTCCAAATCCTGCTGAACCGCCCAAAGCGGCTGGTAGCCGATGCCGCCGCCCGCTTTAACCAATTCGCGCACCATCAGCGTATGGTCGGTGGTCATGGCCGCATTCAGGCTCAGGCGCGCCGTTTCGCCGCTGTTTCTATGCACGATGTCGACATGGCTCATATCGGTGTAGGAAGGCAAAACTGCCTTGTGCACCATCGCTTCTTCAGGCGTAGCGGGTGTACCGTGGGTTTCCAGATAAGCAGGCGCAGCCACCAGCACGAATTCGATTTTCGACAGCGGCTTCACAATCAGCGACGGATGCGGATCTTGCGAAACGCGCAGGGCCAGGTCGAAACCGTCGGCAATCAAATCGACGCGGCGGTTGTCCAGCACCAAATCGAGTTTCACGGCGGGAAACCACTGCTGATATTCCACCAGCCAATGGCTCACCATATGGCTGGCAAACCAAATCGGCATAGTTACGCGCAAAACGCCCTGCGGTTTGTCGGTACCGCTGGCGGCCTTCTGCGCGGCGGCATCCAGCGTATCGAGCGCATAACTGCATTGCCGGTAATAGTCTTCGCCCGCTTCGGTCAGATGCAGATTGCGGCTGTTGCGGTGCAACAGCTTCGCCTGCACGGTGTTTTCGAGATGGCTCACGTGTTTGCTGGCCATGGCCGTGGAGATGCCGAGCTGGGCAGCGGCGCGTGTAAAGCTGTTGTGCTTTACCACCGAGCGGAAAACTTTCAGGCTGAACAAAGTATCCATTATTTCCCAATCAGAAACATTATTTCAATAATCGAAGTATATATCAACCATTAAGAATTGACTATACTGCCACGCAACCATACAGGCCGTCTGAAAACGTTTCAGCCGCAGGCTGGAAGATTGGCAGCAGATTCATCCTTGAGCTTTCCTGTTCCCAAACTTTTTCAGACGGCCTTTATTCTGTACACACTTCATCCCCCAAAGGAAAAAAATGAGCTTCTTAAACCGCTTCCAACCCGTATTGCTTTCCGTTTTGCGCATCACCGCCGCCTATATGTTTATGCTGCACGGCACGGCGAAACTGTTTACCTTCCCCTTTGTCGAAGGCCTCAATCCGCCGCTTGCATCGATTTACGGCATTGCGGGCATTCTCGAAACTGTCGGCGGCATCCTGCTGCTGCTCGGTCTGTTTACCCGCCCTACCGCCTTTCTGCTGTCCGGTCAAATGGCCGTGGCCTACTTCATGGCACATACTTCACCCACCCCGCTGTTCCCGCTGCTCAACGGCGGTGAAGCCGCAGCATTGTTCTGTTTCGTATTTCTCTACATCGCCGCAGCCGGCGGCGGTGCTTGGGCATTGGATAACCGTTTCAATAAAGCGTAAAATCATCAACTCAGTTAACACAGGAAATAATCATGACTTACCAAACACTCCAAACTGCCGCGCAAACCCGCCGCAGCATCTATGCCCTCAACAAAAACCTGCCGCTGTCCAACGCCGAAGTGGTCAAAATCATCGAACACGCCGTGTTGCACACGCCTTCTTCGTTCAACTCGCAATCCACCCGCGTAGTAGTCTTGTTCGGCGCAGAACATGAAAAAGTATGGGGCTTTGTTGAAGACGCTTTGCGCGCCATCGTTCCTGCCGACCAATTCGAGCCGACCAAACAAAAGCTGGATATGTTCAAAGCAGGCGCGGGTACGGTACTGTTTTTTGAAGACCAAAACGTGGTAAAAGGCCTGCAGGAGCAGTTCCCCTCTTACGCCGCCAACTTCCCCGTATGGGCCGAACACGCCGATGCCATGCACCAATACGCCGTGTGGACCACGCTTGCCGCCGCAGGCATCGGTGCCAATCTGCAACACTACAACCCGTTGCCCGACGCAGCCATTGCCAAAGAATGGAACATCCCCGAAAACTGGACGTTGCGCGCACAAATGGTGTTCGGCGGCATCGCCGCACCTGCCGGTGAAAAAACATTCCAACCGCTGGAAGAGCGTTTGAAAGTTTTCGGCGCATAAACCTTTATCGGCTGGCGCACACAGTCAGGCCGTCTGAAAATGTTTCAGACGGCCTTTTTTGTCTTGCCGTTTCACATCCCCACCGACTTTAAACCGCGTTTTATGTAGACATTACGCAACATTCCGACCGTTTCAAACGGCCCAAGCGTAAAGCCGGGTTAGCCTGATTTTCAGATTTCATGCCGAAAAACGGGATTTGTTTGGATGAACATCCAATCAATAACAAACTTCAGGCAGTTTTGTGCAAGATTATCTGGACGTTGACAATCGTTTACGCACAGGCGGTTAAGATACATATGCGACATACAGGATGTGTTGCATCCCGATTTCCCAATCTATATGAAAGCGAGTTTGAAATGAAAAAACTGATCGCCGCTGCCGCCCTGTTGGCCACTTCCGCAACACTGATGGCCGCTCCCTACGACGACGGCCGACGTTTTGAAGACGTAATCCGCGAAAAACAGCACCGCCACGACGATGCCCTGCGCGATAAGCATTACCGCCACAAAGATGCCTTAGCGGACAAACAGCAGCAATACGATGATGCTTTAATCCGTAAAAGCCGCCAATACCGTGACAGTGGTGTCTCACGCGAACAAAGCGACCGTTACAATGATGTGCTGATCGAAAAACGCCGCCAATACAAAAACGCCCTGCAGGAAAGACAACGTAAATACGACGACGCCCTGTTGGAAAGACAGCGTAAATATGACCGAGCTCTTGAAGAGAGAAAACGCAGATACGATGATGCCCGCAGAGGCCGTTAATATTGTTCTTAAGTAGCCGCTCTATTTAAGCCTTGGTAAGTATCAGGCCGTCTGAACAATTTTTCAGACGGCCTTTATGGTATTAGGGTTCCGCAAGAATCAGTTTACTGCCTGATAACGGCAATACTGCCTATTTCAAAAAGGTTGTGATCGGATATTGAGTTGATAGCATATAGCCAGACGGACTTCTCCAATTTCCGTTGTGCCTGAGCTGGTGAAAATGACGGAATTAAGCATCCACACAATATCCAAAACAATCTTTAGAAATACCTTTCAAGAAGAAAAATCCGTTTTTACCCAAACCACCATCCGACGACAATACGGAAAAATTGTCTCCGCAATTTAAAAAATTATCGTACGTTGTCGGCTTCCCCCGTTTACGTTGACTCCTTCGTTTACGGATGAATTTTCTCTTGGACAGAAATACTAAAAAGGATATTCAATTGAGAGCAAACCACCGCACTATTTGAAAAACTCTCATCAACAGATAAAACACAGACTATACATAACTCAAGTCCAGCAGAGAGAAGAAACAACTAAGGCCGTCTGAAAATCCTTTTCAGACGGCCTTAGTATTGTTTACACAAAAAGAAAAGTGCCGGAACTTCCGGCACTTTTACAACAACATTATTTGTTTTTTTGCGAACGAATGTAATCCAAGGTTTTGAGCTGGGCAATCGCTGCCGCCAAAGCAGCTTCCGCTTTTGCGAGTGCTTCTTTGTCGCCTGCCTGGGAAATTTTGGCCTCCGCTGCCTTTTTGGCTTCTTCTGCACGAGCCTGATCCATCTCTTCACTGCGTACCGCCACATCGGCCAACACAGTAATTTTATCAGGTTGCACTTCCAAAAGGCCGCCTGAAACAGCCACCAAAATTTCTTCCGTACTACCGGCTGTGGTCAAGCGCAACACCCCAGGGCGTACCAAACTCATAATCGGCTCATGTCGCGGGTAAATACCAAGCTCACCTGTCAGTGTCGGCACAACGGCAAAGCTGGCCTCACCCGAATAGATATTCTGCTCGTTACTGACCACTTCAACTTGCATGGTGCTCATGCGGGCCTCCTTAGCTTACGGTTTTCGCTTTCTCAACTGCTTCTTCGATACCGCCTACCATGTAGAACGCCTGTTCGGGAAGGTGGTCGTATTCGCCGTTCAGAATGGCTTTGAAACCGCCGATAGTATCACGCAACGACACATATTTGCCGGGAGAACCGGTAAACACTTCCGCAACGTGGAAAGGCTGAGACAGGAAGCGTTGGATTTTACGCGCACGCATCACAGTCAACTTGTCTTCATCAGACAATTCGTCCATACCCAAAATGGCGATAATGTCGCGCAATTCTTTGTATTTCTGAAGGGTAGACTGTACGCCGCGTGCAACATCATAATGCTCCTGACCAAGCACCATCGGATCCAACTGACGTGAAGTAGAGTCCAAAGGATCTACTGCCGGATAGATACCGAGTGATGCAATATCACGGCTCAATACAACCGTAGCATCCAAGTGCGCAAATGTGGTCGCGGGAGACGGATCGGTCAAGTCATCCGCAGGTACATATACGGCCTGAATGGAGGTAATAGAACCTGTTTGGGTAGAAGTAATACGCTCTTGCAGGCGACCCATTTCTTCCGCCAATGTCGGCTGGTAACCTACTGCTGAAGGCATACGACCAAGCAGTGCAGACACTTCGGTACCGGCCAGTGTATAACGGTAGATATTGTCTACGAAGAACAATACGTCGCGGCCTTTGCCGTTTTCATCTTTTTCGTCGCGGAAATATTCGGCCATAGTCAAACCGGTCAGTGCCACACGCAAACGGTTACCCGGAGGTTCGTTCATCTGGCCATATACCATGGCTACTTTATCCAATACATTGGAATCTTTCATTTCGTGATAGAAGTCGTTACCTTCACGGGTACGCTCCCCTACACCTGCAAACACTGACAAACCGCTGTGTGCTTTTGCAATGTTGTTGATAAGTTCCATCATATTGACGGTTTTACCGACACCGGCACCACCAAACAGACCTACTTTACCGCCTTTGGCAAACGGACAAAGCAAATCAATAACTTTGATACCTGTTTCAAGCAGCTCGGTAGCGCTGGAAAGCTCATCAAATTTAGGCGCTGACTGATGAATGGAACGTTTTTCTGCCGCACCGACAGGGCCTGCTTCATCAACAGGATTACCCAACACATCCATAATACGGCCCAATGTGGCTTTACCTACAGGAACGTTAATAGGAGAACCTGTATTGGTAACAGCCAAACCGCGTTTGAGGCCGTCTGAACTGCCCATCGCAATGGTACGAACCACACCGTCACCCAAAAGTTGTTGCACTTCCAGGGTCAGGTCTGTGTCGACCAGTTTCAGGGCATCATAAACATGCGGGATAGCATCACGCGGAAATTCCACATCAACTACTGCACCGATGATTTGTACGATTTTGCCTTGGCTCATTATCGTATCCTATTTAATCGGCCTGCCGTGCCTTTTATACGGCAGCAGCACCGGCCACAATTTCTGACAACTCTGTGGTAATCGCAGCTTGACGCGATTTGTTATACACCAAACGTAATTCTTTAATGGCATTGCCGGCATTGTCGGTTGCAGCTTTCATTGCCACCATACGGGCTGCCTGCTCTGAAGCCATATTGTCGCTCAACGCTTGATAAACCACAGACTCTAAATAACGTCTGACCAGATATTCGAGTACCTTTGCAGGACTTGGCTCATAACGGTAATCCCAATTGTAATTCGATTCTCCGTTCGCATCGTCATAAGCAAAAGCATTTTGACCGATGGGCAGCAATATTTCCGAACGCGGCTCTTGGCGCATGGTATTGACGAAACCTGAATAAATCATATGGATAACGTCTAATTCATGCTTTTCATAACGCTGAAAAAGCTCCGTTAACGGACCAAGCAACAGCTCCATTTTCGGAGTATCACCCAAATTGGTAACACTGGCAATAATATTTAAGCCAATGCTTTGACAAGCTGCTGCACCTTTACTGCCGAGGCAGACAACATCTACATCGATACCTTGCTGTTTGTACTCTTGGACTTGCGCCAAAAATTTCTTCAATGCATTGGCATTTAACCCGCCACACAAACCTTTATCTGTGGTTACCAGAATAAAACCTGCACGACGCACCTCACGATGCGGTTCAAGCAGTTTTATGCCGTGATCAGTTTCAGTTTGTGCCAAATGGCTCATGACCAAACGCACTTTTTCAGCATACGGACGCGCCAAACGCATCCGTTCCTGAGTCTTACGCATTTTAGAGGTTGACACCATCTGCATCGCTTTAGTGATCTTTTGGGTATTCTGAACACTACGGATTTTGGTGAGAATCTCTTTCCCTACCGCCATTTCAGACTCCTTTCATTCCACATTTTATGCCTGATAGGCATAAGAGGATTTGAAAGACTTCATGGCTTCAACCAATACCTTTTCGCTTTCATCAGACATTGCACCTGAAGCATTGATTGCATCCAAAACAGCCGGTTGCTGAGTACGCACAAAATTCAGAAACTCTGCTTCAAAAGCCAATGCTTTGGAAACTGGTACATCTTCGTATGAACCGTTATTAATGGCCCACAAAGTCAACGACATTTCAGCTGTATTAAGCGTACTAAATTGTTTTTGCTTCATTAGTTCGGTTACAACTTCACCATGCTGAAGCTGCTTGCGTGTGGCTTCATCCAAATCAGAAGCAAATTGGGAAAATGCAGCCAATTCGCGATATTGCGCCAAAGCCAAACGGATACCGCCACCCAATTTTTTAATGACTTTAGTCTGAGCTGCACCACCTACACGTGATACGGAGATACCGGCATTAATAGCAGGACGGATACCTGCATTAAACAAATCGGTTTCCAAGAAAATCTGGCCGTCTGTAATTGAAATGACATTAGTCGGAACAAACGCAGACACATCGCCTGCTTGGGTTTCAATAATCGGTAATGCAGTCAATGAACCTGTTTTACCTTTAACCTCACCGTTTGTCAGTTTTTCCACTTCGTCTTCATTAATACGTGCAGCACGTTCCAACAAACGGGAATGCAAATAAAATACATCTCCCGGGTAGGCTTCTCGGCCAGGAGGACGACGCAACAGCAGGGAAATTTGGCGATATGCTACAGCCTGCTTGGACAAATCATCATAAATAATTAAAGCATCTTCGCCACGGTCACGGAAGTATTCACCCATCGTACAACCAGCATAAGGAGCGATATATTGCAGAGCCGCTGCCTCTGAAGCTGTAGCGGCCACCACAATGGTGTGCGCCATAGCACCATGTTCTTCCAACTTACGAACCACATTGGCAATAGATGATGCTTTCTGGCCGACAGCAACATAAATACAGATAACACCTGTACCTTTTTGATTGACAATCGCATCCAAGGCAACCGCTGTTTTACCGGTTTGACGGTCACCAATAATCAGCTCACGCTGACCTCGCCCCACCGGCACCATCGAATCAATGGATTTCAAACCAGTCTGCAAGGGCTGATCCACCGACTTACGTGCAATTACCCCCGGAGCAATTTTCTCAATCGGTGCAGTCAATTTAGTATTAACTGGACCTTTACCATCAATCGGGCGACCCAAAGCATCAACCACACGTCCTACTAACTCCCGACCGATCGGCACTTCCAAAATGCGCCCGGTACAAGTAACAGTATCGCCCTCTTTAATATGCTCGTATTCACCCAACACCACAGCCCCCACGGAGTCGCGCTCCAGGTTCATCGCCAAGCCAAAAGTGTTACCGGGAAATTCGAGCATCTCACCTTGCATTACGTCTGATAAGCCGTGAATGCGTACAATACCGTCTGTTACAGAAATAACCGTACCACGGGTACGAACTTCCGCATTTACCGACAGATTTTCAATCTTCGCTTTAATCAGATCACTAATTTCAGCAGGATTAAGCTGCATGAAAACTCTCCTAATTTGTCATAGCCGTGTACAGCGCAGTCAATTTATTCCGTACCGACAAATCCAATACTTGGTCACCCACTTCTACTTTGACTCCACCAATCAATGCGGAATCAATTGCCGTCTCTACTTCCAAATCCGCCCCAAACCGCTGCTTCAAAACTGCAACCAACTCAGCAATCTGATTCTGAGTCAATTCGTATGCACTGTAAATCACAGCCGGTTTAGTATTACTGAGTGCCAAGCTCAAGTCTTGAAATTGCGCATAAACTGCAGGCAAAATCGACAAGCGTTTTTGCTCGGACAGCACAAGCACAAAATTCTTTAAGCCACCTTCTGTCAAACCAACCAAATCAGATAGTAATGCAGCTTTTTCTGCAGCGCCTCTTTCCGGTTGTTCAATAAAAGTCACAACTTTTTCCTGCTGCACAACTGAAGCCAATGCCTTCAGTCCGCCCAACCAAGATTCAATTTGGTTTTTTTCCTTAGCCAAACCAAACAATGCTTTCGCATAAGGCCTGGCAATCGTTGCGAACTCTGCCATAAGATTACAGCTCCTGTTTCAGGGCGGCGAGCAAATCTGCGTGTTTAGCAGCATTAATTTCACTGCGCAAAATTGACTCGGCGCCTTTAACTGCCAAGGCAGACACCTGCTCGCGCAATGCTTCACGCGCACGGGCAACCTCCTGAGCTACATCAGCCTGAGCTTGGGCAGTAATCCGAGCAGCCTCTGAAGAAGCTTGTTCTTTAGCCTCCTCTACGATACGTGCTGCACGTTTTTCTGCATTAGCCACCATTTCAGTAACCTGATTCCGCCCTTCGGCCAAGAGTTCTGCAACTTTCTTTTCAGCCTGCTCAAAATCATTTTTACCCCGCTCGGCAGCAGCCAAACCTTCGGCGATTTTGGCAGCACGCTCATCCAAAGCCTTTGCAATCGGCGGCCATACAAACTTCATGGTAAAAACCACCAACAGCAAAAATACAATGAGCTGCGCAATTAAGGTTGCATTGATATTCACTTTACTTAACCTTCGTATCTAGCGTTAATCAAACAAATGCTGTTCCGTTTTCATCGAAACATTTTCGTTCGAACTAGCCTGCAAACGGGTTAACAAAGGCGAACAGCAGCGCAATAGCCACACCGATCAGGAATGCAGCATCAATCAAGCCTGCAATCAAGAACAGTTTGGTTTGCAGCGGGCCAATCAGTTCGGGCTGACGCGCAGAAGATTCCAAATATTTAGAACCTACCATAGCGATGCCGATAGATGCACCCAAGGCACCCAAGGCAACAATCAGACCACATGCGATAGCAATCAAACCCATTTTAGAACTCCTTAATCAGAACAAAGGTTAAAACTACGTTGGAAAAACTTAAAAAAACAACTTCTTGCCTATTCAAACAAACAGCGCAACTGAAACTCAGTGAGCATCATGAGCCTGGCCGATATAAACGAATGCCAAGGCCATGAAAATAAATGCCTGAAGCGTGATAACCAGAATATGGAAAACAGCCCAAACAAATCCCGCCAAAATATGGAAAGCAAACATGATGGGATCCAAAACGCCAACACTACCGGAAACCGCCCATGCGCCACCCAGCAACGCAATCAGCAAGAAAACCAGCTCACCTGCATACATATTACCGAACAACCGCATACCGTGAGAAACGGTTTTAGATAAAAATTCGACAATATTCAGGATAAAGTTTGCGGGACCGAGCTTCGGACCGAAAGGAGCACTGAACATTTCATGCAACCAACCGCCAAATCCTTTGATTTTTACATTGTAATATATACAGACAAGCAACACACCGATGGCCAACGCCAAAGTTGTATTCAAATCCGCAGTCGGTACAACACGCAACAAAGCATGATGTTCACCAGTAGCCATCTGCCAACCCAGCGGCAGCAAGTCCACAGGCAGCAAGTCCATGGCATTCATGAGGAAAATCCACACAAACAGCGTCAGACCAAGAGGGGCGACGAATTTACGCGACTGTTCATTATGGATGATACTTTTACACATATCATCGACAAACTCAAAGAGTATTTCTACAGCCGCTTGAAAACGCCCGGGCACACCCGCAGTAGCTTTTTTGGCACCGAGCCACAAGAAAAAGCTGCCGATTATCCCGAGAACAACGGCAAAAAATATTGCATCCAAATTAACAAATGAAAAATCCGCAATATTTTTAAGACCTTGGCCTTTGGTTACATCCTGCAAACTCGTCAAGCTCTGCAAATGGTGCTTGATATAGTCGGCAGCAGTCATAGATTCACCTGCCATAATTCCTAACTCTCAAAAATGCCAAAAAAACCAAATGGCTGACCGACAGTAAACCTGCCAGAAACGGCAGGAATACAATCTGTTCATGCCACAGCACGAACACTGCAAGCATCAACAACAGCGACAGCACAACTTTCAAAACTTCCCCTGCCAAAAACACCCTGCCCTGCGTGTACGCAGACCGTGTGCCGGAAAGTTTTGAAAGTAATACTGCACAGCAAAACGGAATCAGATAGCACAAGCCGCCGGCCAATGCAGACAACAATCCGTCAAAGCCCGAAACAAGCCCGCAAACGCCCGCCGCTACTGCCAAAGCGGAAACTTGCATAAAAACTATCCGTTTCATCATACCAATAGAGCAACTCAATTCAAGCAATAGCGCGCTAACTATAAATAGATTTGCCCTGCCGCGTCAAGAAAATTGTTAATCTACGTCAAAGAAAAAATCGATTGTTAATTTTCAACACAATGAATTTTAAAAGATTTTTATTTATCTTCAGACTACATTGCATTACAAAACCACCGCTGCACCACTTGATTTCCCGTATGCCGCAAAACTGCAACCCATCTTCTCTCTTGGTATCGGTACGAACCGGCTTTCCGCTTTCCACCCATACGAATTCACGTTACCGCCTTATTGTTGGTTCAATCGAACATAAGGCCGTCTGAAAAACTTTTTCAGACGGCCTTCTTAAGCCGGTAACCTGCCGTTATCCGCCGTTTTCTTCCGCGCCCAACTGTTTCAACAGGTATTCAAACGTTTCCGGCGTATCGAAATGCAGCACAATCTGCCCTTTTTTCTGGTTGGTGGTGCGCACTTCCACATTCACGCCCAACCTGTCGGTAAGCATTTCGTTGAGGCGGCGGATGTCTGGGTTGATGTACTTTTTCGCATCGGCCTTTTTCGCCTGTTGCGCCACTTGGCTGCGGCGCTCGACTTCCCGCACCGACCAGCCGTATTTCACTGCTTTTTGGGCAAGCTCGAGCTGTTCCACCACGGGCAACGTCAACAGCGCACGCGCATGTCCCATTTCCAGACGGCGGTTGTACAGCATATCCTGCACCGGTTCGGGCAATGCCAACAGGCGCAGGCTGTTGGAAATGCTGCTGCGGCTGCGTCCGATGGCTTTGGCCACGGTTTCATGGGTCAGGCCGAATTCGTCCACCAGCCTTTTCAAGCCCTGCGCCTCTTCAATCGGGTTCAGGTTTTCGCGCTGGATGTTTTCAATCAAACCCATCGCCATCGCCGCTTCGTCGCCGATGCTTTTCACCACCACCGGAATCTCGGTCAGCCCGGCCAGCCGCGCGGCACGCCAACGGCGTTCGCCCGCAATCAGCTCGTATTTCGACAAACCCAGTTCGCGCACAATCACAGGCTGTATCACGCCCTGCGCCTTAATCGAATCGGCCAGATCCTGCAAGGCTTCGTCGTCAATCTGCACACGCGCCTGATAGCGGCCCTGCTGAATGTCCGCCACCGCCGCCGTGGTCAGACGGTCGTCGCTTTCACCCTCGATGCTGCTGGAAAGCAGGTTGTTCAACCCCCTGCCCAAACCGCCTTTTGCTTTTGCCATATTTCGTTTATCCTTTTTTCAGACGGCCCTACCGCCGCATCGGGCCGTCTGAAAAAGCAATGATGTTTTCAGACGGCCCGGCTGTTTCAATCGATTTCCGCCGCCATTTTAAATGATTTCGGGCGATACTGTCTTTCACAAATTTCCCGCCGCCCCCGTATGCCCCGCACCATCAAGGCCGTCTGAAAAACACGGCTTTACGCTATAATGCCCCGCAATACAGACACACACGCACACACACCATGAAACAGCGCATCATCATCGGCATCAGCGGCGCCAGCGGCTTCCAATACGGCTACAAAGCCCTGCAACTGCTGCGCGGCCTGCCCGACATCGAAACCCATCTGATTGTTTCCAAAGGCGGCGACATTACCCGTGCGCTCGAAACCTCCCACACCCGCGAAGAAGTGGCCGCACTCGCCGACGTTGTCCATCCGGCGGGCAACATCGCCTCCATGCTCTCCAGCGGTTCCAGCCCCACGCTCGGCATGCTCGTCGCCCCCTGCTCCATGCGCACGCTTGCCGCCGTCGCCCACGGTTTTTCCGACAACCTGCTGACCCGCGCCGCAGACGTCGTCCTCAAAGAACGCCGCCGTCTCGTGCTCATGACGCGCGAAGCCCCGCTCAACCTCGCCCATCTCGACAACATGCGCCGCGTAACCGAAATGGGCGGCATCATTTTCCCGCCCGTGCCCGCGTTTTACCAAAAACCGCAAAGCATCGACGACATCCTGACCCACACCGCAGGCCGCGCCTTGCAGCTTTTGGGGGCAGACATTCCCGACCTGCCGCAATGGACGGGGGAAACGGCGTAGGCAGAAAACATTTCCGCCGCTGATTCCCTGGCCGCATCACGGATTTCAGCCACACGCACAGGCCGTCTGAAAACCTTTTTTCAGACGGCCTGTGCATTACCGTTACGGGCTGGTTTCCTTGCATCCAAAGTCCCGTTCACTCGGAAATAATTCGGAAATAATACCGACAAAGCAGATACGGTTAGGCGGTACGCCATAACCGTACAAAACGGCTTGGGTAAATCAAAAAGGCCGTCTGAAAACCGCATGGCGTACGGTTACGCCGCTTCAACGGCTAACCGTACCTACGCATTTACACCAGAATCACACCAACAAGGTAGGTACGGTTAGGCGGCACACCGTAACCGTACAAAACAGCTGAAGTAATTTAAAAAGGCCGTCTGAAAACCGCATGGCGTACGGTTACGCCGCTTCGACGGCTAACCGTACCTACGCATTTACACCAGAATCACACCAACAAGGTAGGTACGGTTAGGCGGCACGCCGTAACCGTACAAAACGGCTGAAGTAATTTAAAAAGGCCGTCTGAAAAACAGCATGGCGTACGGTTACGCCGCTTCGACGGCTAACCGTACCTACGCATTTACACCAGAATCACACCAACAAGGTAGGTACGGTTAGGCGGCACGCCGTAACCGTACAAAACGGCTTGGGCAAATCAAAAAGGCCGTCTGAAAATGTTTTTTCAGACGGCCTTTCCATCCTGCCTTTCCGTACAAATGGCATTTTTCGGCACGCGGGCGATGTCCCAATGCTGCACCGTCCAAGCCAGCAGGTCTTGCGGGGTGTCGGTTTCGGGAATGTCGGGAATATTGAGATAACGCATTGCCTGCCGCAGGAGCTGCCCGCGCTTGGCCGTGTTCAGCGCGGGAGCAAGGGTCTGCTTCGACCATTTCTGTCCCTGCGCGTTGGTCAGCAGCGGCAGGTGGGCGTAACTCGGTTCGGGCGCGCCGAGGCATTGTTGCAGGTGGATTTGGCGCGGGGCGGACACCAGCAAATCTTGGCCGCGGACGATGTGGGTAACGCCCTGTTCGATGTCGTCGGCAACCACGGCGAGCTGGTAGGCCCAGCAGCCGTCAGCGCGCAGCAATACGAAATCGCCGATGTCGCGGGCGATATTTTGGGCGTAATGCCCGACAATCCGGTCTTGGAAACCGATTACGCGGTCGGGCGTGCGGATGCGCCATGCGGGGGTTTTCAGCAAATCGGTTTCAGACGGCCTGAAGTCCGCCGCACCGCATCTGCCGTTGTACACGAATCCGTCCGCCCCCGCCCGGGCCGCGTTTTGCCAGTCTTTGCGGCTGCAATGGCAGGGATAGACCAGTCCCGCGCTTTTCAGACGGCCCAAGGTTTCCCGATACAGCGCATGGCGGCGGCTCTGAAACGCGGTTTCCCCGTCCCACTCGAAACCGAAGGCTTCGAGCGTTCGCAGAATATCGGCCGCCGCGCCTTTCATCTCGCGCGGCGGGTCGAGGTCTTCCATCCGCACCAGCCAGCGGCCGCCGTGCGCGCGGGCATCGGCGTAGGAAGCCAGCGCGGTCAGCAGCGAGCCGATGTGCAGCAGCCCCGTGGGACTGGGGGCGAAACGTCCGATATACATATGTCCGGTTTTTCGGAAGACTGAAAACGGCTATGATACCGCATCCGCCGCCGCTTGAGGCCGTCTGAAAAGGCCGTCCGGTGTTATAATCTGCGGCGCAACCGCGGCACGGGCGGGCATCGGAAACAGCAGGCCGTTCCCCCGCAAATGCCTGATGTAAATGGTTGGCAGCGCAATGCAGAACAAGTTTTTCAGACGGCCTGCCAAACCGCCGACGCATCCGATGCCGTCTGAAAACCGTTCCCGTCCGTTCAACCCATTTGCCCCGAACACGCCATGCACACCGATTTTTCCCACCCCGTTCTCGCCGTCGACACCGGCACGGCCTTTCTCTCGCTCGCGCTGCGTGCCGGCAGGCAAACGCTGCTGCACCATGCCGAAGCGGGCAACCGGCAGGCGGAGCTGATTCTGCCGCAGATTCGAGGGCTGCTGGCCGAAGCGGGCGTGACAGCAGCGGATTTGGGCGGCATCGTTTACGCCCAGGGGCCGGGCGCATTTACGGGGCTGCGCATCGGTGCGGGCGTGGCGCAGGGCTTGGCCGTCCCGTTCGGCATTCCGCTGACGGGCATCCCGTCGCTGGATGCGGTTGCCTACCAGATTCCCGACTGCGCCTGCGTGCTGGCGGCAACGGATGCACGGATGGGCGAAGTGTTCTACGCCTTTTTCGACACTGCGCAACACCGCCGTCTGAGCGGCTACCGTGTCGGCAAAGCGGCGGAAATCGTTCCGCCCGAAGGCGCGGCCATACCGCGCGGCATCGGCAATGCCTTCGCACTCGACGACAAGCCGCCGTTCGACGGTTCGCCCGAAATGCCCACCGCCGCGCTGCTGCTGGATTTGGCGCAAAGCGGCCGCTATCCCGCCGTTGATGCGGCGGCGGCAGAACTTTTGTATGTGCGCGACAAAATCGCGCTGACCGCCAAAGAACAGGCCGAGAGAAAAGCATCGCGCTGATGCCGTGAGGCCTGCTTACCCGTTCCCGCCGGAGCAGCGGACAACCCGCCACTTCAGCAAACACCCTCGACCGACAGACCTTCGGTCAATAACGCATACCGGCCGCCGTTCCCGCACGGACGGCAACCGTCGGGAACAGACGTTCGACCGTCGGGGAAAAGCCGACACAGCCGCCTGCCGACCCGTCATGAAAGAGCGGCGGGTAAACCGACATTCATGTTTCAACCCGCCCGCGACACCAACGGAAACCAGCCGACACCATGCCATGCCCTGCCGAATACCGCCCCGTTATGACGCTCCGCCCCGCCCTGCCCGCCGACTGCGCCGCATTGGCCGCGTTGGACGCAGCGTGCAACCCGTCGCCGTGGTCGGAAAAACAGTTTGCCGCCGCGCTCGCATCTGCTGCCGAATCGGTATGGCTGGGCGAAGCACAAGGCATTTTGGCAGGATTTGCCGTCTGGCAGACGGTGTGCGGCGAATCGGAACTGCACCTGACCGCCGTCGCCCCCGCTTTCAGACGGCGCGGTTTTGCCGCACAGCTTCTCGCACACTGGTTTCAGACGGCCTTAAATGAAGGCGTGCAGCGGCTGTTTCTGGAAGTCCGCGACGGCAACGATGCAGCGCAAAGCCTGTACCGCAAACACGGTTTTACCGCCTGCGGCCGCCGCAAAGATTACTACACCCTGCCCGACGGCCGCCGCGAAGACGCCGTTTTAATGGAGAAAACATGTTAAGCAGCCGTTATCTGCACCTGCACGAAGCATTGGGATTGGGCCCGATGTGGCTCAAACAGGGCGCGAAAGTGCTCGCCGCAACGCCCGATACCGCCCAAAGCACCGTACCCGCAGTCCGCAAACCCGAACCGCAAACAGCCGCGCCGCGTGTGCAAACCGCGCCGTCCGCCGTGCCCGCTGCCGACGCGCGTGCGCGCCTGGCCGAATTCACCCACCGCTCCGATGCTTCGCCGGCCTCAACCCGTTCGGTTCAAGACAGCGGTGCGGCACACAGGCCGTCTGAAAATCCCGCC
>NZ_JBHCJY010000042.1:0-30105 GCF_041804105.1 Neisseria sp.
ATACGCGGCGGAACAGCCTCTGCGCCGACAGCGCAACGGCGGGACGGGTTTCGGCGGCTTGGGCGCGGGCATGGGCGAGCAGCTGTTCCAGCAGGCGGCGGTTGCGGGCGATGCCCTGCTGCAAAGCGGCAAGCTGGCCACGCTGGGTTTTGGGCAGGGCGGCGGTGTCGATGCGGTCGGCCTGCAACGATAAAGCGGTCAGCGGGCTGCGCAGTTCGTGGGCGGCGTCGGCGATAAACCGCTGCTGCTGCTGCATCGCACCGGAAACGCGCCCGAGCTGGCGGTTGATGGCCTGCACGAACGGCAGGATTTCACTGGGCAGATTGTGTTCGGGCAACTCTTCCAAATCGCTGCCGCCGCGCCGTTCGAGATTGTCGGCCAGCCGCCGCACGGGGGCGAGCGAGCGGCGCACAATCCAAACGGTTAAGGCGGCGGACAGCGGTATCAGCAGCAAAACGGGCAGCGCGCCGTGCCACGCCAGGTCTTCCGCGATGTCTTCGCGCAATTCGGTTTCCTGCCAAACCACCACGCGCCCGCTGCCGCTGTTGTGGATGTAGACACGGAAATCGTCGCCGCCGTCGGTAACGTCGTAAAACCCCGACTGCCGGCCGCTTTCGAGACGGAACGGCAAATCGCCTTCTTCGGCATCGGCGCGGTCGGGAAAGCCGAAATAGATGCGTTCGTCGTTGTCGCCTTCGTGTTGCGGCGGCGCGGCGGGATTGAGATGGGTGGCGGTCTGCCGGAGCAGGATGTCCTGAAATTCTTTGCTTTCGCTGTAAACGCTGTAAAACAGATAGCCGCCGGCTACCAGCGCAAACAGGAAAACCAGCAGCGTGAAGGCCAGCGTCAGGCGGATTTGCAGGGAGTTTTTGATGGTGGTCAGCATGGTTGGGCAGACGTGTTTTCAGACGGCATGGATAAGGCCGTCTGAATCAAGCGGTTTTCGGTTTGGAGATGCTCTGCCCTGACATATCGGGCATGCCGACCGGCATCGGAAAAGTTCTTAACGGCCATAAAGATAATCATAAAAAACAAAGATTTGATTGAATGGAGCATTCACAACACCGGCCGTCATTCCTGCGCAGACGGAAATCCAACTGGGTATTCACAAACGCATGAATCAGCAAGATTGCTTAAACTTCCCACACGGATTTCCGCCTGAGCGGGAATCCGTGTGGGAAGTTGGAGAAATCGGTCTTGCCGGTTACTGGTCAACACAATACCCAAACACGGCAAAAAAATCAGTAATCGCGGTGTGCGGAAATGATACGGCCTGTTTCGGCATCGATGACGACTTTGTACTCTTTTGCGCCTTTCTGAACCTCCACTTCGAAATAGGCACCGCCGTAGCGGCTGTTTTCAAATTCCACTTCGTCGATGCGCGCGCCTTGTCCGATTTTACCTGAGGCAATCTGCGCGGCTTTTTCATGGGAAATATAACGGTGGCGGTTGCGGCTGTAATGCCCGTCGTCATCGTCGGCAAACGCGGGGGCGGAACAGGCAAGTGCGGCGGCCAGCAGAACGGCTTTCATCGGGTTCATGTGTTTGTGTTCTCTCTCTGCAAAGGATTTTCAGACGGCCTTGGCTTGGCCGTCTGAAAACCGTTTTGCTGTTTTATTTTGTATATTGTTTAGTAGTCGCGGCGTTTGCTCAACACGCGGCCGGTTTTGGCATCGACCACCACATCGTATTCGCCGTCCTGTCCGAAGACCTCCACTTCGAAATACGCACCGCCCACGCGGTTGTGTTCGAAATCGACTTCCTTGGTGCGCGCGCCTCGGCCTACGGCATCGGTAGCGATTTTGGCGGCTTTTTCATAAGTGATGTACTGGCTTTGGTTCTGCTGATAGTGCCATTCGTCGTCATCGGCGAAAGCGGGGGCGGAGAAAGACAGCGCGGCGGCGGCAATCAGAGCGGTTTTGGCAAATTTCATTTTCGGTTTCCTTGTATAGGGTTGGATGTAAGATACGGCGTTTGCACCGTGTTTTCTTGCTACGCTTCGCATCTTACCGACCGAAAATTAGGAGAGAATTAGGGAGATGTTAAATTTTTTTAAGACGCCGTCTGAAAAACATACCGCATTGTTTTTCAAATGCCTTTATCCACCATCCAACCCACGCCGCGTATGTTTTTGATGTGTTCTTTGCCGATTTTGCGCCGCAGCGCGTGAATCAGATAATCCACCGCATTGCTTTCCACTTCCTCGCCCCAGCCGTAGATTTTGTCTTCCAGTTCGGCGCGCGACAGAATACTGCCCGCCCGCAGCAGCAAGGCCTGCAAAACGGCGAATTCCTTGCTGCTCAAAGCCACTGTTTCGGGATTGCCCGCCACGGCAACGCAATGCGTGGCCGGGTCAAGCGTCAACACGCCGTTGCCCGGCTGCGGGGCGGATTGGCCGTGCCGCCGGCGCAACACCGCACGGATGCGGGCATGCAGTTCGGCCAAATCAAACGGTTTCACCAGATAATCGTCGGCACCGCCGTCCAAACCCGACAGGCGGCTGCCCAAATCGTCGCGTGCGGTCAGAATCAGCACAGGTAGGTTGCCGCCCTGCCGTATTTCGCGCAATACCTGCAATCCGTCCTGCCCGGGCAGCCCCAAATCGAGCAGCAGCAAATCATAGGGTTGGGCAGCGGCAGCAGTTGCGGCCTGCAAACCGTTGTCCACCCAGTCCACCGCATAACCCGCATCGCGCAGACTGCCCGCCACCGCATCGGCAATCATCGCATCGTCTTCAACCAATAAAATCCGCATAACATCCCTTTGTATCTGCAAATAAACGGAATTATAACGTGAAGTGCCGCATTGCCTGCCGCATTTTCCAAACAAGGCATACGGCAACCGCAATCCCGCCGGATAACGGCCATCGGCTTCAGCCGCAATCTCCGGCACTGTATTACAATCCCTCCCACCCCGTCCGCCGAATCCGACACATCGGGACATCCCGATACCGAAACGGCACGGCGTTACGGGACAAACCATTTATACCGATTCTTACCCGCACAACCTTGTCTCTTCAGGAGTCCCGAACATGGAACTCAAAATCCCGCCCCTTGTCTGGCTGCTGCTGACCGCCGCACTGATGTGGCTTGCAGCCCGAACCGACATCCCCGCCTTGATGCCCCCTGCCCCGTTCCTTGCATTGCTGGCGCTGGCCGCAGGTATCGTCGTTCAAGCCGCAGGTATTTGGGCGTTTTATCAGGCACGCACCACCGCCAACCCGCTCCGTCCCGACCATACCGCCGCCATCGTCGAACACGGCATCTTCAGCCGCACCCGCAACCCTATGTATCTGGGCATGGTTTTCCAACTGGCGGCTTGGGCATTGTGGCTCGGCCATTCCGCCGCATGGCTCGGCCTGCCGCTGTTCATCACCTGCCTGACCCTGTGGCAGATACGCCCCGAAGAACGGATTCTCACGGAAAAATTCGGCCGGCCCTATCTCGACTACTGCCGCCGCGTCCGCCGCTGGCTGTAAACATAAAGGCCGTCTGAAAAACATTTTCAGACGGCCTCTATGTTTTTTCGCAACGCCTTCAGCAATATTCCGTAAAAAACTCCCCTTTTGCACCATTTGCAGGCAGACGGAAACACAGTTTCTGAAACCCCGTTCCGGCGCTTTACCGCAAACAAAAAAACCACCGCCTTCACCGCCGCAGATTCCCGCCGCTCCGAAACCAACCTTCCGATGCCGGCCATCATGTTGTTTTACCGGCACATCAAGAACCAAACCAATTCAATAAAAAACATCCGGTTACAAAAAATCCTTTTGAACACACCACCCGTTTTTCATATTTTTTTAAAATCAACCCGAGAAAAACTTGCCAAACGAATTTATCTTGTGTATATTCGTATTCAAATGAATACAAAAAGGTTCAAACGTAATGAACACCGCCACACGAATTCCCGTCAGCGTGCGGATTACACAAGAAGATGCTGATTTTATTGCCTCTTTAAACCTTGAAGGCGCGCATACGCCGTCTGAAAAAATCCGCGAACTGCTCAAACAGGCACGGCTGGCGCACACGCAGGCGCAGGATTACGAATCGGCTTTGGGCGCAATGGAAAAATTCCTGCAAAACGCCAAGCGCGACGTTGCCCGTGCGGAAAAAAACCTGGGCGTACACTCGCATATTCTGGCGCGGCTGTTCGAATTGCTGCCCGATTTGGCCGCCACGCTGGCGCAAAACCTGCCCGACGATACCGACCTTGCCGCCCTGAAAAACCACGAACGCGAAATGATGTGGCGCGCGGTGCGGCTGACCGACTCCATACTGCAGCTGGCCGTTACCGGCAAAGGCGCGGCTTACGACGATTCCGTACTGCAAGAGCTTGAAAACACGCTCAAACTGGCGGAAATCGTCAAAACCGCAAGAGAGGCCGTCTGAAAATGGGCAGCGGATTATCCGAAATGGCCGAACGCCGCGCCCGTAAAATCAAACGCCTACGCGCCACAAAAGGCGGATTGATGAACGACAGCAAATGGGCAAAGATTTTTGATGTCATCATTGCCGCCACCGGAATAGAAACCGCCCGTGCAAAAATGCTGGACGAGGAACGGCTGTACGAAATGCGTTTAAAAATCTACTCGGAAACCCTGCGCGGCCATACCGACGACTGGACTGCCGGGCCGCTGAAACTGTCGGAAATCGAATACATGGCGGTTACGCTGCCGAACGATACCGATTTGCCTGCTTTGGCGCAGGCCATCAACGATTGCGGGCAATTCGAGTTTGATTTGGAACCGGGCAGCCTGACGGTTTACGGCTACCGCTAGACAGGCCGTCTGAAAACGGATTGAAGCCGTAACGCAGGCAGGTTCATGCATCAAACACCAAAACGGTTTCAAACGGCAAAAGGCCGTCTGAAAAACCATCCCACTGTTTTTAAAAAGGAAACAAAAATGAGCGAAACCTTATCACGCAGGGTCGGACGTTTGGTCAGCGGCGGTTTTCACGCGCTGGCAGATGCGGCGGAAAACCTGATGCCCGAAGCGGTGATGAACGAAAACATCCGCGAAATCGAACGCGCAATCGACGAAGTGCGCGCCGAATTGGGCAAAGTGCTGGCGCAGAAACACCTTGCCGCCAAGAAAATGGCCGACGAAAGCAACCGCCACGAAGCCCTTGCCGCCAGCCTGCAAGCCGCCGTCGATGCGGGGCGCGACGATTTGGCCGAAGCGGGCATCGCCGAACAGATGGACATCGAAGCGCGTCTGCCCGTGTTGGAAAACACCATCGCCGACTGCGCCGCACAGGAAAAAGAACTCGAAGGCTTTATCGCCGCATTGCAGGCCAAACGCCGCGAAATGCAGCAGCAGTTGCAGGAATGGAAAGCCGCGCAGAACACCGCAGACACAGGCGGCACATCGGGCGGCAACCTGAACCGCATCGCGCGCGAAGCGGAAAAAAGCGGCAACGCGTTCGACCGCGTGATGGGCAGGCAGAACGCCGTCCACACCGCCACTGAAGCCGCGCAGCTGGCCAAACTGAAAGAGCTGGAAGATTTGAGCCGCAACAACCGCATTGCAGAACGGCTGGCCGCATTGAAAGCGGGGAAATGATGGATTTTATTGAAAAAATTAACAACCTTGATAATCAAATAGCTGCTTACCACCGAATACTTAATTACCACGCAGCATGGTTTTTATTAGCAACTATTTCAACATGATCACTAGGTAAAGACCATCCTGTCATAGGATTAATTGCTGCTTTCTTAATCATGTATTTCTATGTTGTGATTGTGTTCAATGATTTAAAAGCAGAATACGACAATAAATTGGTTATAGATGGGTGGAAAGTCCATATCAAAAAAGCCATAGATATGCTGAAAACTGAAATTTACGAAAATAGCGAAGGTTCGGAACAACAGAGTTTTTTGGATTTACTGGAAAAACAATGCAACAGTCGACTGAAATTTAAGAGCTTTTTTAAGCATCGTCCGTTCCTGATTGCCTTCTGCTTTTTCGGCTGGATGTTTTATGAAATGCTAATGTTGTCTCTTTTTTATCTGAAGTCCATTATTGCATAACAATATTTCATTTTCAGACGGCCTTCCAACACAAGGCGGACAGGCCGTCTGAAAATACGGTTCCGACACAATAAAACATAAAAAAAACCATGCAGCAAACGTCTTACAAACTCTCTCCTGCCGAACGCAAAGGGGTGGCCGCCGCAGCCGTGGTGCTGGTTTGCAGCATCGCCGGACTGATATACGCCAACATGCCGCAAACGCCCGAACCGCAGGCCGCAGCGGAAAAAACGGAAAAAAATGCCGCGAAGCCGCTTTCAGACGGCCTAACTGCAAAACGCGCTGCCGACAAACCCGTTGTACCGAACGAACCGCTGCCGGTTCCCGCCGTTGCCCCTGAAACGGAAAAGCTCTACCGCCAAGGCATGAACCATGCCCGTGCAAACGACTGGGCGGCTGCGCTGCCGCTGCTCGAACAGGCGGCGCAGGCAGGCCATTGGAAAGCACAGAACAATCTCGGCGTTGCCTATCTGGAAGGAAAAAACGGCGTACCGCGCGACGATGCAAAAGGCTGCGGGCTGATGATACAGGCCGTTACGCGGTATCCCGATTTTCATACTGCCGACAACGTGCGGATGTGTTTGGAAGAAAAGCCGGGCATCGACGGCAGCGGTGCGGCGCAAGCCCTGAAACCGCTGGCACAGGCGGGTTACGGCACGGCACAATACGCGCTGGCAAGCCTCCAACTTTACGGCGGCGGCAAGGTTTCAGACGGCCTTTACTGGCTGGGCGAAGCCGCCCGACGCGAACCGGCCGTGATGCAGCAATTTGCCGCGTGTTTCGGACAACGTACATGCAGCCGCGAGTTTTACGACCCCGCCGTTGCCCATTCCGTGCAAAAAGTATTGCGGCGGGGAAAGCCGCGAAGCTGGTGGCAAAAGCTGACCGGCAGCCTGTTTTCCGATTCGGACGAAAAAACGCAGCAGACAGCGGATGAATACGTCCGCCGCTGGCAGGGGCTGGAGAATCATGCGCTGGCCGCCGCCGTGATGCGCGAAACGGGCTTGGAAAAGCCGTCCGAATAGCCATACTTTTAAATGAACGGAAACAGTTTTTCAGACGGCCTCATCCGTTTTGAACAGGCCGTCTGAAAAGATAAAGGACAACCATGTGGAATTTGATCACTGCCCCTGAAAACACCGTATTCGGCGTTGCACTGATGCTCATGCTGATGCTCGGCCTGCTGGAACTCGTTTCGCTGCTTTCGGGCGGTTTCACCGATTTTATCGACAACCTGCTGCCCGACAGCCTCACTGACGCACACGCGGAAGTGGGTTTGGACGCGGCGGATGCGGGCGTGTTTATCCGTTTTTTGAGCTGGCTGTATGTCGGCAAAGTGCCGCTGCTGATGCTGACGGTGGTGTTTCTGGCCGTGTTCGGCATCACCGGGCTGCTGGTTCAGACGGCCTTTGCCGCCGTTGCCGGCAGCTACCTGAACGGCTGGCTGGCCGCCGCCGCAACCTGGTTCGTCTGCCTGCCTTTGGTACGCGGCACGGCGGCAGCGCTGTATAAAATCATGCCGAAAGATGAAACCACCGCCGTGGCGCAAAACAGTTTGGTCGGACGCGTGGGCGTGGTGGTTATCGGCGAAGCGCGGCAGGACAGCGCGGCGCAGGTGCGCGTGAAAGACCAATTCGGCCAGCAGCATTATGTGATGGCCCAAGCGGATACGGAAGACGTGTTGAAACAGGGCGATGCCGTTTTGCTGGTGTCGGCGGACGGCGGCATGTTCAAAGCGATTGCCAACCCGAGCGGGAGTCTGACGGATTAAGGCCGTCTGAAAAATATCGGGGAACGGAAACCAAGTTCCCGAACCACACAAACCCAACCATTTCAAACCAACTGCCTTTCAGACGGCCTGCTGTGCTTTAGGCCGTCTGAAAAACCGAAACACACTGTAAATACCTATCCCACCCAACCTCAATCAAAGGAAACGTTATGACCCTCATCACCATCGCCAGCATCGCCGGCATCATCCTCGTCGCCCTCTTTATCCTCGGCCTGATTCTCACCCGCCTCTACCGCCGCGCCACCAAAGAAGTTTCCTTCGTGCGCACGGGTTTCGGCGGCGAAAAAGTGATTATGAACGGCGGTGCGCTGGTGCTGCCCGTACTGCACGAAGTCATTCCCGTCAACATGAATACGCTGCGGCTGGAAGTGCGCCGCGCCGCCGATGCCGCGCTGATTACCCGCGACCGTATGCGCGTGGACGTTACCGCCGAGTTTTATGTGCGCGTGAAACCCACCGCCGAGAGCATCGCCACCGCCGCGCAGACTTTGGGCATGAAAACCATGTCGCCCGAGCAGCTCAAAGAATTGGTGGAAGGCAAATTCGTGGACAGCCTGCGCGCCGTGGCCGCGGAAATGGCGATGGAAGAGCTGCACGAAAAACGGGTGGATTTCGTACAGAAAGTTCAGCAGGTGGTTTCCGAAGATTTGTTCAAAAACGGCTTGGAACTGGAAACCGTGTCGCTCACCGGTTTAGACCAAACCAGCTTCGAATTCTTCAACCCGCAAAACGCGTTCGACGCGGAAGGTTTGACCAAGCTCACCGAAACCATCGAAGTGCGCCGCAAAAAGCGCAACGAAATCGAGCAGGACACCGATTTGGCGATTAAGGCGAAAAACCTCGAAGCCGAGCAGCAGCGTTTAAAAATCGCCCGCGAAGAAGAATACGCCAAGCTGGAACAGGAACGCGAAATCGCCGTGCGCCGCGCCGAACAGGAAGCCAGCATCGCCGAACAGGAAGCGGCCAAAAAACGCGAAGCCGAAGAAGCCAAAATCGCCGCCGAACGCGAAGTGGATTTGAAGCGCATCATCGCCGAGCGCGACATCAAAAACGAAGACATCAAAAAAGCGCAGGCCGTCGAGCAGGCCGAAGTGGAACGCCGCAAAGCGATTGAACTGGCCGAACAGGACCGCGCCATTGCCGTAGCCGAAAAATCACGCGCCGAATCGGAAGCCAAAGCCGAAGCCGACAAAGCCCGCGCCGCCGCCGTTCGCGAAGAAGAAAGCGTGATTACCGTGCGCGAAACCGAGCGCGCCGAACGTGCCAAAGCGGTGGAACTGATTGCCGCGCAGGAAGCCGCGCAAAAAGACGCCATCGCGTTAACCGTAGCCGCCGACGCCGAAAAACTGGCGGCGCAAGACCGTGCCGAAGCCGTGCGCATCGCCGCTGAAGCCGAGGCCGAGAAACAGCGTCTGCAGGCCAAGGGCGAAGCCGATGCGAAAATCCTGCTGGCGCAGGCGCAGGAACAGCAATACAAAGTGGATGCCGAAGGCACGAAAGCGGTCAACGAAGCGGCCAACGTATTGAGCGTGGAACAGGTCGAAATGCAGATCCGCCTTGCCCTGCTGCGCCACCTGCCCGACATCATCCGCGAATCCGTGCGCCCGATGGAAAACATCGACGACATCAAGATTCTGCAGGTAAACGGTTTGGGCGGTTTCGGCGGCTCGGGCGGCGGTACGGACAACGCCGTTTCAGACGGCCAATCCAGCCTGGCCGACCAAATGGTCAACAGCGCGCTGCGCTACCGCAGCCAAGCCCCGCTGGTCGATAACCTCCTGAAAGAAATCGGCTTGAACGGCGCAGACATCAACGGCCTGACGCAAGGCTTGGACAAAGGCGTTTCCGGCAAACAGGCGGATTAAGCACCCGCATGCCGAAAACCAAACAGGCCGTCTGAAAACATTTTCAGACGGCCTGTTTTAGAAACGGCCTTTGATTGTTTGAAAAGGCTGAATTTGAAATGGCCATATTTGTATTGAACTGCACCTACACAATGCGTTGATCTGTACCGTATCTCTGAAATTCATCCTTCCCGCGCAGGCAGGAATTCAGCGTTACTATACAAAAACCTTTTTTATTCATGTATTTACGAATATCAACCATAGATTCCCGCCTGCGCGGAAATGACGACTCTGAAAATTACACGATACAGTCGTCAACCAAAAAAGACCAAAATAATGCGGCCAGCAGAACGCCGCAACCATTCAAACAACAGATGCCGTCTGAACAACAGGCAGGTATCCGCCTATTGAATTGACAACTGAAAGTGAGTGAAACCCGAAGGCCATGAAGCAAAGGCCGTCTGAAAAGTTTTCAGACGGCCTTTCCTGCTTATGCAACCGCAAAGTAACGCCGACGGTATTTCGGTTAAAATAACGCCCTTTCCCATTATCCCGCTCCCCGCACCATGCTCGAACTCAAAAACCTTACTCTCCGCCGCGGCCTGAAAGTTTTGCTCGACCAAGCGTCCGTAACCGTCAACCCCAACCAGCGCGTCGGCCTGATCGGCAAAAACGGCACGGGCAAATCCAGCCTGTTTGCGCTGATTAAAGGCGAAATCACACAGGATGCGGGCGATATTTCCGTTCCGAAACACTGGAAAATCGCGTCGGTGGCACAGGAAACGCCCGCTCTGGCGGTTTCCGCGTTGGATTATGTATTGCAGGGCGATGCCGAATTGCAGGCTTTTCAGACGGCCTTGGCCGCTGCGGAAGCGGCCAACGACGGCATGAAACAGGCCGAATACCATGCCAGGCTCGAAGAAATCGATGCCTACACCGCCCCCGCGCGTGCCGCCAAATTGTTGGGCGGCTTAGGGTTTTCGCAGGAAGAACACGCCAAGAGCGTGAAAGAATTTTCCGGCGGCTGGCGGATGCGGCTCAATCTCGCGCAGGCGTTGATGTGCCGTGCCGACCTGCTGCTGCTCGACGAGCCGACCAACCACTTGGATTTGGAAACCGTGTTGTGGCTGGAAAACCATCTGGCCAACCTGCCGTGCACGCAAATCATCATTTCGCACGACCGTGATTTTCTCAATGCCGCCACCACGCAAACCGTTGAATTGGCAAACCAAAAACTCACGCTCTACGGCGGCGGCTACGATTTCTACCAAACCGAGCGGGCGCGGCGTTTGGCGCAACAGCAAGCCGCCTATGCCAAACAGCAGGCGCACATCAAACACCTGCAATCGTTTATCGACCGTTTCAAAGCCAAGGCCACCAAAGCAGTGCAGGCGCAAAGCCGTATGAAAGCCTTGGCCAAGCTGGAACGCATCGCGCCCGCGCATCTCGACAGCGAATTTTCGTTTGAATTCGACAGCCCCGCCCATCTGCCCAACCCCTTGTTAAAGCTGGACAAAGCCGCCTTGGGCTACGGCAGCAGCACCGTTCTGCACGACATCACCCTTTCGCTCGAAAGCGGCGCGCGCTACGGCCTGCTCGGTGTCAACGACAGCGGAAAATCCACATTTATCAAAGCCTTGGCAGGCGAACTCGAATTGCGTTCGGGCAGCATCACCAAGTCCGACAAACTCAACATCGGCTATTTCGCCCAACACCAGCTCGACACCCTGCGCGACGACCAAAGCCCCGTCTGGCACATCCAACAGCTTTCGCCCGCCGTGCGCGAACAGGAAATCCGCAACTTTCTCGGCGGTTTCAATTTCGTCGGCGATGCGGCATTGCAGAAAATCGAACCGTTTTCCGGCGGCGAAAAAGCCCGTCTCGCGCTGGCGATGATCGTGTGGCAGAAACCCAACCTGCTGCTGCTCGACGAACCGACCAACCACCTCGATTTGGACATGCGCCACGCGCTCACGCTCGCGCTGCAAAGCTTTCAGGGCGCGCTGATTGTGGTGTCGCACGACCGCAGCCTGCTCGAAGCCACCACCGACAGCTTCCTACTGATTGACCAAGGCCGTCTGAAACCGTTCGACGGCGATTTGAACGACTACCGCCAATGGCGTTTGGCGCAGGAAAATGCCGCAGCCTCCCCCGCAGCCTCAGTGCAAAGCCAAAACCGCAAAGACACCAAACGGCTGGAAGCCCAGATGCGCCAGGAAAAAGCCCGCCGCACCAAACCGATACAGCAGAAAATCGACCAAGCCGAAAAAGAAATGGCCGGGCTGACGGAAATTCAGACGGCCTGTGAAACATTTTTGGCACAAGAAGATGCGTATAGCGATGAAAACAAAGCCGAACTGCAAAAAACGCTGGCAAAATTAACAGAAACAAAAGTAAAATTAACAAAACTAGAAGAAAGCTGGCTGTCCCATCAGGAAGAACTCGAACGGGTACACGCCGAAATCGAAGCGCAGTTTCCAAGCTGAAAGGCCGTCTGAAAACCGCAACACCATATGAAACAGGAAAACATGTCTCTGAAAACCACCCTCTCCCTAACCGCAGCAACCGCCGCACTCGCCCTGTCCGTACCGGCAGCCGCCCAGGTGTTTACCTGCATTTCCGGCGGCCGTACCGTCTATACCTCCGACGGCAGCGGCAAATGCAAAAACGAAAAACTGCCCCGCATCAGCGGCTACAACGGCGTAAAATACGCGCCCGCACAAAACGGCACGGCCCAAAACACGCCGTCTGAAAAACCGCAAAGCAGCGCAAACGGCCACACGGCGGAAAAAACACCCGCAGCCCCCCAAGCAGCCGTAGCGGACACCAAACCGCAAACACCGCCGCCCGTTCCGTCCGCCGTAAAACCTGCTGCCCCCAAACCCGCAGCCGCGCCCATGCCGGAACCGCCGCCGCCGATGTAAAACGGACAACCCGTCCCCCTACCCCACAACACAATCACAACAAAAGTCGTCAAAAATACATATGAAAACACTGCACGGGATTATCGGCCTGCTGCTTGCCGCCGCAGCCGCCCAAACCGCACAAGCCGCAAGAATCTACACCTGCGAACGCAACGGCGAAACCGTTTACACGTCCAACCCGGGCGGCGACTGCCGTTCCGCCGACCTGCCCTCCATCGGCAAATACAGCAGCGCCCGCTACGACGCACCTCCTCCCCCGCCCGTTATCCGCGCAGACAACGGCAGCGAAACCGCAGCCCGCCCCACACGTAAAAAACAGAACACCGCCAGAGCCGCCGTTCCTAAAGCCGCCCCGGTCAAAGCCGCATATGTACCCGCGCCCACGGCTGCCGCTTCCGTACCGAAACCCGCCAACAACAGCCGCCGCAGCATTCTCGAGCAGGAACTGGCCAACGAACGCAAAGCCCTGAACACCGCACAGAAATCGCTCAGCGAAGCCCGAACCGCCAAAGGCGGCACCATTAACCAACAGCAAATCAACTCCCTGCAAAGCAGTGTGCTCGACCATCAATTGAGCATACAGGCACTGCAACGGGAATTGGGACGGATGTAGCCGCAGTTTTGCTCCCCAACCGAAACAGGCCGTCTGAAAACGTTTTTCAGACGGCCTGTTTATTGCAAGTACAACCATATCAAATGGAACACGGGAACCGTTACCAGAATAATGCGGCAGTTTCCCTAATACCGTCATTCCCGCACAGGCGGGAATCCATGGAGAAATACGGGAAACATTCACTGTTAAACGGTTATCCAACCAAACCTTAACGGCAAACATGGATTCTCGCCTGCGCTGGAATGACGGCTGTGAGCGACGCCGCACAGACCAATGCTCTGTCTCAACTGCCAAACGATACATGCCGTCTGAAATGGTTTTTCAGACGGCATGTGTGGCACGCAAACGCAGTCAAACGATAAAAGGCCGTCTGAAAAATTTTCAGACGGCCTTCGCTTTTACAGCCACTCAAAATCAGGAAAACCTTACACCACGCCCTGTGCCAGCATGGCATCGGCAACTTTGACGAAACCGGCGATGTTCGCACCGTTGACATAGTTGACGGTGCCGTTTTCTTTGCCGTACTGCACGCAGGATTCGTGGATGCTCAACATGATGCCCAACAGCCGCTGGTCAACTTCTTCGCGCGTCCAAGACAGGCGGATGGCGTTTTGGCTCATTTCGAGACCCGAAGTCGCCACGCCGCCGGCGTTGGCCGCTTTGCCCGGGGCATACAGGATTTTCGCGTTGACGAAGGCTTCGACCGCACCCAGAGTGGACGGCATATTGGCACCTTCGGCCACCACGAAACAGCCGTTGGACAACAGCGTTTTGGCATCGTTTTCGTCCAATTCGTTCTGGGTTGCGCAAGGCAGCGCGATGTCGCACGGCACGCTCCACGGTTTTTGGTCGGCAAAGTATTCCAAGCCCTGTTCTTTGGCGTAAACCGACAAACGTTCGCGGCGCACTTCTTTCAGTTCGATCAGGGCGGCCAGTTGCGCTTCGGTCATGCCGTTGTCGGCGAATTTCACGAAACCGTTGGAATCGGAAACGGTCAGCACTTTCGCACCCAACTGGATGGATTTTTCACAGGCGTATTGGGCAACGTTGCCCGAACCGGAAACCACCACGCGTTTGCCGGCAAAGCTGTCGCCTCGGGTTTTCAGCATGGCTTCGGCAAAGTAAACGGTACCGTAACCGGTGGCTTCGGGACGAATCAGGCTGCCACCCCATTGCAGGGCTTTGCCGGTAAGCACGGATGCGAATTCGTTGCGCAGGCGTTTGTATTGGCCGTACAGGAAGCCGATTTCACGACCACCCACACCGATGTCGCCGGCGGGTACGTCGGTATCCGCGCCGATGTGGCGGAACAGTTCGCTCATAAACGATTGGCAGAAGCGCATCACTTCGCCGTCGGATTTGCCTTTGGGGTCGAAATCCGAACCGCCTTTGCCGCCGCCCATCGGCAGGGTGGTCAGCGAGTTTTTGAACACCTGCTCGAAGGCCAGAAATTTCAATACGCCCAAATCCACGCTGGGATGGAAACGCAGACCGCCTTTGTAGGGACCGATGGCGGAAGACATCTGCACGCGGTAGCCGCGGTTGACCTGCACTTCGCCTTTGTCGTCCACCCACGGTACGCGGAACATAATCACGCGCTCGGGTTCGACGATGCGCTCAAGCAGACCCTGCTTGGTATATTTCTGGTTTTGCGCCAGAAACGGGCCGAGACTTTGGAACACTTCTTCGACAGCCTGATGGAATACGGTTTGGTTGGGATCGCGCTGTTTGATCTTGGCGAACAGGTTGTTTAAGTCTGTCATTTTCTTCTCCGGACTAAGGTAAACGGTTTGTAACAATCACACGGGATTTCGTGGAGAAAACTATAAACCCATTTTATTTTTCTGCCAAGCTTTTTCACGTAAAATTGTCAACAATCTAAACTTATTTTTTGATTTTAATCAGATTTTTTAAAACAGCAAAACTTAGATTGTCAACAATTAATCCTAAAAACCTTCCTGTTCCAGCACCAGGCCGTCTGAAAAACGGGTTTCAGACGGCCTGTGCTTTCTTTTTTAGACAAACCGCCGCTTGCCGCCGAATCCGCCAATTGCAGCACACATCTTCCGCCTATTGGCACGCGATGCACACGGCCTGCTATAATCCGCCCTCAGGCTGCATTCCGCAGACCTGCAAAACATCCGAAGGCACGACATGAAACCATATCTCGACCTGATGCAGCACGTTTTAACCCGCGGCACCGACAAATCCGACCGCACCGGCACGGGTACGCGCTCGGTATTCGGCCATCAAATGCGTTTCGATTTGAACGACGGCTTTCCGCTTCTGACCACCAAAAAGCTGCACCTGCGCTCCATCATCCACGAGCTGTTGTGGTTTCTCAAAGGCGACACCAACATCAAATACCTGAAAGACAACAATGTTTCGATTTGGGACGAATGGGCCGACGAAAACGGCGACTTAGGCCCCGTTTACGGCTACCAATGGCGCAGCTGGCCCGCTCCCGACGGCCGCCACATCGACCAAATCGCCAACGTGGTGGAACAAATCAAAAAAAATCCCGACAGCCGCCGCTTAATCGTTTCCGCATGGAATCCCGCCCTTGTTGACGAAATGGCCTTGCCGCCCTGCCATGCGCTGTTCCAGTTTTACGTTGCCGACGGCAAACTCTCCTGCCAGCTCTACCAACGCAGCGCCGATATTTTCTTGGGCGTACCGTTCAACATCGCCAGCTACGCGCTGCTGACCATGATGATGGCGCAGGTATGCGGTTTGAAAGCAGGCGAATTCATCCACACTTTCGGCGACGCACACCTTTACAGCAACCATTTCGAACAGGCCGAACTGCAACTCTCCCGCGAACCACGCCCGCTGCCGACGATGAAAATCAATCCCGAGGTGAAAGATTTGTTTGCATTCAAGTTTGAAGATTTCGAACTGACGGATTACGACCCGCACCCGCACATCAAAGCGGCGGTGGCCGTTTAACCGCTTGAGGCCGTCTGAAAAATTTCTTTTCAGACGGCCTCAAGTTTATTTGTATTCAAGGTGAAACGATGCCGACTGAAAAACAAAAAATGCAGGCAGGCGTGTTATACGATGCCAATCATGATGCCGAATTGTTACAAGAACGCGCCGACGCTAAAGACGCTTGTTTTGAGTTCAACCAAACCAGGCCGTCTGAAAACGCGAAGCAAACCGAAATCCTGCGCCGCTTATTGGGAAAAACACCCCAGCATTTTTACATTACCCAGCCGTTTTGGTGCGACTACGGCTACAACATCGAATTGGGCGAAAATTTCTATGCCAATCATAATCTGGTGATACTCGACGGCGCAAAAGTTACCTTCGGCGACAACGTTTTCATCGCGCCCGACTGCGGTTTCTACACCTCCGGACACCCGGTTGACGCCGAACGCCGCAATCAAGGCTTGGAATACGCCCACCCGATTACGGTTGGCGATAATGTCTGGTTCGGCGGCGGCGTGAAAGTCATGCCGGGCATAACCATCGGCAGCAATGTAGTCATTGCCGCCGGCAGCGTAGTAACGAAAGACATTCCCGACAATATGATTGCAGGCGGTGTCCCATGTAAAGTGTTACGGCCGATTGATGACCAGGATAAAGAAAATCCACATATATTTAAAACCAATAAACCATAAAAACAGTAGGTAAAAAGGCCGTCTGAAAAAGTTTCAGACGGCCTTTTCATTTTTACCTGCGGCGGCGAATTGATTTCTGCCATTGCCTAAAATTTATCCGCAATATTGGGGACAAACGCTTTCTGCCGTGCCGATCACAGCCAAACAAAAAACCATCACCCATGCTTTTCCACGGCTTCATCTGACATTAGCAGGCCGTCTGAAAAGCCACCGGATACGGCAGTTACGGCCTTATTCGTTCTCCGGCAGTTCCGCCGAACCCATCCGCCGCAGGATAATATTGGTTTTACCACGCAGGCGTTTGGACTTGGGGTTGTCGGCGTAGAACAGCGGCGCGGGAACACGGGCGGCGAGCTTGGCAGCCTGCTGTTTGGTGAGGTTGGCGGCGGGCTTTTTATAGAAATGCCGCGCCGCAGCTTCAGCGCCAAATACGCCGTGCCCCCATTCGATAACGTTCAGATAAAGTTCGAAAATACGGTCTTTGTCGGTGGTGGCTTCGAGCATAGCGGTGATGGCGGCTTCTTCGCCTTTGCGGATATAGCTCTGCCATTCGTTGAGAAACAGGTTTTTCGACAGCTGCTGGCTGATGGTGGAACCGCCGCCTTTGATGGTGCCGCTGGCTTCGTTGCGCCGCATCGCGTTTTTGATGCCGTTCCAATCGAAACCGCTGTGGCTGGAAAACGCGGCGTCTTCGGAAGCAATCAGCGCCTTTTTCAGATTGACGGAAATCCGGTTGTACGGCACCCAGCGGTAATCGAGAGAAACATCGCGGTTTTCGCGCGCGTACTGGTTCATCCGCACCCACATAAACGACGTTTTGTGCGGTGCGACGGCGCGGTAGGTAATGATGTTACCGTAAACATAGGCATTGAAAAAAACGAACACGGCCACCGGCAGCGCGACGAGCCATTTCAGGATACGCATCTCAGAGTTCCTTGATTGTGCGGATAACGGGAACGATGTCGGGTGCAAAACCGCGCCACAGCTGGTAGGAAAAGGCGGCCTGCCCGACCAGCATGCCCAGCCCGTCGGCGGTTTGCACCGCACCCGACGCTCGGGCAAAACGTAAAAACGGTTCGGCTTCTTTGCCGTAAACCATATCGTAGGCCAACAGGCACTTGCCGAACACCTCGGGCGCGATGTCGGGAAGTTCGCCGCTCAAACCGCCCGACGAAGCATTGATGATGATGTCGAAGCCGTCGGCAGGCAGTTCCGACAATAAGGCCGTCTGAACGCCGAACCTGCCGGCCAGTTCCCGCGCTTTTTCGGGTGTCCGGTTGGCGATAACGATGCCCGCCGGTTTTTCGTCCTGCAACACAGGCACCACGCCGCGCACCGCGCCGCCCGCACCGATAATCAGAATGTTCCTGCCCGCAATGCCGACGTTCTGCGCTTTCAGGATATCCTGCACCATGCCGACGCCGTCGGTATTGTCCCCCAGGAAACGCCCGCCCCCCAACGGGATAACCGTGTTCACCGCCCCTGCCGCCAAAGCACGCTCGGAATGTTCGTCCACCCAGTTGTAGGCATCGACTTTGAACGGCAGCGTTACATTCGCGCCCTGCCCGCCTTCGGCAAAAAAGCGCGCCGCTGCTTCCGCAAACCCGCCGATGTCGGCGCAAATTCGGCCGTAATCGATGTCCGCACCTTCCTGTTTGGCAAATTCCTGATGGATTTGCGGCGATTTACTGTGGGCGACGGGATTGCCGAACACGGCATAACGGGGTTTCAGATTCATCATGGCATTCCTTTGGATACGACTGCGCTTAGGTTTATTCATCAGGCTTTGTGTTTAAACGGTGCGGTTGAGGCCGATACCGCCGTTCCCCCCGATTGGGCATCCGTAGATGCGTCGGGCTTCAGACGGCCTGAACCAACACATGTGCACACGCGGCATGTCATCATTATAACGGTGTTTTATCTGCCCGACGGCGCTTTCAACGGCAAAGGCCGTCTGAAAACGCTTTTTTGCACTTTTCCGCCGCATTTTTCCGCTGCCTTTTCCATCCGGAAAACCCAAGCAGGACTTTATCGGCGAACGTTTCGCCAAAGTACGGCGCAAAACATCCGCACCAAAATTGTTGACAATTTCCCCGTCGAAAATTATATTTCAGCCGTCCATCCGCGGCCCTGTTCCCAACAACATCAAGGCCGTCTGAAAACCGCTGTCCGCACCTTACGGGAAGCTGCACCGTATTTTTAAGGCTGTAATGTTGGATGATGCCTTAACGACATCCATATCTTTATTATTCCGGCTCAGGCGGGAATCCGGAAAACCGGAAAAGCTGCCAAAAAATCTTATCCCTGAACATAACGGTGTGAATACCCGCTTGAGCCGGAATGACGGTTGCAAACGCTGCGGCCTCAATCCACGTACAGTACCGACACAGCCTGTTCATAAAGACAATCCCGAGCCAACCGCTCTCGGCAACCCGTTTTCCTTCGCACCGGTATTTTCAGACGGCCTTTGCCGGGCAAACCGCCGCCCGTTATTTTATTTGCCGCAAACCGTGTTTTTCGTACCCCAACTGTGGCAAAATACCGCAGTTGAACCTTTTCCGCCATAGATTCCATACCGATTTTAGGAGCCATCATGTCTGTCAAAGACGTTGTCAAACTGATTGAAGAAAACGAAGCCCGCTTCGTAGATTTGCGCTTCACCGACACCAACGGCAAGCAGCACCACTTTACCGTTCCCGCCCGTATCGTGCTCGACGACCCCGAAGAATGGTTTGAAAACGGGCAGGCGTTCGACGGCTCGTCCATCGGCGGCTGGAAAGGCGTGCAGGCTTCCGACATGCAGCTCCGGCCCGACCCGGCCACCGCCTATATCGACCCGTTTTACGACGACACCACCGTTGCCGTTATCTGCGACGTCATCGACCCCGCCAATGGCCAGGGCTACGACCGCGACCCGCGTTCCATCGCCAAACGCGCCGAAGCCTACCTGAAATCGTCGGGCATCGGCGACACGGCGTTTTTCGGCCCCGAACCCGAGTTTTTCGTGTTCGACGGCGTGGAATTCGAAACCGGCATGCACAAAACCCGCTACGAAATCACTTCGGAAAGCGGCGCATGGGCCAGCGGCCTGCATCTCGACGGCCAAAACACCGGCCACCGTTCCACCGTTAAGGGCGGCTACGCACCCGTCGCACCCGTGGATGCAGGACAGGATTTGCGTTCGGCCATGGTCAACATTCTCGAAGAAATCGGCATCGAAGTGGAAGTGCACCACGCCGAAGTCGGCACCGGCAGCCAAATGGAAATCGGTACCCGCTTCAACACGCTGGTGCGCCGCGCCGACCAAACCCAAGACCAGAAATACGTGATTTTCAACGTGGCCCACAATTTCGGCAAAACCGCCACCTTCATGCCCAAACCCATCATGGGCGACAACGGCTCGGGCATGCACGTCCACCAGTCCATCTGGAAAGACGGGCAGAACCTGTTTGCGGGCGACGGCTATGCGGGCTTGAGCGAAACCGCTTTGTACTACATCGGCGGCATCATCAAACACGCCAAAGCGCTCAACGCCATCTGCAACCCCGCCACCAACTCCTACAAACGCCTGGTGCCGCACTTTGAAGCACCGGTCAAACTGGCCTACTCCGCCAAAAACCGTTCCGCCTCCATCCGCATTCCGGCGGTAACCAGCCCGAAAGCCGTGCGCATCGAAGCCCGTTTCCCCGACCCGTCCGCCAACCCGTATCTGGCCTTTGCCGCGCTGCTGATGGCCGGTTTGGACGGCATCCAAAACAAAATCCACCCGGGCGAACCGGCCACCAAAAACCTGTACGACCTGCCGCCCGAAGAAGACGCGCTCGTGCCGACCGTGTGCGCCTCGCTGGAAGAAGCCCTTGAAGCCCTGCGTGCCGACCACGAATTCCTGACGCGCGGCGGCGTGTTCAGCAAAGACTGGATCGACAGCTACATCGCCTTCAAAGAAGAAGACGTACGCCGCATCCGCATGGCACCGCACCCGCTGGAATTCGAAATGTATTACAGCCTGTAATATCGGGCATCGTATTCGCAAGGCCGTCTGAAAACATTCAGACGGCCTTTATTACATCCGACTACACAAAACGGCGCAGATGCTTTGCTTTCACGGTCTTTTACGGTATGCTCACCGCCGATGCCTGCGTTTTTACAGACACCATGCTTTTGTTTTCTTGCGCAAGCATTTGCCGTTAAAAGGATTTTTCGGAAATCCGCTCCGCAACTTCCACCGGCGCTTTATCAGAAAAACAACCGGCTTGCGCACGCGCACAGCCTTGAGGAGCAGAAAAATATGAATCCCATGTACATCACCTTCGGCATCTATCTGGTTGCCGTCCTTCTCATCGGCCTTGCCGCCTACTTCTCCACGCGCAATTTCGACGACTATATTCTCGGCGGGCGCAGTCTCGGCCCGTTCGTTACCGCGATGTCCGCCGGTGCGTCCGACATGTCGGGCTGGCTGCTGATGGGGCTGCCCGGCGCGATTTATGCCGCGGGCCTGAGCGAAGCGTGGATTGCCATCGGGCTGGTCATCGGCGCGTGGCTCAACTGGCTTTTGGTGGCCGGCCGCCTGCGCGTGCACACCGAATACGCCAACAACGCGCTCACGCTGCCGGATTATTTCTACCACCGTTTCGGCGCGCACGGCCATGCGATGAAGGTGATTTCCGCCATCATCATCCTGTTTTTCTTCACCATTTACTGCGCCTCCGGCATCGTGGCGGGCGCACGCCTGTTCCAGAGCCTGTTTGAAGGCATGAGCTACGAAACCGCCATGTGGCTGGGCGCGGGCGCAACCATCGCCTACACCTTCATCGGCGGCTTTCTCGCGGTAAGCTGGACAGACACCGTACAGGCCACCCTGATGATTTTCGCGCTGATTCTGACCCCGATAATGGTTTACCTCGCGCTCGGCGGCGCAGACGAAATGAACGCCGCCATTCAAGCCGCCGCCCAAACCACCGGCAAAGAATACGGCAGCCTGTTTGCCGGCACCACCTTCCTCGGCATCATCTCCACCGCCGCATGGGGCTTGGGCTATTTCGGCCAGCCGCACATCCTCGCCCGCTTCATGGCCGCCGAAAACGTCAAATCGCTCACCAGCGCGCGCCGCATCGGCATGACCTGGATGATCCTCTGCCTAGGCGGCGCCGTAGCCGTCGGCTATTTCGGCATCGCCTACTTCGGCGCCCATCCCGACCAAGTCGGCGCGATGGACGGCAACAACGAACGCATCTTCATCGCCCTCTCCACCATCCTGTTCAATCCGTGGATTGCCGGCATCATCCTGTCCGCCATCCTTGCCGCCGTCATGTCCACCCTGTCGTGCCAACTGCTCGTATGCTCCAGCGCGATTACCGAAGACTTCTACAAAGGCTTCCTGCGCCGCAACGCACCACAGGGCGAACTGGTTTGGGTCGGCCGCATCATGGTATTGGCCGTGGCCGTCATCGCCATTCTGATTGCCTCCAACCCCGAGAGCAAAGTCTTGGGACTGGTTTCCTACGCATGGGCGGGCTTCGGCGCCGCGTTCGGCCCCGTCGTGATTCTGTCGGTATTGTGGAAACGCATGACCGCGCACGGCGCGCTGGCCGGCATGATTACCGGCGCCGTGGTATGCGTGGCCTGGGCCGAATTCGCCAACCCCGCGCTCAAAGCCGCAGGCATGGCCACCATGTACGAAATCGTTCCCGGCTTCATCGCCTGCTGGATGGTTTCCATGATCGTGTCGCTGGCCGGCAAAGAACCCCCGCGCGAAGTGGTGGAAAAATTCGAACAGGCCGACGCGGAATACCGCGCAGCCAGATAAGCAAAGCGGGCACATGCCCGCTTTTTGCCGCCCGTTTTCAGACGGCCTGATACAGATGCCGTCTGAAAAACAGTGAACGAAACACCGAACGGCACATCTAAAATACCAAACCGCACCGGTTTACCGTTCCGCAACCGAAGCCGCCGTTCACCAAGCCCGCGCCGAAACCGACGCAGCACGGCAACGCTTTACCGCATACCCGCTTCCCGTTTTCAGACGGCATCCGCCCCGACAAAGCCTGTCTGAAACCCAAACCGCAGGGTGGGTGTAAACCCACCAATTGACACCATCTGAAAAGTAGTAGGTTCACACCCACCCTACACACACAAAAACACCGTAGGTCGGGCATTCATGCCCGACGAAACGGCAAACGGAACCATCCATTGTCGGGCATGAATGCCCGACCTACAAGGAAAGGAAACAGCTCGCCGGAACGTCCAACATTTCAGACGGCCTGAAAATACAGTTGGCAAACCTTGAATTTCGGATGCCCGTTCCCCAACCCACGCCGTCTGAAAACACAGATGCCTGTCTGAAACCCAAGCTGCAGGGTGGGTGTCAACCCACCAATTGACGCCGTCTGAACAGCGGTGGGGTTACACCCAACCTACGAACTTATACCCTGCAAAACCGAATAACCATGCCTGTCTGAAAAACTTTTCAAACGGCCTGCCTCCCGCAACAACCCGTTCTCCGTGGGAAAACACGAAACGCCCGAAACATTTGCCCCAACCCGACAACCGAAAGGAAAAACCATGAAAGCCCCCGCCCTCCTGTCCGTCCTCCTCCTTGCCGCCTGCGCCGCCACGCCGCCCGAAAACCTCGTCGGCACATGGCAGGTGCAGGAAGCCGACACCGCCGCCCTGCCCCCGCAGGTCAAACTCGAACTGCGCGCCGACGGCCGCTTCACCGCCTCCGGCGGCTGCAACAACCTGGTCGGCCAATACCGCACCAGCAGCGCCCGCCTGACCTTTTCCGACGCCGCCAGCACCCTGATGGCCTGCCCCGACAAACAGCAGACAGACACCGACGCCCGCCTCGGCGCAGCCGTCGGCCAAGCCCGCACCTACCGCATCAGCGGCACACAGATGGAATGGCTCGACGGAAACGGCAAAACCGTACTCAAAGCCCAAAAAACCGCCCCGTAACCCGCGGCAGGCATTTCCAGACGGCATCCGAACCGCGGCGAATGAAGTCTGACAAAGCCCAACACCTTTGCAAAACTCGCAAATATTCGGAAACCTTTAATCCGTCATTCCCGCGCAAGCGGGAATCCAGACTTATCGGTTTCAGAAATATTTAGAAATTACAGTAGATTAAAATTCTGGATTCCCGCCTGCGCGGGAATGACGGGCATAGGTTTTCAGATTTAAACCGAGTTTTGCAAAGGTCCAGCCCGTCCGAAAAATTCACACAAGCCGCATTGCCATGTGCAGGCCGTCTGAAAACCAATGCCTGTCTGAAACTCAAGCCGTAGGGCGGGTGTCAACCCACCAATCGATGCCGTCTGAAAACGCAAACGCCTGTCTGAAAAAACGTTTCAGCCGCAGGGCAGGTTCACACCCGCCCTGCAAACGGAAGCACCGTCTGCAAATAACAGCACCCTCTGCCGGGCATAAATGCCGGCCCTCCCCCGCGCATCCCTACCGCCTTTCCCCGAGCTTTGGTACACTGCCGCTGCGGGCGGAACATCCGTCCCGTTCTGTTTTCAGACGGCCTGCACGCCGTCTGAATGCCTGTCTGAAAACACGGCGGCATTGCATTCGAATCTGCGGCACGGTTCCGCCCTGCCCATTTGCGGTTCCGCCATCAAAACAGCCGTCAACACCAAGGAGAAACACCATGTTCCACTTCGCCCATTCCGCCCAAACCCCTTTGCGCCAGGCCGTTACCGATGCCTACCGCCGCGACGAAACCGAGGCCGTGCAGGATATGCTCCAGCGCGCGCAGATGAGCGATGCCGAACAACGAACGGCGGCGGATTTGGCGCGGCGGCTGGTGGCGCAGGTGCGCGAAAACCGCACGAAATCGAGCGGGGTGGACGCGCTGATGCACGAATTTTCACTGTCGAGCGAAGAGGGCGTGGCCTTGATGTGTTTGGCCGAAGCCCTGCTGCGCATTCCCGATAACGCCACGCGCAACAAGCTGATTGCCGACAAACTTTCGGACGGCAACTGGAAAAGCCATCTGAACAACAGCCCGAGCCTGTTTGTGAACGCCGCGGCGTGGGGACTGCTGATTACGGGCAAGCTGACGGCGCAAACCAGCGAGCAGACGCTGGGCGCAAGCCTCACGCGGGTGTTGGGCAAAGGCGGCGAGCCGCTTATCCGCAAGGGCGTGGATTACGCGATGCGGATGCTGGGCAAACAGTTCGTTACGGGGCAGACCATCGAAGAGGCGCTGCAAAACGGCAAGGAGCGCGAAAAATCGGGCTACCGTTTTTCGTTCGACATGCTGGGCGAGGCGGCGATGACGCAGGCCGATGCCGACCGCTACTATCAGGATTATGTGGACGCCATCCACGCCATCGGCAAAGACGCGCAAAACGCGGGCGTGTACGAGGGCAACGGCATTTCGGTGAAACTGTCGGCCATCCATCCGCGCTATTTCCGCGCCCAGCACGAACGTGTGATGAACGAGCTGCTGCCGCGTCTGAAAGAACTTTTTCTCTTGGCGAAACAATACAACATCGGCCTGAATATCGATGCCGAAGAAGCCAACCGCTTGGAGCTGTCGCTGGATTTGATGGAACAGCTGGTGTCCGACCCCGATTTGGCGGGCTTTAACGGCATCGGTTTCGTGGTGCAGGCCTATCAGAAGCGTTGCCCGTTCGTGATTGATTATTTGGTGGACTTGGCGCGGCGCAACAATCAGAAGCTGATGATTCGTTTGGTGAAAGGCGCGTATTGGGACAGCGAAATCAAATGGGCGCAGGTGGACGGTATGGACGGCTACCCCGTGTACACCCGCAAGGTGCACACCGACATTTCCTACCTGGCCTGCGCGCGCAAACTGCTGGACGCGCAAGACGCGGTGTTCCCCCAATTCGCCACGCACAACGCCTACACGCTGACGGCGGTGTACCAGATGGGCGAAGGCAAGGAATTTGAATTCCAATGCCTGCACGGCATGGGCGAAACGCTGTACGACCAAGTGGTCGGCGCGCAAAACCTGGGCCGCCGCGTGCGCATCTACGCCCCCGTCGGCACGCACGAAACCCTGCTGGCCTATCTGGTGCGCCGCCTGCTGGAAAACGGCGCGAACTCGTCGTTCGTGAACCAAATCGTCGACGAAAAAATCGGCATCGACGAGCTGATCCGCAGCCCGTTCGACACCGTCGCCCAACAGGGCATCCGCCTGCACGGCGCGCTGCCGCTGCCGCGCAACCTCTACGGCGAAGGCCGTCTGAATTCGCAGGGCACGGATTTGAGCAACGAAAACGTGCTGCACCATCTTCAGACAGGCATGAACGAAGCCGCCGCGCAAACGTTTGAAGCCGCGTCAATCATTAACGGCGAAAGCCGCCCCGTTCAGACGGCCTCCGATGTAAAAAACCCCGCCGACCACGCCGATATTGTCGGTACGGTGTCGTTCGCCGATGCGGAATTGGTGCGCGAAGCCGTGGCCGCCGCCGTGGCCGCGCAGCCGAAATGGGCCGCCACACCCGCTGCCGAACGCGCCGCCTGCCTGCGCCGTTTCGCCGATCTGCTGGAAGAGCACACGCCTGCGCTGATGATGCTGGCGGTGCGCGAAGCGGGCAAAACCCTGCAAAACGCCATCGCCGAAGTGCGCGAAGCGGTCGATTTCTGCCGCTACTACGCCGACGAAGCCGAGCAGACGCTGCCCGCCGGCGCGCAGGGTGCGGGCGTGATGGCCGCCGTCAGCCCGTGGAATTTCCCGCTGGCGATTTTCGTGGGCGAAGTCGTTGCCGCGCTGGCCGCGGGCAACAGCGTGGTCGCCAAGCCCGCCGAACAGACCGGCCTGATTGCGCATTACGCCGTTACCCTGCTGCACCGCGCGGGCGTGCCGTCTGAAAACCTGCAACTCGTGCTCGGCGCGGGCGACATCGGTGCGGCACTCACCGGCGACGAGCGCATCGGCGGCGTGATTTTCACGGGTTCGACCGAAGTCGCCCGCCTCATCAACCAAACGCTGGCCAAACGCGCCGACAATCCCGTGCTCATCGCCGAAACGGGCGGCCAGAACGCGATGATTGTGGATTCCACCGCCCTGCCCGAGCAAGTCGTCGCCGACGTGCTCAATTCCGCCTTCGACAGCGCGGGGCAGCGCTGTTCCGCACTGCGGATTCTCTGTTTGCAGGAAGACATCGCCGACCATTTCACCGCCATGATCAAAGGCGCGATGGACGAACTGCGCGTGGGCAACCCGCTGCATCTGTCCACCGACGTCGGCCCCGTCATCGACGCCGAAGCGCAGGGCAACCTGTCGGCGCACATCGAAAAAATGAAAGGCCTGGCCAAATCGTTCCACGAAGCAGGCCTGTCTGAAAACGCGGGCAACGGCACATTCATCGCCCCGGTCATGTTCGAACTGAACAACCTCGACGACTTGCAGCGCGAAGTGTTCGGCCCCGTGCTGCACGTCGTGCGCTACCGTTCGGACAGCCTCGACGCGCTCATCGACCGAATCAACGCCAAAGGCTACGCCCTCACCCACGGCATCCACAGCCGCATCGACGGCACGGTGGAACACATCAAGAGCCGCATCGAAGCGGGCAACGTTTACGTGAACCGCAACATCGTCGGCGCCGTCGTCGGCGTCCAGCCCTTCGGCGGCCACGGACTCTCCGGTACCGGCCCCAAAGCAGGCGGCCCGTTCTACCTGCAACGCCTGTGCCGTCTCGACAAATGGAAAATGCCGACGCTCAGCCGCATCGGCCAGGCCGACGAAGCCGCGCTGGCCAAAGCCCAAAGCGTGCTGCAAAGCCTCGCCCTGCCGCAGGAAAGCATCATGGCGCTGGCCGCCAAACTCGGCCAGGCGCGCATCCGCACCCTGCGCAACGCCGAAACCGTGCTGCCCGGCCCTACGGGCGAACGCAACGCCCTGAGCTGGCACGCCCCCGAACGCGTCTGGCTGCACGGCGGCGACATTCAGACGGCCTTCGCCGCCCTGATCGAACTGGCCGCATCCGGCATCAAAGCCGTCATCGAACCCGATTCGCCGCTCGCCGCCCACGCCGACGCACTGCAAGGCCTGGCCGAAATCCACCGCCGCCCCGAAACCGCCGGCATCCGCCACGTCGCCGCCCTCACCCCGCTAACCGACGAATACCGCCAATCGCTCGCCCAACAAGACGGCGCCCTCATCAAAATCCTACCGTCCGAAAACGGCTTGGACATCATGCAGGTGTTCGAAGAAGTTTCGTGCAGCACCAACACCACCGCAGCAGGCGGGAATGCAAGTTTGATGGCGGTGTCGGATTTGTAGCCCGCCGACGAGACAAGCAGACAACGCTCCCCATTGCCTCGTCATAGATAAGATCAGATTTGCAACCCGCCGCAACTGCCAGACAAAGGCCGTCTGAAAAATTTCAGACGGCCTTTGCCATCCCCGACAACCCCGTAGGTACGGTTAGCCGTCCAAAGACGGCGTAACCGTACAAACGCAAACATTTCCCAACCGCAAACCTGTTTTCAGACGGCATCCGCTTATCCCTCTGCGTACGGCTACGCCCGACGGGCAGGCTAACCACATACCTACGGGACTTTAAAATGTGATGCTCGTCGGCAAATTTAATGCTGAATCAGCCGTCATTCCCGCGCAGGCGGGAATCCAGTGGTTTGAATTTCAGCATCCTTTGTAAAACAACCGTTTCCGCACATTCCGCTCCGGATGCTCACCCGCGCGGAAATAATTAAGATAGCGGTTAAGATAGATTCAGGAAAATGAAAGGCCGTCTGAAAACTTTCAGACGGCCTTTGCCATCCCCGACAACCCCGTAGGTACGGTTAGCCGTCCAAAGACGGTGTGACCGTACAAACACAAACATTCCCCAACCGCAAACCTGTTTTCAGAAGGCATCCGCTATCCCTCTGCGTACAGTTACGCCCGACGGGCAGGCTAACCATACCTACGGGACTTTAAAATGTGATGCTCGTCGGCAAATTTAATGCTGAATCAACCGTCATTCCCGCGCAGACGGGAATCCAGAGAATTGGAGTTCCGGCATCCATTGAAAAAACAACCATTTCTGAACATTCAGTTCCGGATTCCCGCCTGCACGGGAATGACGGGGAGACGAAATTGTAATAAAACCATCGGCATAACAAAGCCCGATACCGTCTGAAAACTCTTCAGACGGCCTTTTGCGAATGATCTGCAAACTTCTGCGGCTGTGTTATTGCCGACTTTTACCAAACCAAAGCCATTCGAAAATTTATTTTCAGACGGCATGAAAACTTTAACCGTAATTGTTAATCTAAGTTAGGGTTAAACCTGTTTTAATCATTGCCAGCAAAGGAAAACCATGAAACCTTCGATTACGTTTACACTGATTTGCACCGCCCTGCTCGGTTTGGGTGCCTGCCAAAAAGAAGAAGCGCCGGCGCAGCAGGCGGCGGAGCAGAACCAGTCTGCGCCCGCCCAACCTGCTGCCAACCAGCAGTCGGGCAATGCCACATCGGGTGAGGATTTGATGCGTAAGGAAGCCCCCGCGCAACCGGCCCAAGGCTCTAAAATCCAGGCCATCCAGAGCAAGCCTTACAACAACTCTACCGTGCACCTGACCAAAGCCAAAGTGGTCGGCCCGATTCTGACCGTGGAATTTGTATTCGAACCGGAACGCAAGCCCAGTGGCGATTATGAATATCTCAGCACTTACAATGCCAGATTGGCCGATTTGTCATATATCGACGAAACCTCGGCACAGAAAGTCGGCCTGCTGCAAGACGAAAGCGGCAAATTTTCCGCTTCCCCGACAAGCAACGACGGTAAGGAACTGTTCATGAGCGGCGGCAGCAGAATGACTACCGTTACCCTGAAATACCCCGCGCCGCCCGCCAATACACAAACCATCAGCATCGACCTGCCCGAAGTCGGCTCGTTCGACAGCATCCCCGTTACCCGCTGATGCAGAGGCCGTCTGAAAACACGGCAAGCGTCCATCCGCGCATCGCGGTGTTTCGGATCTTACGCGCAGGCCGATGCAGAAAGGCTTAGCCCGGCATTGATGCCCGACGGCGGCGGTAGGTTTTTACAGGCTTTGCCGCATTTTCAGACGGACTAAACGTTTCCAGTCCTCTTTCCGAAGCGGCAACGGAGCACCATCGAAAGGCCGGTACCGCAATACCGGAAACCGTGTTCCCGACGCTTGCGGTTCCGGCCGTATCCGCCGGCAGGCGGGCATCACCCGGCGGTACCGGCACGGTTTCGTCAGGCTTCATACCCGCCCCGCGAACCGCCTTTTCCAACCGACCAACGGAAAAACCCGACATGACCCCGAAAACCCTGTTCCCG
>NZ_JBHCJY010000043.1:0-10317 GCF_041804105.1 Neisseria sp.
GCCGAACGAAGCGAGGCACACAGGCAGAGCGGCGGCAACGTAAATCCAATACTGCGTACCCTCAGGCGCAGCAGAATCAAGTAATACGGGCATTTTCACGCTGCCGAGCAGGCCGCCCGTCGCCCAGAAAAAGGCCACCACCATGCCGCCGATGAGTACGGAAGTCAGACGGCCTACCCAATGGCTCGACACCCACACGCACAAAGCCAGTACAACGAAAAACAGCAACTGTCCGGCCGCCAGCGGTACCGCGCTGCCGGTCAGGTTACCCAAGCCCTGCGCGGTCAAATCGCCGCCGACAAATATGTAGGCATACGTGAGCAGGTATAAAACGAAAGCGACCGACAGGCCGTTGACCACGTTCCAACCCTGCCCGAGCAGGTCTTTCACCATCGTATCGAAACTCGCGCCGTGCGGGTAATGGGTGTTGACCTCGAGCAGCATCAATCCGCCGGAGAGCATGGAAAACCATGTGTAAAACAATACGGCGAGCGAACCTGCGAACCACACGCCTGACGTGGCGGTGGGATTGGCAAACATTCCCGCACCGACTACCGTGCCGGCGATGATCATTGCGCCGCCGAACAGCGACGGGGATTTTTCAGACATTTCAAACCTTTCAGACGGCCATATTCTTGAAAAACGGCGAAGTCGGTATTATGCCGAAAACACAGGCCGTCTGAAAATGTTTTCAGACAGCCTTCAAATGTTTGAATACTGCAATCATCAGGGGAAACGGCGCGACGGCAAGCGCGGTTACCAGCGCATACGGGCCGTTTGCAACCATTTCCGATAACGGAGTGTCCAGCGAAACCAAAAATACCGCCACACCGAGCAGCACCAGATTCAGGCCGTAAAACATGCAGTAAAACAGGTTTTTACGGCATATCAGAGCAACGGCAGCAACCGCCGCCGCCAAAAGAAAAGCCTGTAATGCGAAAGCCAGCAGGTGCAGGTCATCGCTACCCGAGGAAACAGGATAGACCGGCTGGCCGTCTGCTCCGGTATGCAGAGGCAATGCGGGCGGCAGGGATGTCAGGTAAAAGCCGAGAACGGTGCAGATGGCGGCGCAAAGAAAGACGATGGTTTTCACGGCAGGTTTCGACAAGTAAGGCCGTCTGAAAAAGAATTCAGACGGCCTGTATTTTCATTCAAGCGCGGGTTCGGCTTCAGCCTTCGAATTTCTTAAACACCAGCGTGCCGTTGGTGCCGCCGAAACCGAAGGAATTGGAAATGGCCACGTTGATTTTCATGTCGCGCGCGGTATTGGCGCAGTAATCCAAATCACAGCCGCCCTCGACATCCTGTTCGAAAATATTGATGGTGGGCGGCGATTTCTGGTCGTGCACGGCCAAAACGCTGTAAATCGCCTCCACGCCGCCGGCTGCGCCGAGCAGGTGGCCGGTCATGGACTTGGTGGAGTTCACAACCACTTTTTTGGCATGCTCTCCCAAAGCGATTTTCAGGGCTTTGGTTTCGTTGGCATCGCCCAAAGGGGTGGATGTGCCGTGTGCGTTCACATAATCCACGTCGTCGGGATTCAGGCCCGCATCTTTCAGGGCGCGGGTAACGGCCAGAGCCGGGCCTTCTTCGTTGGGGGCGGTAATGTGGTAGGCATCGGAACTCATGCCGAAGCCGACGAGTTCGGCATAAATTTTCGCACCGCGTTTTTTCGCGTGTTCCAATTCTTCCAACACCATCACGCCCGCGCCTTCGCCGATGACGAAACCGTCGCGGCCTTTGTCCCACGGACGGGAAGCGGTGGCGGGGTCATCATTGCGGGTGGACAGAGCTTTCATCGCGGCAAATCCGCCCACGCCGAGCATGGTAATCGCGCCTTCCGCACCGCCCGCAACCATAACGTCCGCATCGCCGTATTTAATCAGACGGGCAGAATCGCCGATGGAATGGGCGCCCGTGGTACAGGCCGACACCATGCCGTAGCTGGGGCCGCGGTAGCCTTTCAGGATGGTAACGTGGCCGGAAATCAGGTTGATGAGCGAACCGGGGATAAAGAAGGGATTGATTTTGCGCGCACCGCCTTCCATCACGGCCTTGCCTGTGGCTTCGATGCTGGGCAGGCCGCCGATGCCCGAACCGATGTTCACGCCGACGCGGTCTTTGTCGAGACCGGCAGCGTCGTCCAAGCCGGAATCGGTAATCGCCTGCAATGCGGCGGCGATGCCGTAGTGGATGAAATCGTCCATGCGGCGGGCTTCTTTGGCGCTGATGTATTGGCCGATGTCGAAACCGCGCACTTCGCCGGCGATATGGCTGTTGATTTCGCCGGGGTCAAAGCGGGTAATCATGCCGATGCCGCTTTTACCGGAAAGCAGGTTGTTCCATGCGCCGGCAACGTCGTTGCCCACGGGCGACACCTGGCCCAAGCCCGTGATGACTACTCTTCTCTGACTCATGATGTTATCTCGCTGTGTTGGAAGGTTTTCAGACGGCATCCGTATTGCGGCAGGCCGTCTGAAAACGGAAAACAAAGGGGGTAAAAACGCAGGAAAGCCTCTGATTGCGGGTTTTCCGCAGCAGAGGCCGTGGGGCTTTACGCGCTACTGTCTTAGCCTTGGTGGGCGTTGATGTAGTCGATTGCCAGTTGTACGGTGGTGATTTTTTCGGCTTCTTCGTCGGGGATTTCGCAGCCGAAGGCTTCTTCCAGAGCCATAACCAGCTCTACGGTATCCAAAGAATCGGCACCCAGGTCGTCTTGGAAGGAAGATTCGTTTTTCACTTCGGCTTCGTTAACGCCCAGTTGTTCAGCAACAATTTTCTTAACTTGTTGTTCGATGTTTGACATGTCAGTCGTTCCTTATATGCCTTGCGGCGGGTTTCAGAAAAATAAATCGGCTTGAATTGTACCGAATCCGTTTAGAGTTTTCCATCGGAAAACCGCTTTTTTACGGAAAATCAGGAAAAAGCCTGTTATGCGGCATCTTAGCATAGGCGGTTTTTGAGGAACAAGGTTTTTTTATTTTCCTTGAAATTTATTATTTTATTCAAATTCCGTATACCCAAAAACATAATGAAACGGTTTTTACGTTCATCCACCCTATCCTGCATCTACTCTTTTCCGACGCGGCAACGCCTGCGTTTTTTATACGGACTGCCATCCTAAACGATGTTTTCTTCCAGAAACCTCAAAATACACGCCAGTTCTTCGGCGGACTGTTCCTGCGTACCGTTACCGGTATGGCCGCCGCTGTCGCTTGCGTAGAGCCATGTTTTTGGGGAAATACTTTTCAGCTTGGCGTAGAACTTCAGCGCATGGGCGGGATGGACGCGGTCGTCGCTGAAACTGGTGGTGATCAGCGCGGGCGGGTAGCGGCGGCCGTCTGAAAGGTTGTGGTAGGGCGAAAGTTCCGACAGGTATTCGCGGCAAATTTCATATTTTTGCGGGTTGCCGAATTCGTCTGTCCAGCTTGCGCCCGCCGACAGCAGCGGGTAGCGCAGCATGTCGGTCAGCGGGACTTCGCAGACGAGTGCGCCGATGCTTTCGGGTTCGCGCACGAAGGCGGCGGCGGTCACCAGTCCGCCGTTGCTGCCGCCTTGCAGGGCGATGTGTTCGGGCGAAGTCAGTTTGCGGGCGGCCAGGTCGCGGGCGACGGCGAGCAGGTCGTCGATGCTTTTGTGTTTGTGCAGGCCTTGCGCGGCCTGATGCCAGCGCGGGCCGAATTCGCCGCCGCCGCGCACGTTGGCCAGTACGAAAGCCCTGCCTTTTTCGAGCCAGTGGCGGCCGATGCTGCCGAGGTAGTGGGGCAGTTCGGGCACGCCGAAGCCGCCGTAAACGTAAATCAGGGTGGGGGTTCGGGCAGGCAGGCCGTCTGAAAAACCGTCGGTGCCGGTACGGTCTTTTTCAGACGGCGTTGACGGTTTGTCCCCTTGCCTGTCCTTTGGAAACGGGGCGGGTTCGGGCAGGCCGTCTGAAATGCCTTGGGTATTGGCGCAGTGTTTTTCAGACGGCCTTGGTCGGGATGCGGGCGTTTCATCCGTATTTCGGGTTTGCGCCACCGAAACAGATGCGGGTTCGCCGTCATACAGGCCGTCCGAACAATCCGCTCCGTCCATATTCTTGCACACATGGTAATAAGGTATCGGCGTGCCATCGTCCGAGCGCGCCCAAAGCTGCCGGACCTTGATGCCGTCTGAAACGAACTGGTCGGGCTGGCGGCGCAATACGGTCAGTTCCATCACATTTAAATCGAGCGCGTAAAGCGTGAGCGGGGTGGTGAAATCGCTGGCGGCAAGGTAAAGCACGTCGCCGCCCCACGGCTGGTCGGTCAGTTCCAGCGCGCCTTCGGGCAGGCGCGGCAGTTCGGCTTCGCGCCACAGGCCGTCTGAAAAACGCCATGCTTTCAGACGGCCGGATACGTTGTCGAGAATGGCGGCCACCACAAACCGTTTGGTGGTTTCCACGCTTTCAAGCGCTTGGGTTTCAGACGGCGTAAACAGAAGCTGTGCGGCACCAATCCGGCCTTTGCTGAGTTTCACGGCCACCAGCGAACCGCTCGGGTAGCTTTGGTTGGCGCGCCGCCAGTCTTTGCGCAGCGTGAGCAGGAGGTGTCCGGCCAGATAGCCGGAAACGTCGCAGTCGTCGGGCAGATCCAGCGGCAGGGCTTGGCCGTCGGCGGATACCTGAAGGTAGGTTTTGGTGTAAAAACCCTGCGATGCTTCAATCAAATCGACCGCCGCACCCTGTGCGTCGAGATAACGCCATGCGTAGACCCTCATGCCGTCTGAATCCATTTGGAACACGGGCTGCGCTTCTTCAAAACTCTGGCCGCGCCGCATCAGCCACACTTCGCGCGGATAGCCGGATTCGGTAAGCTGGCGTTCGTCCCACGCGGGGCAGACCCACACGCTGTTTTCGTCGCGCCACTCTATGTGGTTTTTGCCCGCCGGAAAATGGAAGCCGTTTTCCGCCAACGCGCCTTGTTCCAAATCCACTTCCAGCGTATAGGCCGCGTCGCCGCCCGCCACGCTCAGGGTAACCAATGCCATGTGCGGCCGTTCGACATAGTGCGACACGCCGCCCAGATACACGTCGTCGCCCAGCATTTCGTCGAAATCGGCCACCGAAAACAGGATTTGCCACTCGGGATAGCCCGACCGGTAAGAGGAGGCGCTGCACACGCGGTACACGCCTTTCGGATATTCGGCACTCTGATGGAAATGGTACATCCGCGCGCGGTGTTCCTGACAAAACGGAATCTGCCGCTCGTCCTGCATCTGCGCCAGAATATCGGCCGCCAGCGTTTCGGCTTCGGCACTGCCGAGAAAACGTGCCACCGTTTCCGCATGGGCGGTTTCGGCCAGACGCAGCGTTTCGGGGTTGTCCAGATCTTCGAGAAAAATATAGGGGTCGTGCATGGCAGGGGCCGTCTGAAAAAGATGGCGGACATTATAGCGCAAAGGCCGTCTGAAACGTTTCAGACGGCCTTTGCCGTGTTTTTTTCTACGCCGGCAGGAATTTTTCTGCCAAAATAGCATCTAAACCGAGTTCATGCTCCAAGCAGCTTGCAGAGCCTGCATTTTCCCGAAAAACATCCATCCCGTTAAGGAGTCCCATGCGTACCGCAAAACTGATTCTCGCCGCCGCCCTGCTGAGCGGCCTGACCGCCTGTTCCAGCCTGAGCAAAATCGGCATCGGCAAAGGCGGCGTACGAAACACCGCCGACCTTTATGTCAAAGCCCTGGTCAACAAAGACGGCAACGCCGCCGTCAAACTCAACGACTATCTGGCCAAATACCAAAACGCCCCCGGCTTCATCCAGCAGGCTTGGCTCGACAAATCGCCCAAACCCGTATCCGACAACGACCCGCGCCTGAAACTCGTGAAGAAAAACCGTCAGGCGCTCAAGCCGATGCTGGCGGAAATGGACAACATCGTCGCCCAATCGGTTTACGCAGCCGGCTGCAACACCAAAGCAGGCAAAGTAACCGCCCAGAAAAACGGCAAACCGAAAGCCAAAGTGGCCGAACTCGTGATGACCTGCAAAGTACCCGCCGCTTCCGACCCGACCCGTCAGGCGCTGAACACGGTCAAACTCGAAGACACGGCCGCGCTGCAGAAAGTCATCGCCCAATGGAAAAACGACGTGGTCAGCGGCGTCAACATCAAAACCGTGGAAGTGCCGTTCCAGCTCTATTCCGACAAAAACACGCCGTGGAGCAACCCCAACATCACCCAAATCATCCGTCCGGTAACGGAAGCCGCGGCAGGTTTGCGTTAACCGCTTATCCGCCGTCAAATCCAAGGCCGTCTGAAAAATCATTTTCAGACGGCCTTTGTTATGCGGAACAATCATGGTTTCAAAAACATATCCGGCTGTGCGGCAGGTTGATTGATGCGGCGGCATGAACAACCGTGATTCCTGTGTCAGCAGGAATCCATGATTGATTATGTACAACTCCATCAATCCAAAAGATTTCTTATCATTTCAAGCCGGATTCCCGACTGAGCGGGAATGACGGCATCAATATCACCAACGCATCATTCCATCACTACACGGCCGTAAAACCTGATAAAATCCGGCACTTTTCAATCATTCGGAAAATCTGATCATGTCTGATTACACCATCCCCCCGCAAAACAAACCCGCCGGTTCCAACGGCCTGTCTGTTGTCAGCCTGGTCTTCGGCATATTGGGCTTTGTCATACTTCCGTTCATCGGCAGCATTGTCGCCGTAATTACCGGCCATATCGCCCGCCGCAAAATCCGCCGTACCGGACAGGATGGCAGCGGCCTAGCCTTAGCCGGCCTGATTTTGGGCTATATCGGTTTGATTACCGGCTTTGGTATTATCGCTGCGATTGCACTCCCTGCCTATCAGGATTACACCCATAAAACGCAACTCTACAAAGCCGATGCCTATCTGAACAAGGCGCGCACCGCTGTCACCAATCGAATCGCCGCCAACCCCGAAGCCTCGGCAGCCCTGAACATTCCCGCCGCGGAGCTTTCGGAAGCAGGCATGGAAAGTCATTGGCAGAACATACAGGTCCGCAACGGCGAACTGGTTGCGCAATTCAGCAACAACAATAATGTTCCGAACCAACTGAACAACGGTTTCCTGATTATGACCCCTCAGGTACAGACCACCGGCATCCGCTGGACGTGCCGCTATGAATACGCGCAGCCGCAACAGCATCCGTTGAAGCACTTCCCACCGTCGTGCAGCATAGAATGATCTGACATCCTGCTTGTCCGACAAAACCGAAGGCCGTCTGAAAAATCATTTTCAGACGGCCTTCGGTTTTTCTGTAATTCCGCGTTGCCAAACAGGTTTCCTACCCGTTGCGACAGCTTGGCGCTTAACTCATGCTTCCTTTTCCGGGCCGCCTTCCTTATCTTCCAAGGCGGGGCTGTCTTCCTGCGCCTGTCCGGTCAGGTTTTTGTCCAACTGCTTGCCTGCTTTCACACCCAGTTCACGCAGTTTTTCGGCGCGTTTAATCAGGTTGCCGCGGCCTTCGGAAAGCTGTTTGAACGCCGCCTGATACTGGTTTTGCGCCTGTTCGATGTTTTTGCCGACGCTTTCGAGCGTGGTCACGAAGCCGACGAATTTGTCATACAGCCGGCCGCCCTCTTCCGCAATCGCCAACGCATTTTGGTTTTGCTGTTCGTTACGCCAGATGTTGGCAACGGTACGCAGGGTGGCCAGCAGCGTGCTCGGGCCGACGAGCATGATGCGTTTGTCGAAGCACTCTTGGAACAGGTTGGCATCATGCTGCAAAGCCAGCAGGTAGGCGGGTTCGACGGGGATGAACATAAACACGAAATCGAGCGTGTTCACGCCGTCGAGTTCGGTGTATTTCTTCTCCGACAGGCTCTTGATGTGGCTGCGGATGCTGGCGACGTGCGCACCCAGTTCGCGGGCGGCATCGGCATCGTTCTGCGCCTGCGTGTAACGCACATAGGCGGTAAGCGATACTTTCGAATCGATGACAATCTGTTTGTTGTCGGGCAGGTTGACCAATACGTCCGGCTGCAGACGGCGTTTGCCGCCGTCTTCGTCTTCGCGGCTGGCGGCCGTCTGAACGAAATATTCGCGCCCTTTGACCAGCCCCGAATTTTCCAACACGCTCTCCAGAATCATCTCACCCCAGTTGCCTTGGGTTTTGTTCTGCGTGCCGGTCAGTGCTTCGGTGAGTGCCTTGGCATCACTGTGCAGCTGGTGATTCAGGGTTTGCAGGCGCTTGAGTTCGTTTTCCAGCGTCAGGCGTTCTTTCGATTCTTTCTCGTAAGTGTTCTGCACCAATTCGCTGAATTTGCCCATGCGCTCGTTCAAAGGTGTGAGCAGGCGGGTAATGCTTTCGGTGTTGTGTTCGGTAAACCGTTTGGATTTTTCTTCGAGAATGTTGTTGGCCAGATTCTGAAACTGGTCGCTCAAACTTTGGCGCGCTTCGGCCAGCAGCGTCAGTTTTTCGTCGGCGGTATGGCGTTCCTGCTCGATTTGAGTAGCCAGCCGCTCGTTGCGGATGTTGCTGTCGGAAAGCTGCTGCCGCAGGGCTTCGTGTTCTTCTTTCAGACGGCCCAATTCTTCTTCTTTGCCTTGCAGGTATTTGATCTTCTGAACGGCCTCGGTCAGTCTGGCCACGTCTTTCTGTGCGGTTTCGCGCAGGGTGTCGATGCGGCTGCGCGCTTCGGCCAATTCGGTTTGCAGCGGTTCCATCTGTTTCAGCTCGGCCTGTGCCTGCGTCAGGGCGACATGGGTGTGTTGGAAACGGTCCTGCGCATCGCGCATCGCGTCTTCGGCCAATACTTTCTCGTTTTGGAAAAACTGAATCTGCTTTGTACGCTCTTCAAGCTGCGCCGACAATACGCCGGTTTTGGCCTTTGCGCGTCCGTACACAATCAGCCAAGTAACGAACGCCGTAAAAATCACGGTTGCGATGATGGTCAGGATAATCAGGGTTTGGGCGGAATTCATGAGTATGCCGTCTGAAAAATAATGTAAATGCGGGAATTGTAGAGCGGCGGCGGCGTGCGGGCAAGCTGTTTGTAATAAATGCGGCGGCGGCTTTACGTTTGTGCGGCATACACGGCACGGTAAAGAACTCCAGACGGCCTGTATTCCGGAAATACGGTATTCCGCCCCATCCGAACCGGATAACGGTATTGCCGATGCGAAACGGATTATTCTGATTCCGTCCTGCCTCAAACACCTTCCCGTATCTTCTCTGCCATCGTTCCCGCTCAGGCGGGAATCCGGCTTTAATCTTCACAACTGATTGTTTAAAAAGAGATACCGGATTCCAAGCATAGATTCCCGCCTGCGCGGGAATAACGGAAACCGAAGAACTCCGTCTTACCGGTATGCCATCGGTTCCATATCAACACACAGCCATTAAATTTTGAAACGGCACATAACCGGCCAATAAATAAAAGGCCGTCTGAAATTTCAGACGGCCTTTCTAACTGTTGCCAGATTAATCCTGCGAAGTTTCCACCTGCGTCATCTGCACGGCTTCGGTCTGCCCTGCATCGGCTTTCGGCACATCGCTGCGGCGCGGGCGGCGGACGGCGGGTTCGGGTTCCGGCACCGGTTCGCCGAACGCGGCGGGATTGGTTTCCACAAACACCAAGTCACCGAAATCGACCGCCGCAGACGCGGCGCTTGCCGCAGCGGCAGCCCTGTGCGACGCAGGGACGGGCACATCCTCGCGGTCGGGCAGAACAATGTTGATGGCTTCCCATTTCGGCTCGGGTTCGGGCAGCGTATAACCGCTGCCGTCGTCCTCGGTAACGATGCCGCCGAACGCCACGACATCCTGTTCCACCTCACCGATGAGCGAGTCGATGACGGCTTGGTCGCTGCCGGTGCTTTCTTCTACGGCGATGCCGATGTCGGGTTCGTCGGCAACGGTCAGATCGGCATCGTTTTCGATGGCGAACAGCACAGGCGCGGGGCTTGCGTTTTCAGACGGCGTTTCCGCTACGCTCTGAACGGCGGTTTCCGGCACGGCTTCATGCCCGCTTTCCTGCTCCTGCGGCAATACCACAACCAGCGGTTCTTCGAGCGTTTCGGCCGGCGGCGCGGCATCTTCGGATGCAAACACGGGAACGGACACGGACAGCGGCGGCTGTGCCGCAACTTCGCCCGAAACGAATGCAGCGGCATAACGCACCTTCTCGGCGGCCTCTTCGATGCTCAAATACTGCTCGATTTTCTCGGCCGACGGAATGTGGCGTTTTTTACCGTTGTTGCGGCGGTCGTTGCGGTCGCGGTTGCGGCCGCCTTTCTCACCCCGTTCGCCGCGCTCCTGATTCCGTTCGCTGCGGTTCTGACGGCTTGGGCGGCCGTCTGAAA
>NZ_JBHCJY010000044.1:0-31124 GCF_041804105.1 Neisseria sp.
AACGGTAAACCCGATGCCGTCGGCGGTTTTCAGCTTCAAGGGTTCGCCTACGCCGTCCACAGGCAGCAGGCTTTCGAGTTTGAGGAACTGCATGCCGCGCCATACCTGGTTAAACAGCCCCATGCCTTTTTCCAAGGTTTCGCCGAAGCGGGCTTCTTCGCCGCGCAACGCTTCCATAATCTGGGTTTGCTTTTCTTTCAACTCGGGGTAGGCATCACCCATTTCCTTCACCAAATCGGGCACCAGTTTGTAGAAGAAGGCGTTTTTCTGGCCGAGTTTGTAGCCGTGGCGCACGGCGCGGCGGATGATGCGGCGCAACACATAGCCGCGGCCTTCGTTACTCGGCATCACGCCGTCGGCAATCAGGAAGGAGCAGGCGCGGATGTGGTCGGCAATCACTTTCAGGCTGGGAATTTCCATGCTGAAGGCCACGCCGGTTTCGCGGGCGGCGGCTTTGAGCAGGTTTTCAAACAAATCGATTTCGTAGTTGCTGTTCACATGCTGCATCACGGCGGCCATGCGCTCCAAACCCATGCCGGTATCCACCGAGGGTTTGGGCAGCGGATTCATATTGCCCGCTTCGTCGCGGTTGAACTGCATGAATACGTTGTTCCAGATTTCGATAAAGCGGTCGCCGTCTTCTTCGGCGCTTCCGGGTGGGCCGCCCCAGATATGCTCGCCGTGATCGTAGAAGATTTCGGTGCAGGGGCCGCAGGGGCCGGTGTCGCCCATCTGCCAGAAGTTGTCGGAGGCGTAGCGGCCGCCTTTGTTGTCGCCGATGCGGATGATTTTTTCGGCGGGCAGACCAATTTCGTTGAGCCAGATGTTGTAGGCTTCATCGTCTTCGGCATAAACGGTAGCCAACAGTTTTTCTTTGGGCAGGTTCAGCCATTCGGGGCTGGTGAGAAATTCCCAGGCGAATCTGATGGCGTCGTGCTTGAAATAGTCGCCGAACGAGAAGTTGCCCATCATTTCAAAGAAGGTGTGGTGGCGGGCGGTGTAGCCGACGTTTTCAAGGTCGTTGTGCTTGCCGCCGGCGCGCACGCATTTTTGCGCGGTGGTGGCGCGGTTGTAGGGGCGTTTGTCGAAGCCGAGGAATACGTCTTTAAATTGGTTCATGCCGGCGTTGGTAAACAGCAGGGTGGGGTCGTCGTACGGCACGAGGCTCGACGAGCGGACGATTTGGTGGCCTTTGGATTCGAAAAACTGGAGGAATTTCTGGCGGAGTTCGGAAGTTTTCATAGCGGTTTCTGTTGAAGGTTGAAACGGTTTCAGACGGCCTTAGGGCGGTGCGGCAGGCCGTCTGAAAAGATTGGAAAAAAGGGAAAATCAAATTCCGCGTATTCTACTGCAAAACCCGTGCCCTTGCTATGCGGACGGCTGTGCGTAAAGGTTGGAGCGGTCCGATTCGCGGGCGGAGATAAGGCCGTCTGAAAGTTTTTTTTCAGACGGCCTTCGGTGTTTTATGCGGCGGGGTCAGCGGTTATCGTCATTGTCGTTGTCGCGATCACGGTCGTTGCGGTCGTCATCACGGTCGTTGCCGCGTCTTTCCCGATCGTCGTCGCGATCGTCATGGTCGCGCTGCTGGCGGCGGTTGTCGTCGCGGTCATCATTATCACGGTCATCGCGGTCGTTTTGAACTTGGCCTGCGCGGCCGTCGTCGTTGTCGTAATCGGAACCGCCGCAGGCGCTCAGGCCGAATGCGGCAGTCAAAGCCAGCAGCAGGAGTTTTTGTTTGGCAGACATGGTCTTCCTTTCTTTAAGGGTGGTTGGGGGGAGGGCGGGTATTGCTTGTCAGCGCAGCGCTTGCACGGTCAGGATGCCCGAATAGGTGAGCAGCAGGGAACCGGCCAGATGCAGTGCGGCGGTACTGAATGCGGCGGCCAGACGGTGTTGCTGGAGCTGGCCGACGATTTCGAGCGACAGCCCCGACAGGGTGGTCAGGCTGCCGAGAAATCCGGTGATGAGCAGCAGTTTCCAATGCGGGGAAAACGACGGAAACGCGGCAAACAGTTCGGCCAGCAGGCCGATCAGGTAGGCCCCCGTCCAGTTGGCGGCCAGCGTTCCGGCGGAAAGCCACAGCGGGCTGTGGGCAAACCATAGTCCGAACAGCCAGCGCAGGCTTGCGCCGAATGCGGCGCCGACAGACAGGATGATGATGTTGTTCAGCATGGTGTATCCGGATGTTTTCAGACGGCCCTTGCCGTTATTTCCAAATCGAATTGCGCCGCTTCAAATAAAACGCGTCGTCGAAGGTGTGCAGCAGGTGCGGTTTGAGGGCGACGAATGTGGCGGTGAACAGGCCGCTTAAAAACGCTTCGCCCCAGCCGAGCAGGAAAAAGGCGGGAAACGCGCGCTGCCACAGGGCTTCGGAAGGAAACGCGCCTGCGCCGTCGAGCAGGCCGACGGTTACGAACCCTGTCAGTACCACACCGGCTGCGGAACAGATAAAGCCGTTTAAAAAGATAAAGATAAACAGATTGGCGGGCAGTTTGGACACTGCTTTGCGGAACAGGAAATTCATCAGCAGAGCGGGCAGCAGCAGGGCAAGGATGTTGGGCGCGAGCACCGCAGGCGTTGCGCCGTGCAGCAGCAGATAGGGCACGAGCAGGAGCGAAGCCAGCCAGAAAGCGGCGGGAATGCCCACCATCAGCGCGGTCAGGTTGACGCCGAGCAGGTGGTGGCTGAATCCGGCCAGTTGGCCGTGGTCGGGCGTGATGGTCAGGCTCCACAGCAAGGCCATCCACAGCGCGGCGGCCGCAGGCGCGGCAGGCCGTCTGAAAACGGCAAGCGCGGGCTTCGCGGCGGCACACAGCAATACGGCCAGCGCAATCAGCGCGGTGATGCAGGCGGCGGAAGAAAACCAGTCGGGATGGAAAGTCATGCGGCGGGGAATCGGCAAAACGGTGGAAAATCCGATTATAGTGCGGATAAAGGCATCGGGACAGGCCGCAGCGGCAAATGCCTGCGTTTCAGACGGCCTTTGCCGTCTGCATGGTTCAAAGCGGGCAAATCCTGTATGATTCATCAATTAACGATTCTTTCAGACGGCATTATGTCCAACCTCCAACCCCGCATTCCCGCCACCGCCGCCATGCTGGTGAAAAATTCCGAACGCTATCTCAAAGAGGTGCTGATTGCGCTGGCCGAGTTCGACGAAGTATTGCTGCTCGACAACGGCTCCACCGACCGCACGTTTGAAATCGCCGAAAAATTCCGCAACGTCAGCCTGTACCGCCACGGCTTTACCGGCTTCGGCCCGATGAAGAACCTTGCCGCAAAACTGGCGCAGAACGATTGGATTTTCAGCATCGACAGCGACGAAATCCCCGATGCGGAACTGGTGGCCGCCGTCCGTGCCGCCGTGGCGCAGGACAAGCGGGAAGCGGTTTATTCGCTTTCGCGGCTCAACCACTACAACGGCCGCCCGATAAAGGCCTGCGGCTGGTATCCCGACATCCTGCCCCGCCTTTACCACCGCGGTTTCACGCGCTTTTCCGAACGGCAGGTACACGAAGCCCTGATTGTTCCCGAAGGTGCGCAAACGCAGCTGCTCGAAGGCCGTCTGAAACATTATTCGTTTGAAAACGCCGAAGGGCTGATTCGGAAAATGCAGCAGTACAGCACGCTTTATGCCGAAGAAAACCGCTTCAAAAAGCGCACAAGTCCCGCCAAGGCCCTGCTGCACGGCGGCGTGTCGTTTTTCAAAAACTATTTCCTCAAGCGCGGTATCGCGGCGGGGGCGGACGGCTTGGTTATTTCCGCCGCCAACGCCCAAGGTTCGTATTACAAATACGTCAAGCTCTACGAACGCAACCGCAACATGACCGTGTCGCTCGTGGTAACCACCTACAACCGCCCCGATGCGCTCGAGCTGGTGCTCAAATCCGCATTGGCGCAAACGCGCCGACCCGACGAAATTCTGGTGGCCGACGACGGTTCGGGGCAGGATACCGCCGAAACGGTGGCACGCATCGCCCGCCAAAGTCCCATACCCGTGAAACACATCTGGCAGGAAGACGACGGCTTCCGCGCCGCCCAATCGCGCAACCGCGCCATCGCCGCGGCAAAATCCGACTACATCGTTCTGATTGACGGCGATATGCTGCTCGATCCGTCGTTTATCGCCGACCATGCCGCCGTCGCGCTCAAAGGCCGTCTGATACAGGGTTCGCGCGTGATGCTGACCGAAGCGCGTACCGAAGAAATCCTCAACCGCGCCGTATTGCCCGATTTGTCGTGCTTCTCGCGCGGCATCAAAAAACGACTGTCCGCGCTGCGCTGCCGCACGTTGGCCAAATATGCCGGCAAACGCGGCAGCCACAGCCACAAAGGCATCAAGAGCTGCAACATGGGCTTTTTCCGCAGCGATGCCTTGGCGGTCAACGGTTTCAACAACGATTTCGTCGGTTGGGGGCGCGAAGACAGCGAATTCGCCGCCCGCTGTTTCCACAGCGGCATGAAACGCCACAACCTCAAATTCGCAGGCGTGGCCTACCATCTTTGGCATCACGAAGCCGAACGCACGTCCCTGCCGCAAAACGACGTGTTGCTTCAGGCTGTGCTGGAAGAAAAACAGACCCGCTGCGAAAACGGTGTGGATGTGTTTTTGGACAAATAGGTATAGGTAGGCTGCTGCGGGTACGGTGGAGTACCGTATGGGCGGTGTGAGGCCGTCTGAAAAGTGCGGGTATGGTGTTTGTATGGGGCTGTGCATCCTTACGGTTGCGCTGCTCATGGAGCGGCTGACCGTGCCTGCATTTTATTTGCGTTTAAATGAACAAGGCCGTCTGAAAAAGTTTTCAGACGGCCTTTGGTTTGGTTGGGCGGTTGGTACGGATGTCCTGACGGACGCAAAAGCCGAAACGTACCGCCGTTATTCCTGCGCAGACGGGAACGGATGTTTACCGTTTTGAGCCATATTCCGATTTTTCAGCGGTTCGGCGCGTCATTCCTGTTTGCATGGGCATGACGCGCCGAAGTTTCAGACGGCCTTGATGTCGGCGGACTGCTTTACAGCAGCCCTTCGATCGGCAGTATCGACAGTATTCTGACCGTCATGCGTTTCCAGAAGCCGGCTTCGGGTTCTTTGGTGGAGACGGTGCGGTCTTCGGGGTTCTGCCATTGCAGACGGCCTTTGTCGTTGAGGGTCACTTTGTAGGCGTAGTCGGGGGTGGTTTTGACGAGGGTGCGCTGCATGGTGCCGGCGATTTCGGGGCTGTCGATGAGTACGCCCATTTCGGTGTTGAGCCGTGCGGAACGGGGGTCGAGGTTGAAGGAGCCGACGAAAATGCGTTTGCCGTCAACGATAAAGGTTTTGGCGTGCAAGCTGGTGGCGGAGCTGCCGGTCAGGCCGCGGTCTTTGCTTTTGGGGACGGCGTGGTTGGGTTTGAGTTCGTAGAGTTCGATGCCCGATTTCAACAGCGGTTTGCGGTATTTTGCATAGCCGGAGTGGACGGCGGCAACGTCGGTGGCCTGAAGGGAGTTGGTCAGGACGGTAACGGCGATGCCGGATGCGGCAAGGTCGCCCAGCACTTTGGTGCCGGCTTTGGTGGGCACGAAGTAGGGGGTAACGAGGTACATGTTTTTTTCGGGCTGCCGGAGCGCTTCGAACATTTTTTTTGCGATGGGCGGCTTGTGGCGGGCGCGGTCGAGGCCTTTGGCGGGATCGTCGCTGATGAGGCGGGTTTTGACGCGGTGGAATTCGGTGCGCCCGTTTTGGATGGATTCGAACAGGCGGGATTCTTCGATTTCTTTGCGGTAGCGGCTGAGAATGCCGTTTTTGTCTTCGTCGGCGAACACGAGCTGGCCGTAGCCTTTTTCGATGTTGCCGCGTTTGATGATGCTTTTGACGGGATAGGAGGAGTTGCTCGCCCAGTAGCGGTCGAAGTCTTCGGAAACTTCGGTAACGACTTTGCCGGTGGCCAATACGTCGAGGTCGGCGAATACGGTGTCTTTGCCGACGTTGAAGTATTCGTCGCCGATGTTGCGGCCGCCGAGGATGGTGGCGCGGTTGTCGGCGGTGAGGGTTTTGTTGTGCATGCGGCGGTTGAGGCGGGGGAAGTCGGTCAGGTAGCCGAGTGCGCGCCATTTGCGGCGGGTGAAGGGGTTGAACAGGCGGATTTCGATGTTTTTGTGGCTGTCGAGCGCGGTCAGGACGTGGTCGAGGCCGTTGGTGTTGTTGTCGTCGAGCAGGAGGCGCACGCGTACGCCGCGCTCTGCGGCGCGGTGGAGCAGGTTGAACAGGAGCTTGCCGGAGATGTCGTTGTGCCAGATGTAGTATTGCAGGTCGAGGGTGTGGTCGGCCGAATCGATGAGCGTGGCGCGGGCGACGAAGGCGTCGTGGGCGTCTTCGAGCAGGTAGATGCCGGACTCGCCTTCGGTTTCCTTCGGCAGGCTGAGGTTTGCGGGTTTGAGCGCGGCTTCGATGCGCGGCGCGGATTCGGGGTTGATATAGGTGCTTTCGCTGCGGTCGTCGAGCGACGGCAGGGATGCACAGCCGGTCAGGAAGGCTGGAAGCATGATAATCAGGTGTTTCGTGTTCATGGTAAAACGGATTGTGCGGGGAAGTGAGCGGACGGATTTTGTCTGGTTTTGTTATGGAGGGCCGTCTGGAAATGCGGCGGCGTGCTGACGGCTTTCGGGTGTTTTCAGACGGCCTTTGGGTCGCAGGCCGTCTGAAATTTCACACGGAACTATTCTAACCGATTTTTTCAGCTTGTCAGGTTTTCGCCGTCCGAGCGGTGCAAAAGAGAGAATATGCGGCCTGCGGCAAGGGTGAGCAGGCCGATGCAGACGAAGGTGAACCGGAATGCGGTGTGCACGTTTTCACCGCCCCAGCCGCCGGAACGCCATAGTTGCAGCAGCAGCGCCGACAAAGCCACGCCGATGCCCAGCGCAAGCTGTTGGTTGACCGCCATCAGGCTGTTGCCGCTGCCGGTTTGGTAGGGACGCAAATCGGCGATGGTGAGTGTGTTCATGGCGGAAAACTGCACCGAATTGCACAAGCCCATCGCCGAGAGCAGCGGCAGCCACAGCCAAAGCGGCGTGTCTGCGTCGGGCAGGGCGAGCATCATCATCAGAATGCCCAGCAGGGCGGTGTTCACGAGCAGTACCCTGCGGTAGCCGAAGCGGGTTAGCAGCGGCTTGATGAGCGGTTTGGCCAACAGCGATGCCAAAGCCACCGGCGCGAGCATCCAGCCCGATGCGCTTGCGCTGTAACCCAAGGCGACCTGAAGCAGCAGCGGCAGCAAAAACGGCATGGCGCCGATACCCAGCCGGCTGCACAGGTTGCCCGCCAGCCCGAGCCTGAACGTGCGCACCTGAAGCAGATGGCCCGCATACAGCGGATTTTCATGTCGCCGTGCATGTGCCGTATAGCCGTAAAACGCAGCCGCGGCAGCGGCAAACAGCAGCAGGGCAAACATGCCCGCACCGGGATGGAGGACGGTTTCCACCGCCAGCGTCAGCGAACAGGCCGCCGCCGCAAACAGCAGAAATCCCGCCAAATCCAAGCTGCTTTTTTCGCTTTTCAGTTCGGGCATGATTTTCAGCGCGACGACAATCCCCGCAATACCGATGGGCACGTTTAGCAGGAAAATCCAGTGCCACGACGCGTATTCCACCAGATAGCCGCCCAGCAGCGGGCCGACCACAGGGCCGATGAGGGCGGGCATGACCGCGTAATTGATGGCATTGAGCAGCTGCGATTTATCATATACCCGCATCACGGTCAGACGAGGTACGGGCGCAAGCATTGAGCCGCCCAAACCCTGTACCGCGCGCGCAAATACCAGCATCGGCAGGTTGGGCGCCGCCGCGCACAGCACCGAACCCGTTACGAACAGCACAACCGAGGCCACAAACACCGTGCGCGTACCGAAGCGGTCGGCCAGATAACCGCTCAGCGGAATCAGCAGGGCCACCGTCAGCGTATAGACAATCACTGCCGACTGCATATTCAGCGGCGACTCGTGCAAATCCGCCGCAATCGCAGGCAGCGCCGTGTTCAGAATGGTCGCATCCAGCATCTGCATGAAAATCGCAATCGCCAGAAGCAAAGGCAGAAAACGCGAAGGCGGCGCTTGCGGGGCGGTGTTCGGGGAAGTGGGCAGGTTCATAAGTTTTCAGACGGCCTGAAGCAGGCAGCGGGGAAATGTGTTTATTTTACATGGATTTGAAACAGAAGGCCGTCTGAAAAAGAAGGTTGTGTCCGGATGACGTGTTAAAGGTTGCGCATCAATCAAGACATGATACAAACAGCCAAAAGAAAAAGGCAGGTTGCCAAACCCGCCTTATGTATTTCGGTATTTTCAGACGGCCTTACAGCGCGGCCAGCACCGCATCGCCCATTTCCGAGCAGGATACCTGTTTCGTGCCTGCTTCGTAAATGTCGGCGGTACGCAGGCCTTGCTCCAACACTTTCTGCACGGCGTTTTCAATCTGTTTCGCGCGGGCTTCGTCGTTCAGGCTGTAACGCACCAGCATGGCAAGCGAGAGGATGGTGGCCAGCGGGTTGGCTTTGTTTTGGCCGGCGATGTCGGGGGCGGAACCGTGGGAGGGTTCGTAGAGACCTTTGCCGGTTTCATTGAGCGAGGCGGAGGGCAGCATGCCGATTGAGCCGGTAAGCATCGAGGCTTGGTCGGAGAGGATGTCGCCGAAAATGTTGCCGGTGGCGATGACGTCGAATTGCTTGGGTGCGCGCACGAGCTGCATGGCGGCGTTGTCTACGTACATGTGGCTCAATTCGACGTCCGGGTAGTCTTTGGCGACGTCGTTGAAGATTTCTTTCCATAATTCGGTGGTTTCGAGTACGTTGGCTTTATCGACGGAACAGAGTTTTTTATTGCGCTTTTGTGCGGCGTCGAAGGCGATTTTGGCGATGCGGCGGATTTCGCTTTCGCTGTATTTCATGGTGTTGAAGCCTTCGCGTTCGCCGTTTTCCAGCGTGCGGATACCGCGCGGTTCGCCGAAATAGATGTCGCCGGTGAGTTCGCGCACGATAAGGATGTCCAAACCGGCCACGACTTCGGGTTTGAGCGTAGAAGCGTTGGCCAGCTCTTTATACAGCACGGCGGGACGCAGGTTGGCGAATAAATTCAAGTCTTTGCGGATGGCCAGCAGGCCGCGTTCGGGGCGCAGCGGGCGGTCGAGGGTGTCGTATTGCGGAGAACCGACTGCGCCCAGCAGCACGGCATCGGCTTTGCGGCACAGGTTTTGCGTGAATTCGGGGTAGGGCGAGCCGTAGGCATCGTAGGCTTCGCCGCCGAGCGGGGCATATTCGTAGGCGGCATCAAGGCCGTCTGAAATCAGCTTGTCAAGCACGCGCACGGCTTGGGCGACGATTTCGGGGCCGATGCCGTCGCCGCGCAGAATGGCGATCTGTTTGGTCATGTTGGAATCCTTTGATTTGGAGTTGGATGAATCGGTTTTCAGACGGCCTTGTTGCGGTTGAAGGCCGTCTGAAAGGGTGTGCAAGGTTAAAAAACGCTTTACGGGTTCGGCGTAACCGCCCGTGTTATTGGCAGAAAAACGGGGGCAAAACGCTTCCGTTTTTTATGATTAAGCAAACACTTTCCACGCCATTGAAGCGGCGATGATGAGCAGCAGGATGCCGAAACCGAGTTTGAGTTGGCGCGGCGGCAGTTTGTGGGCGGCCTTGACGCCGATCGGGGCGCAGGCCATGGTGGCAAGGGAAAGGACGGCAACGGCGGGCAGATACCAAAAGCCGACCGAACCTTCGGGCAGTCCGCCGACGTTCCAACCTGCAAACAGGTAGCCGAGCGCGCCGGCAACGGCAATCGGCCAAGCCAGGCCGGAAGAAGTGCCGACGGCGCGGTGCGGCGGCACGTTGCAGTAGAGCAGGAAGGGGACGGAGAGCGAACCGCCGCCGATGCCGACCCAGCTCGACAGTACACCGAACAGGCCGCCGATGGCGGTCAGCGCGGGAGTGGCGGGCAACTGGCGGCTGGGTTTGGGTTTGGCGTCGGTAATGGTGCGGACGGCTACGGTAACGGTGAAGAAGATGAAGAAAACCTGCAAACCGTGGTTGGGGATGTAGCGTGCAATCAGTGCGCCCGCCAATACGCCGAGTATCATACCGGGACTCATGCGGGCGACGGTATGCCAGTCGACCGACTGTTTGCGGTGCTGGGCGAGCATGCTGGAAAACGTGGTGAACACCATCACGGCAAACGATGTGCCGACGGCCAGATGCTGGGCGTGTTCCAGCCCGTCAAGCCCCTGAAGTTTGAATACCCACAGCATCACGGGGACGAGTATCATGCCGCCGCCCACACCGAACAGTCCGGCGATAAAGCCCGACAACGCGCCTGCGGCGAGCATGGAGAGAATGATTTCGAGATTCCACATTTTCTCAGACGGCCTTCCGTTTTTTCTTCAACCGGCGCCACGCGTAATGCACATAACCCGACAGGCTGTAAATGAAAAACAGCAGAAACAGCACCGGCTCGGGCTGCATCGATACGGCCAGCAGGCCGAACACCACCAGTATCATAGTGAAAAACGGTACTTTGCGGCGGATGTTGATTTCTTTGAAACTCCAAAACGGAATCTGCACAATCATCGAAACGCCGGCAAACAGCGTGATGCCGAGGCAGAACCATTCTACGGCGGGAAAGCGTTCGTAGCTGTGGTTGACCCAAATCAGGCCGACAATCAGCGCGGCGGCGGTGGGGCTGGGGATGCCGATAAACCAGCGTTTGTCGGTTTTGCCGATGAGCGTGTTGAAGAGCGCGAGCCGCAGCGCGGCGCAGGCGCAATAGACGAAGGCGACGGTGTAGCCGATTTTGCCGAACTGCCAGAGCTGCCATTTGTAGGCAATCAGCGCGGGAGCAACGCCGAAGCTGACCATGTCGGCCAGACTGTCGAGCTGTTCGCCGAATGCGCTTTGGGAGTTGGTCCAACGCGCCACCCTGCCGTCCATGCCGTCGAGCAGCATGGAGATGAATACGGCAATCGCCGCGTTTTCATAACGGCCGTGCATGGCTTGGGTAATGGCGAAAAACGCGGCGAACAGAGCCGCGACGGTAAAGGCGTTGGGCAGCAGGTAGATGCTGTTCTGCCGCAGCGAAGGCCGCTGCGGACGGGGATCGTTCGGATATTCCATGATGTTTCCGTATCAGGCCGTTTCAGACGGCGTGAACCGATTATACCGCATCAGGCGGTTTGTTGAAGGCCGTCTGAACGGCGTTGGCATGACGTTGATGTTGCATACGGAATAATCATGACAAAAATCAATGACGGACGGTAGAAAAAGGAGTAGAGTGGATTTCGTTCAATTTTGAATATTACATACTGAAGGAGTAATCCGAATGGACAATTGGGAACAAACACTCGGAACCGGCGAGCTGCTCGGCATTGCGGCGGGCGCGATTCTGCTGATTCTGCTGCTTATCATTAAATTCCGCGTACACGCGCTGCTTACGCTGATGATTGCCAGCCTGCTTACCGCCATTGCCACCGGGCTGCCGATGGGCAGCATCGTGAACGATGTGCTGGTGAAAAACTTCGGCGGCACGCTCGGCAGCGTGGCGCTGCTGGTGGGCTTGGGCGCGATGCTCGGGCGCCTGGTGGAAACTTCCGGCGGCGCGCAATCGCTGGCCGATGCGCTGATCCGCACTTTCGGCGAAAAACGCGCACCGTTCGCTTTGGGCGTGGCTTCGCTGATTTTCGGCTTCCCGATTTTCTTCGATGCCGGTTTGGTGGTGATGCTGCCGATTGTGTTTGCCACCGCCCGCCGCATGAAAGCCAACGTTTTGGCTTACGGCATGGCCTCTATCGGCGCGTTTTCGGTGATGCACGTTTTCCTGCCGCCGCACCCCGGCCCGATTGCCGCTTCCGAGTTTTACGGCGCCAACATCGGCCATGTGCTGCTGCTCGGCCTGCCGCTGGCGGTGATTACCTGGTATTTCAGCGGCTACCTGCTCGGCCAAGTGCTCGACCGCAAATTCGCCGTGCCCGTGCCTGATATTTTGAGCGGCGGCAAACAAGACGACGACCCGCCGCAAGAGCCGGCCAAAGCCGGCACGGTTATCGGCATCATGCTGATTCCCATGCTGCTGATTTTCCTGAACACCGGCCTGGCCACGCTGGTGGCCGAAAAAGCCGTCAGCGCCGACGAAACCTGGGTACAGGCATTGCGCATGATCGGTTCCACCCCCGTCGCGCTCCTGATTTCGGTGTTGGTTGCCATGTTCGTACTCGGCCGCAAACGCGGCGCAGAAGGCAGCGCGCTCGAAAAAACCATCGACGGCGCACTCGGCCCCGTGTGCTCGGTGATTCTGATTACCGGCGCGGGCGGCATGTTCGGCGGCGTATTGCGTGCATCGGGCATCGGCAAAGCCCTGGCCGACAGCATGGCCGATTTGGGTATTCCCGTTCTGCTCGGCTGCTTCCTGGTGGCGCTCGCACTGCGCATCGCGCAAGGTTCGGCCACCGTGGCCCTGACCACCGCCGCCGCGCTGATGGCACCCGCCGTGGCCGCCGCAGGATTCAGCGACTGGCAGCTTGCCGCCGTGGTGCTGGCGACCGCAGCCGGTTCGGTGGGCGTGAGCCACTTCAACGACTCCGGCTTCTGGCTCGTCGGCCGCCTGCTCAATATGGACGTGCCGACTACGCTGAAAACATGGACGGTCAACCAAACGCTGATTGCGCTTATCGGCTTTGCCCTCTCCGCGCTGGCGTTTGCCGTGCTGTAAGGCCGTCTGAATGCTTTTGCAGAATACCGTACCGACAGCGTAACTTGTTCAGACGGCCTAATCTGAATCCGAGGCCGTCTGAAAAACCAAATCTTTGCAGTACCATAAAGGCCGTCTGAAAATTTCTGGCGGAGGGACTAAAGGTTGACGCATGAAACCGTAAAGCCGCGCAGACCATTGTTTCCGCCGTCCGCCGTAAAATGGGCGACGGCACTCGGTCTGCCGCACTTGATAACCATGATACTGCTGCTCCCTGCCGCACCGCTGTGGCTGCTCGGCGGTGTTGCCGGACTGGCCGGTGCGCTCCCTTATTTGGAAACATGGGAGATAACCGCAACGGTGGCCGCCGTGTTGCTGCTGATTGCAGCGGTGGCGGCTGCGGGCTGGAAACAGCGCCGTAAAGCCGCAGGCCGCCGACTGGTGTCGTTGGCCGTATGGTTATGGTTTGCACTGGGCTTTTTCTGCCTGTCGATACATTACTGAAACATTGCCGGATGATGTTTTTTAAAAATCCGTTTACCGAATTTCAGACGGCCTGATCTACTGCTGGATGCCGTCTGAAAAAACCAAGCAAGGAGATTGTGATGACCACGCATTTCGTCGTAATGGGCGTTTGCGGCTGCGGTAAAACCACCGCCGCGCTTGCCCTGCAACAACATTTCCAATGCCCCTACGCAGAGGGCGACGAATTCCACACCCAGGCCAACCGCGACAAAATGGGCGCGGGCATACCGCTCACCGATGACGACCGCTGGCCGTGGCTGCGCAACCTGCGCGACTGGATGACGCAGCAGTCGCAGTCGGGTGCGGCTTACAGCATCGTAACCTGTTCCGCCCTCAAACGTGCCTACCGCGACATTCTGCGCGAAGCCGAAGGGCAAACCGTTTTCATCCACCTCGCCCCGCCGCAGGCCGTGAACCTCGAACGCATGATGGCGCGCAAAGGCCATTATATGAAGGCCGACATGCTCGATTCGCAGCTGGCGATTCTGGAAGAGCTCGGCTCCGGTGAAGCGGGCGTGAAAATCGAAAACTCGGGCAGCCCTGCAGACGTTCAGGCCGAAATGCTGGCTTGGATAAAGGCGCAGGGGTTTGGGAAAACCGCATAACCGCCGCGTGTACGGCACACGCCGTCTGAAAAATGTTTTCAGACGGCGTATCCTTTTGTACTGGCTGCGGCAAACCTCAAAAAACCTTAGGTACGGTTAGGAGGTACGCCGTAACCGTACGCAACATTTTCAGGTGCGGACACATTGTTTCAAACGGTCTGCCCATGCTGGCACACCGCGTAAATCAAGGCAGTGCGCAGACAGGTTGAACCATCACTAACCGAACCGGCCGCATCAATAACTCGGCAGCCGCATTACAGGCGTATCGGAACGGTGCGGAGTGCCGGAAAAATACTGTCGATGACAGTCCAGGGTAAAATTCATTGACATTCCTTGTTGTTAACCACTAATCAAATTTTATATATTAAATATATATGTTGAATCCATATGTAATTGATGATTATTTATTTTTATTTTAATAACTTAACTTAAATTATAACTAATTTTGTTTTATATGTATATTATATGGTAATGCATATATTGAATTTTTTATATATTGCAATTTAAATTTTTATATTTAAAGGAGTTTGTTATGAGAACATTAAATTTTAATGAATTGAATTATGTCTTTGGCGGTAGAGTGGGAGATGCTGCTGCTCGTGGCATTCTTATTGCTCGTATCTTTAGCTCGTATCGGAGAGATAACAGTCCTGATCAATGTCAAGCTTGTATGTAATTTTGGCTGATATAGATAGTCAGGTTAAAATAAAAGCTACCTAATCCAATAGGTCGGGTTGACAGTCCAACATTATCTATTTGATGTTGTGGGATTAAAATATCCCCACTGACAGGCCGTCTGAAAGTTTTTCAGACGGCCTTCGTGTATAATTCCGTTCCCTTTTGCAAACAACCGTTCCGCCGAAAACACGCCATGTTCCGCAAACTTTTTACCGCCGCCGCATTGTCCCTGTGTTCCCTGCCTGCCGCCGCTTTCGATTTCGGCGGGATACCGCCGGAATCGCTGTCGCTGTACGTGCAGGATTTGAACAGCGGGCGGATGCTGGCCGAACACCGTGCCGACGAACCGGTCAATCCCGCTTCAACCATGAAGCTGGTAACGGCGTTCGCCGCATTCCGTGCGCTGGGGGCGAACTACCGCTGGAAAACCGGATTCAAAAGCACGGCGGGAATCGGGAACGGCGTATTGCAGGGCGATATTTACTGGCAGGGCAGCGGCGACCCGGTCTTCGACCAGAAAGACCTGCTGGCGGTGCAGCAGCAGTTGCGCGGCAAAGGCATCCGCAATATCGCGGGGCAGTTGGTGCTCGACCGCAGTTTGTGGACGGATACCGGTTCTGCCGACGACTTCGCCAATGACGCGCGCGAAGCCTTCACCACCGCGCCGGATCCGGTCATGCTCGCCTATAAAGTGGCGTGGCTGAAAGCGGAGGACGACGGCGCGGGCGGCGTGAACATCACCAGCAACCCGCCGCTGCCCGAAATTCCGTTGGTTAACCGCGCGGCATGGGATGAAAAAAACGCCGATGCCGAGTGCAAGAAACCTTCGGCCTATCTCAATGCGGGTTACAACGGCGGCGCGCTGCATGTCTCCGGCAAGCTGCCGCGTTCCTGTGCGGGCAAGGAAATATTTGTCAACATGCTGACGATGCCCGAATTTGCCGCCAAAAGTTTCGTCAATCATTGGCGTGGTGCGGGCGGGCAGATTTCAGACGGCCATCGGGAAGGCGTTACGCCGTCTGAAGCCGCCACGTTGGCCGTGGCCGAATCGAAGCCGCTGCATGAAATCCTGGCCGACATGAACAAACATTCCAACAACGTCATCGCCCGCACCGTTTTCCTGCAACTGGGCGGCAAACGGCAGGACGGCCAAACGGTGCGGCGTGCCGAAAGCGTATTGCGCAGGGAATTGGGCGAAGCCGGCATCCGCACGGACGCGTTGGTACTGGAAAACGGTTCCGGCCTGTCGCGCCGCGAGCGCGTAAGCACCCGTATGCTCGGCGAAATGCTCGAAAAAACCTATTACAGCCGCTTCCGGCAGCATTTTATCGACAGCCTGCCCGCAGCGGGCGGCGACGGTACGCTCAAAACCCGTCTCAAACAGGCAGGCAGCAGCCTGCGCCTGAAAACGGGTACGCTGAAAAACGTGGCGGCATTGGCAGGATACTGGACGGGTGGACGGCCTTTGGTGGTCGTCGCCGTCATCAATCATGAAAACGCCGCCAAATACCAGCCTGCGCTCGACCGGCTCGTTACCCGCATCGTCAGCCAAATTGAATGGGAACAGGCCTACATCCGCCGCGACATCCCCGCCGCCGCCCCGCCGCGCCGTTTCGCCCTGTGGCAGTTTTTAAAGCCGCTGCGGTATCAAGCATGTTATCCGAACTGTTCGGGTTAACCCGTGTCGGCGATGAAAGGCCGTCTGAAAACTTTTTCAGACGGCCTTTCATGTGTTTCGCGGCATTTGCACAAGTATCCGTTTCATAAGACAATAACCGCGTTATGTTTACCACGTTTCAAAAAGGAAATCCCATGACCACATTCCAAATCGCCCGCGCGGGCGGCAACACGCTCGAAATCCAAGGCAAAATGGCTAACCGCCACGGCCTGATTGCCGGCGCGACCGGTACGGGCAAAACCGTTACCCTGCGCCGCATGGCCGAAGCCTTCAGCAGCGCGGGTGTTCCCGTTTTTCTGGTTGACGTAAAAGGCGATTTGTCGGGCATTTCCCAAGCCGGACAAAACAGCGGCAAGGTGGGCGAGCGCATTGCCGAATTCGGTTTGGGCGACGCATGGCTGCAGGATTTCCCCGTGCGCTTTTGGGACGTGTTCGGCGAAACCGGCATTCCCGTGCGCGTAACCGTATCGGAAATGGGGCCGATGCTCTTGGCGCGCCTGATGAACCTGAACGACACGCAGGAAGGCCTGCTCAATCTGGTGTTCAAAGTGGCCGACGACAAAGGCTGGCTGCTGATTGACTTGAAAGATTTGCGCGGCATGCTGCAACACGTCGCCGACAACGCCGCCGAATACCGCACCCAATACGGCAACGTTTCCGCCGCCAGCATCGGCGCCATTCAGCGGCAACTGCTCACCTTGGAAAACGAAGGCGCGGAAAAGTTTTTCGGCGAACCCGCGCTCAATCTTCAAGACTGGATGCAGTCGGAAAACGGCAAAGGCGTGATTAACGTTTTGAATTCGGAAAAACTGATGCGCAGCCCGCGCATGTACAGCGCGTTTTTGCTGTGGATGCTGGCCGAACTGTTTGAAATGCTGCCCGAAGTCGGCGATTTGGAAAAACCGAAATTCGTGATGTTCTTCGACGAAGCGCATTTGATGTTCGACAACGCCGCCACCGCGCTGGTGGAACAGGTCGAACAAGTCGTGCGCCTGATCCGTTCCAAAGGCGTGGGCGTGTATTTCGTAACGCAAAATCCGCTCGATTTGCCCGATACCATCTTGGGGCAACTCGGCAACCGCGTGCAGCACGCCCTGCGCGCGTTCACGCCGCGCGACCAGAAAGCCGTGCGTGCCGCCGCAGAAACCTTCCGCAGCAATCCGAACATCAACGTAGCCGAAGCCATCGCCGAACTGGGCGTGGGCGAAGCACTTGTATCGTTTCTCGACGATAAAGGCATGCCCGCACCCGTGGAGCGCGCATTGGTCTTGCCGCCGCAATCCAACCTGACCCCGCTTTCCGCAGCGGAACGCGACAGCCGTTTCCAAAACGATGCCGTCTATCCGCACTACAAAGACATGGTGGACAACTTCTCCGCTTTCGAAGCCCTGCAAGGCCACAATCAGGAACAGGCAGCGGCGAAAGAAGCCGAAGCCGCAGCTAAAGAGCAGGCCAAAACGCAAAAAGCAGCGGATAAAGCAGCCGCGGATGAAAAACCCGGACTGCTCGGCGGTTTCCTCGGCGGACTGATGGGCGGCCGCAAAAAATCAGGGCAGGGCGTAGGTTACAACGTGGCCGATGCCGTCGGCAGCCAGATTAACCGCCAAGTGACCAACGCAATTTCCCGCAGCCTGATGGGGGTGATTAAGAATATGCTGAAATAGGCGTTTGATTGCCGGGCAAACCGCGTTCCCGTTGATGGGGATACGGTTTGCTTTATAAATAACCAAAGGCCGTCTGAAAACAGGTTTTTCAGACGGCCTTTGGTTATTTCACCGATTTTTTTTATCCTTTAATTTTCCAAAACAGTTTCCCTAAAAACTTTTCGCGCCGCTATTCCCTCGCAGGCGGGAATCCGGACTGTAACGCCAAGAAGCAGTTGTTTTCCGGCAGATGCTGAAAAGTTAAACTTCCGGATTCCCGCCTGTGCGGGAATGACGGGCTTTGTTTCGAATGATGTGGAAGGTTATGGGAGTGTTCCGGATACTGGGGGGCATTTGAAAGTAGAAGGCCGTCTGAAAACATTTCAGACGGCCTTTCTCAATTTCGGACAACCTTGGCAATATGGCGTACCGTCCACTCGGTAAAGCTGGCAGCAGGCCATCATTTCTACTTGGAAGCCCTGTTCGGTTTCCAGCCACCGCAGCCGGCCGTTGCAGCGGAAGCCGAACGCTTGATGCCACAGGGTTTCGAGGCGGCGGACGGTATCTGCATCGGCCAGTCCGCAGTGATGGATGCCGGCAAGGGCTTTGAGGGTCATGTCGCCGAGAAAGTAGCCGGCCAGTTTGCCGCTGACGGCAAAATGCGGTGCAATCAGGGGCAGTTGGGCCGCCTGCCAGCGTTGCAGTGATAAGGCCGTCTGAAAAACGGCGGATTCGGTTGTGTCGAAAACGGCGGGTGTGTGTGCGGCAATGGTGAAGGGTTCGGTGAATGTTCCGCCCATTCGGTGCGAAAAATATGTCAAATCGGGCAGCGTGTTTTTCAGCGAAGCCGACCACACCGCCAAAAACACGGGCTGCCAAATCCAAAGCTGCCATGCGCGGCAGCCCCAGTAAACCGCACCGGCATCGGGGAACGCCCGCCGCAGTCCGTTGCAGATTGCCGCCATTTCAACGGTTTCCGCTGCTGTGCCGGTTTCGTCGGCAGACGCGGATACGCGGCCTTCCAAAGCGGGCAGGGCGGCGGCGCAGAACGACAGGATGTCTTCGAGTGCAGATGGGTTCATAATTATCACTTGGTTGAAAAAATAGGAATAATTATAATTTGTCGGCTTGGAAAAGCCCATTGCCGTGTGTGTTAGTTGCCCGATATGGCCGCAGCAGGATCGGCGTTTGTCCGCTTTGCCGGAAGGACGGCATTGCTTTTTCCGACAGGATAACCGCTGTGCAATCGGTTCGGCGATAGCCGTTGCCGGCTTGTCCGCCAATCGATATTTCCACTTTATAAGGCCGTCTGAAACCGTGTTCCGACTTACCCATGCCAGTTTTTCCATTCCCGAACGTACGCTGCTTGCCGACATCAACATCGGTTTCGAGCCGAACAAGGTGTACGGTTTGATCGGCCACAACGGTTCGGGAAAATCCACGCTGCTCAAGCTGCTGACCCGCCAGCAGCCGCTTTCAGACGGCCTGATTACGCTCGACGGCAGGCCGCTGGCCGATTACAGCCCGCGCGATTACGCCAAACAGGTCGCCTACCTGCCGCAACATCTGCCGGCTGCCACCGCATTGACGGCCCGCGAACTGGTTGCCATGGGTCGTTATGCGTGGAGCGGGCTGCTCGGGCGCACCGGCGAAGCCGACCGCGAAGCCGTGGCACAGGCATTTGCGCTCACCCACACCGAGCGTTTCGCCGACCAAGTGGTCGATACCCTGTCCGGCGGAGAACGTTCGCGAGTCTGGCTGGCGATGTGCCTTGCCCAGCAGAGCCGTTTCCTGCTGCTCGACGAACCTTTGGCCGCACTCGACATCGCCCACCAGCTCGAAGTGATGGAGCTGGTACACGGCCTTTCCCGTCGGCTCGGTTTGGGCATTGTCATCGTTATCCACGACATCAACCTTGCCGCGCAATACTGCGACGAACTCGTCGCCCTCAAACAAGGCCGCCTGCTGCGCCGCGGGCTGCCGTCGGAAATCATGACGGCGGATGTGCTGGAAGAGATTTACAGCGTGAAAATGAACATCATCCCGCACCCCGACAACGGCAGGCCGGTGGCACTGGCTTGATGTCCGGGTTGTGCAAAGGCCGTCTGAAAATCTGTTTTCAGACGGCCTGTATCGTTATGATATTTAGTATAAAAATATGCGTTTTAAAAAGACGGCGGAATCTGTTTTGGCAGAATGGCATTCCAATCATGTTTGGCAGGGCGGACGGAAATTCATCCGCCCCGTTTTTTGTCCGTACCGTTTTCACCGTTTTCCAAAAGGCTGCGAAATTTCATGAGTGCTTTCCATTACCGCCCCGATATCGACGGCATGCGTGCTGTGGCCGTGTTGTCGGTCATCGTTTTCCATATCGATGCTGCCCGGCTGCCGGGCGGTTTTTTGGGTGTGGACATTTTCTTTGTCCTTTCGGGCTATCTGATTACGCGGATTATCAGCAGGGAAATGCAGGACGGTACGTTTTCGTTTGTTGAGTTTTACAAACGCAGGGCGAAAAGGATTCTGCCGGCTTTCGTGTTTGTGTTGCTGCTGGTTACGCCGGTGGTGTGGTATCTGTTTTTGAAACGGGATATGCTGGAATACTCGAAATCCGCTGCGGCTTCGCTGATGTTTGCCGCCAACCTGTTTTTTGCCGGAAAAACGGATTATTTCGATGTCTCGTCGTCGGAAAAGCCCTTGCTGCATATTTGGTCGCTGTCGGTGGAGGAACAGTTTTATTTTGTTTTTCCGATATTGCTGCTGTTGTGCATCCGCTTTTTCCGCGGCAAAACCCTTTGGCTGGTAAGCGGCTTGATCGTACTCAGCCTGCTTGCCCAATTTCTGCCGACATTCGGGTTCGAATCCTACTATATGCCCTATATCCGCGCTTACGAGCTGCTGATCGGTTCACTGTTTGCTTTTTTGAAGCCGCGAGAATCGGGCAGGCTGGTGTCGTGGGTGTTGCTGTTACTGTTGGCGGGACTGATGTTGTTGCCGCACGGTTTGCTGCCCGGCAACGGCTATCTGGAACGGTTGTTGGCGTGTACGGCGGCGGGGATGATGATTCTGTTCGGGCAGTTCCGTATTCAGGACAAAGGGGATAAGGTGTACCGCCTACTGGCCTCCAAAGCGGCGGTGGGCATCGGCTTGATTTCCTATTCGCTGTACCTGTGGCATTGGGTGGTTTTGGCTGTGTTGCGCTACGTCTATATGGATGTGCACCTGCCTTGGGCCGTTATTGCGGCGGCGGTTGTGCTGATGTTTTTGCTGGCATGGTTTTCCTACCGGTTTATCGAGCAGCCGATACGCCGTCTGAAAAACTTTTCCACCCGTAAATTCATCATCGCTATGGAAATTTACCTGCTTCTGCTGCTGCCGTTCGGTACCTATATTTATACCCACAATGCCAATAATGCCGAAGAAAACCTGCTTCAATACGATGCCGCTTTGAAAGTGTGCAAGGACGAAATCGGAAAGATTGCCGACTGTAAAAAAGGAGAAGCGTCCCAAGCGCCGACCGTTTTGGTGGCCGGAGATTCGCACACGGGACATTACAACGAATTCATCGATGCCGTCGGTAAAAGCGAAGGTTGGGCGGCGGATGTCGTATCCGGCAATTCCTGTGCCGTTGCCTTCGGTTTTGTTTTGCCCGAAAGCGACAAACGGGCCGAACGCTGCAACAGGCTCAACCGTTTTGTCGAAGACAATTACGGCAACTACCGCAGTATTGTGTTTGCCGAACGATGGTCGCTCCAAATTCCCAAACCCGGTTTTACGGAAAAATTCGAGCGCACGCTGCAAACGCTTGTTAAAAACGGCAAGCAGGTTTATGTTTTCAAAGACACGCCGCCCGCACTATACCCGCTGTACCGCAAATACCGGCTCGAACAAAAAGGCATCGACATCGATACCGTTGCACCGCAGCGCTTGGCGGAAAGGGCTGCGGCGGACGAAGCCAACCGTCAAATCGAAGCATTGGCGGCCAAATATCCCGAAGTACGCTGGGTGGATGTTGCGCAGTTTGTTCCCAAAGACTTCTTTCATCAGGGCAAGCCCGTTTACCACGACTACGACCATCTCAACCCTTACGGTTCAAGATTTCTGGCGGAACGGTTTATCGGCAGCGGGCAGAAGCTGATACGCTAGGGCCGGCATGGAAGAGGCCGTCTGAAACCCGTGGCGGAATAAGCACTCCGCCGTGGTTCGGTCTGTACTTTTCGGTATAATTTTCCGCATCCGGTTTAATGAAAGGCAATACACGTTATGGCTTCCGATTTTCAAAACACCCTGAAAAATCTCGGCAAACAGGCGAAAAAGGCGGCCGAGCGGCAGGCGGAGCAGGAGAAAGAAGCGGTAAAACGGTCGGCCGAGGCCGTTGATTTTGCCAAAGAAATGGGTACGGTTACGCCTTTGAAAAACAGCGGCCGTTACGAAGCCCCGCGCGACAAAACGCCGATGAAGCCGCGTGTGCAGGATAAAAATCCGCTGGCATCGGAATCGCTGTTTTTTGTCGGCACGGGCGGTAATGATTGGGACGAACCGCCCGCCGCGTTCAGTAAAAACGGGCAGGGTAAAAACGACATCCGCCGCCTGCAGGACGGTTATTGGGATGTGGTGGCAGATGTGGATTTGCACGGTTATACGCAGGAAAAGGCGCAGGAAGTGCTGAACGAGTTTATCGAATTCGTGAAAAAGCGCGGCGTGTGCGGCGAAATCGTTCACGGCAGCGGATTGGGTTCGTCGGGTTACAAGCCGGTGTTGAAAAACACCGTCCGCCGCTGGCTGATGCAGCATCCCGACGTGCTGGCTTATGTGGAGCCGCGCAAGGGCAACGACGGTGCGGTGCGGATTCTGATTAAGCGTCAAAAAAAGGAGTGGGAGCAAGGGTAGGGCATCCGGTATGCAAAGGCCGTCTGAAAATGTTTTTCAGACGGCCTTTGCCGTTTCGGCGTGCGGCAGGATCAAAACAGGGCTTCCATACGCACCAGCGTGCCGATGTGGTGGCTGCGGTTTTTTTCTTTGTCGTTCAGATAGTTGACTTCGGCTTGGGCGAACAGCCAATCGCGCCAGACGGGCTGCCGCCAGCTTGCAAACGGGCCGTAGCTGTTGAGCGACGCTTTTCTGTTTTCGATTTTTCCGCCTGCGTGCAGGCCGTAGTTGAGGCGTTTGTGGCCGGAAAAGTCGTGTTGGCGGTAGGCGCTGTCGCCCCACGACCAGTCGTCGCTGTCTTTGCGGGCGTATTGGACGTGGAAATCGTTGGCGAGAAAGGGTTTGCCCGCTTCGCCGCGGCGGACTTCCCAGTTGGTGCGCACATAGTGTTTGCTGTCGAGGCCGTAGCGGTAGATTTGTTCGACGCGGGTGGACGCGGTATCGGAAAGCTGCCAGTTTTTGGCGATTTTGACGCGGGTGTAGAGATCGTCGCCGCTGCGGATGCCGATGTCGGCATCGGTTTGGATGCCCGCGGCTTCTTCGATGCGGTCGGACCAGCGCAGGGCGATGGACGAGTTGTTCTCGCGGGTGCGGCTGCCGTCGAAGGTTTTGTCGGCGGGCACGTATTCGGGACGGTAGAGCTGCGCGTCCTGCGACAATTCGTCGTCAATCGAATCGTCGCCGAAGACGACGTTGAGCTTGCGCTGTAAGACGGGCAGTTTGACGCGGCCGCGCACGCGCGGTTCGAGGCTGTAGCCGTCGTGTTTGTTCCAGCGGTTGTCGAGCATGACGCGCAGGTTGGCGCTGGCGGGACGGTCGGGGTCGGGTTCGCCGAACCAGTCGTCCATGTGGTGCGCCCAGCGGTCGAGGGTGTTTTTGATACCGTCGCGACGGGCATCGGCCCATGTGCCGCCGTTTTCAGACGGCGTATCGGCGAAGGCGGGCAGGACGGCAAGCAGCAGGGCCGCAGGCAGGATGTGGGTTTTCATGGGCGTCTCGTCGAAGAGGGTTGGTTTATCCGATAAGGATACTCCGATTTGGTGCGGGATAACAGGCCGGATGCAGGAAAAAAAAGCCGTGTTCAAGCGGATTGCGCTTTTCCGACGCCGTGTGCCGTTTGCAGGGTAACGGTTTGCACCATGGCCGCAGATGCGGATTGCGGCTGTTGTTCCGGCACGGCGGCAGCGGTGTTTTCCGTTCTTGCCGCAAGCGCAGCCGAAGGCCGTCTGAAAGCGTTGCCGCCGTGCCGAACCTGCCGCGCAATCCCGTAAACCGCTGTGTTAAAATCCGTCGTGATTTTTTCAGACGGCCTTTATCCCGATGCCCGACCTGTCCCGACAACTTGCCGAACTCGTGCGCCTTTTGCAGGAAAAAGGCCATATTTTCGCCGCCGACCCCGAACCGCTCACCGATGCGCTGCGCCATGCCGAAGGCGGCATGGAAGAACGGCTGCTGCACCGCGCCGCCATGATAGACAGCGACGGCCGTCTGAAAAACACGCTGCTGCGGGTTCGGCAGACCGCCGCATGGCTGCTGTTGGCGGCCACCGCATTTTGGGCCGTCGGCGGATTTTCGGCCACCGCCGCGCTGATGCGCCAGCAGGGGCTGAATTTCTTTTTCGTGCTGGCAGGCGTGCTCGGTGTGCATACCTTGATGCTGCTGCTGTGGCTGGCATCCGTGGTGTTGCTGCGCGGTAAAGGCGGCGGTTTTTTTACCAACCCCGCCACATGGATTCGCGGCCGCGATCCGGTCAACCGGGCCGTTTTGCGGCTCTATACCGAAGAGTGGCAGCAGCCGCACACGCGCTGGCTGGTCGGCAAAACCACCCACCGCCTGTGGCTTGCCACGCTTTTCGGGATGCTGGCCGCCGTCGTGCTGCTGCTTTCCGTGCGGCAATACACGTTCAACTGGGAAAGCACGCTGCTTTCAGACGGCACTTTCGTCAACGCCGTCCGACTGCTCGGCATGCTGCCCGCGCTGCTCGGTTTTCCCGTGCCCGACGAAGCCGCCGTGCTCGGCAGCCGCATGGGGAACGCCACCGCCTTCGCCCGCCAATGGGGCGGCCTGCTCATCGGCAGCATCGTTTGCTACGGCATCGTGCCGCGTGCGGCGGCATGGCTGGCCTGCACCGTGCTGGCACGCGGAAAAGGCCGCAGCCTGCCGCTCGACAAACCTTACTACCAGCACATCATCAGCCGCTGGCAGCAGAAAATCACCGATGCCGACACCCAAGGCGAAGCCGTTGCCGCCGTTTCACCGAAAATTGCGCTCAACGATGCGGCGAAATGGGCGGTGATGCTGGATGCGCCGTGGCCCGATGCGGGCTGGTTCAAACACATTTTGGGACAGGACTGGCTCGATAAGGGGCTGGTGTCGGGGCGAGACGGCGTGGCCGCGCTGACTGCCGAACTCGGGCAGAAGCCCGTCCAGCTCTTAATCGGCGTGCGCGCCGCCGCCGTTCCCGACCGAGGCATCCTGCGGCAAACTGTTGCGCTGGCCGAAAGCGCGCAGGGCGGAGCCGTCGTGCAACTGCTGGCGGGCAGCGTTTCAGACGGCCTTGAAGAAACGCTGGCCCAATGGCGCAATGCCCTTGCCGAACGCAATATCCCGTGGCTCGAACCGCCGAAAATCAGTCAGGAAAAACGGTTGGCAGCGGAACAGGCCGTCTGAAATTGAGTCGTGCGTAATCTGTCCGTTGCCGTCAGATGGATACTGTTCACGCAGCCGGTTCATCCGCGGCAGAAACGGAAAGAGTCTGTTCTTTTCAGACGGCCGTTCGGAACGGGGAATGGATTTATCATGATGATTCGGGTGTGCTTCGAATCGGCTCATTTCCGCCGCCGGTCGGAAGGTGCGAAAGACATGATGATGCCGCACAGAATGATTGAAACTGCTCCGTCGTGTCCGGTTGGAAAACCGTTTTGTCGAGCCATCGGTCTTGAAGTTTGTTCGGACGGCATTTACCGTCTTGCCCAAATGCACGGAAACCGCCATAATCGTAACCGTACAGGAGAGAGCTACATCCGCTTACAGTAGCCGCCGAAGGCGCAGACACCCTTAAATCGCTCAGGCAAAAGGACTGTTCACACACATCAATCTGGAGAGCGGCGCGGCTGCGCCCACCGAAGGGGAGAAGGCCGTCTGAAAACGTTTCAGATGCGGCAGGCGTTTTCAGACGGCCTGTTGCGGCGGCCGAAAATCTCAGGTTCAAGGACAGATAGGGCCGCGTGAAAAGCAACGCAGCCTTCAATCTATGGAGAACCGCAATGACCCTCAAAACCACCCCTTTCCACCAAGCCCATCAAGACGCCGGCGGGAAACTCGTTGATTTTGCCGGCTGGGAACTGCCCGTCCACTACGGTTCGCAAATTACTGAACACGAAGCCGTGCGCACCGACGCGGGCATGTTCGACGTATCCCACATGCTCGTTACCGACGTAACGGGCGACAACGCCAAAGCCTTTTTCCGAAAACTGCTTGCTAACGACGTGGCCAAACTCGGATTCGTCGGCAAAGCCCTCTATTCCGCCATGCTCAACGACCACGGCGGCGTCATCGACGACCTGATCGTTTACCGCACCAACGAAGCCGAAACGCAGTACCGCATCGTTTCCAACGGCGCGACCCGCGAAAAAGACTCTGCCCAGTTCGCCAAAATCGGCGCGGAATTCGGCATTGCGCTCAATCCGCGTTACGATTTGGGTATGCTCGCCGTGCAAGGCCCGAAAGCCGTGGAAAAATTATTGTCCGTCAAGCCCGAATGGGCGGATACCGTCAACGGCCTGAAACCGTTTCAGGGCGCGGATTTGGGCAACGACTGGTTCGTCGCGCGCACGGGTTATACCGGCGAAGACGGCGTGGAAGTGATTCTGCCCGCCGCCGAAGCCGGTGCGTTTTTCAAAGCCCTGCAAGCCGCCGGCGTTCAGCCCTGCGGCCTCGGTGCGCGCGACACCCTGCGTATGGAAGCGGGCATGAACCTTTACGGCAACGATATGGACGACGACACCAGCCCGCTCGAAGCAGGCATGGGTTGGACGGTTGATTTGAAAGACGAAGCCCGCGACTTCGTCGGCAAAACCGCACTCGTTGCGCTGAAAGAAAAAGGCGTGGCCGTGAAACAGGTCGGCCTGCTGCTGGAAAAAGGCGGCGTGCTGCGGTCGGGCATGGAGGTCGTTACCGACAAAGGCAACGGCATCACCACCAGCGGCGTATTTTCGCCGAGTTTGAAGCAGTCCATCGCCATCGCCCGCGTACCGAAAGATTTTGAAGGCGGCACGGCCAAAGTGCTGATTCGCGGCAAAGAAGCCGACGTGCGCGTGTTGAAACTGCCGTTCGTGCGCAACGGGCAGAAGCAGTTCGATTAACGTTTCCGCCGTTTTTCAGACGGCCTGGAATTTTTGTCAAACTCAAGATAAATCAGGGAGACTATACCCGTCATTCTCGCGCAGGCGGGAATCCAGAATTTTAACCTGCTGTAATTTATAAATATTTCTGAAAATGATAGGTCTGGATTCCCGCCTGCGCGGGGGTAGCGCAGCGGACTTGCGCAGCTAATGACGGATTAGAGATTCCCTAAATATTTTGGAATGTTCCAAAGGTTTTGTCCTGTCATTTCTGTCAAGCCGTCTGAAAAACCGAACCGCCGCTTCAGAGGAAGATTTATGCGCAAAACAGTATTCGTGCTCGTTGCTTCGTTTGCCCTTGTTTTATCGGGCTGCGACGCCAAAGATGCCTGTCTAGACAAGGGCGGCAGGTATAACGAAACCACCAAGCAGTGTGAGAAATAAAGCATTTCCCATCTTTAACACCCCATTTTTAACGGAGAACACAACATGAGCAATATCCCCGCCGAACTGAAATACGTTGCCAGCCACGAATGGCTGCGTCCCGAAGCCGACGGTACGGTTACCGTGGGCATCACCCACCATGCGCAGGAGCTGTTGGGCGACATCGTATTCGTCGAACTGCCTGAAGTCGGCGCGAATCTGGCCGCCGAAGAGCAGGCCGGTGTCGTGGAGTCGGTAAAAGCCGCGTCCGACGTGTACGCGCCGATTGCGGGCGAGGTTGTGGCGGTGAACGAAGATTTGCCGTCTGCCCCCGAAACCGCCAACAGCGACCCTTACGGCGAAGGCTGGTTCTTCAAAATCAAGCCTGCTGACCCTGCCGATTTGGACGGCCTTTTGACTGCTGAACAATATGCTGCCGAAATCGGTTGATTGCTGCTTGGAAAAGGCCGTCTGAAAAGTTTTTCAGACGGCCTTTTTGTATATTGATTTTATAAAACGGGTTTTAAAAACCGATAGAAATAAAATCAGGCTATAACAACCATAGTCCCCTTGCAACGCAAACTGTTTTTATTTATATTCGTCTTTAAGAATAAAACCAAGCCCCATTATTGGGGGAAAACAGGAGCGCAATCATGTTCGTATGTATCTGTAATGCCATTACCGAACGTCAGATTCAAGACAGCGTGGCGGCAGGGGCGAGTTCGATGAACGATTTGCAGGCGCAGTTGGGTGTGGGTACCTGCTGCGGCTGCTGTAAGGATTTGGCATCGTCTTATCTGTCGGGAAACAATGCCCAAGGACAGAATATGGTTACGGCGGGAATCAATGTGCAGGGCTGACAGGCCGTCTGACGCAATATTTTCAGAAGATTGTGCCGTGTGATTTGCTGGTTTGAACGGAGCTGTGCAGGCATGACGGTATCAGATGCCATTGGCGCATCATTCAAATACAACTTTTGAGAAAACCGCCCGAATCGGATGATTCGGGCGGTTTTTGTTTGTTTTCCTGTTTGTTTCTAATTGGGTTGAAGCGGGACAGGGCGCTATCGGGTTCTCGTCATGTAAAGGCCGTCTGAAAACGTTTCAGACGGCCTTTCGGTTTATGCGGTGTTTGCATTTGTCGGCGGATGATGCAGATATCGGATGAGGTTTTACGGTTTGGTCGGTAAACGCTCTGCCATATCTGCTATTTGGTTCAGTTGGTTAGCTAGCGGAGCACGACCTCGTCGGGCAGCTCGTTCGGGCCGTCTGAAACGCCGTCGCGGGCATGGTGGCGCAGCAGCAGGTCAGTTTCCTGCAAGCCGTGTTCCAAGCCCGAAGTGTAGGCTTGGCGGCGGAAGGCTTCTTCGATGATGCCGCAGATGCGCTGCCATTCGGTTTGCGGGACTTTGGCGGCGATGCCGCGGTCGGCGGCGATTTCAACGGCATGGTCGGCGAAGGAAATATAGATGAGTACGCCGCTGTTGTGTTCGGTGTCCCACACGCCGAGTTCGGCGAACCACTGCCATGCGCGTTGGCGCGGGGTAATGCCGTTGAAAATGGCAGTAGCGGGCATGGAAGATTCCACCACGAAGCGGATTTGACCGCTGTGAAACTGTTCCGATTGGCCGATGCTGCGGCTGATGCGTTGCAGCTCTTCGGTGGGGAAATACCGCTGCACGCGCAGTTTCGGGTGCAGTAAGTGCTGCAACAAGCGTTCGAATTTATTCTGTTTCATTACCATCCTCCTGATGCGCCGCCGCCGCCGAAACTGCCGCCGCCGCCACTGAATCCGCCACCCGAACCGCCACCCCAGCTTCCGCCAGAACCGCCGCTCCATCCGCCGCCGCCACCGGAAACGAAGGCGATATGGCCGAGCATAAACAGAACGGCTACGGTAGCAAGGGTAATGAGAAGGGAGACGAAGATGCCGAAACCTAATGAACTGGCGCAGGCAAACATCACGACGCCGCCCAGCAGACTGCCGATGATGCGGCCGAACCATGGTTTCAAAAACATAAAAAACAGAATGAAGGGCGCGAACAACATGCCGTGGCCGATACCGTCATCTTCTCCGTCAAGGTTGTCTGAGGCCGATACTGCGGGCAGTTGCTCGCCTGCAATCAGTTTTTCGATTTGGGCGACGGCCTGCTTGATGCCTTCGTCGGTATTGCCTTCTCGCAGATGGGGGCGCAGCACGTCTTCGAGAATCCGCTTGGCGTATACATCGGGAATCGCGCCTTCCAAACCGCGGCCTACGGCCAGATGGGTTTTGCGTTCGTCGCGCACCAGCAGCAGGAGTACGCCGTCGTTGTGTGCCGCGCGGCCGATTTTCCATTGTTCCATCACGCGGGCGGCGTATTCGAACGGCGTTTCCGGTTCGATTTTGGGAACGGTCAGTACCACAATCTGACTGCCTTTTTCGCGGCTGTATTGCAGCAGGTGTGCATTGAGCGCGTCGCGCGCTTCGGGCTGCATCATGTCTGCGGTGTCCATTACCGGAGCAGTCAGCTTGGGAACGGAGGTTTGTCCGGCGGCGAACAGCCATGCGCTTGTCAGCAGCATGGCCAAAAACATGCCGAAACGTTGCAGGGTTGAAATCATGGTTTTCCTTTCGGAACGGTCGGGTGGTTCACAAAGGCGGTATTCATGTGCCGGTCCCGTGAAAACAGGAATCCGGGCTTTTAAAGGCAGGCTGTTTCAGGGTTTGCCGCCTGCCATAATCACGACCATGCCGCAGATGCACAGGGTGATGCCGAGCCAGTCGGTCCATTGCGGGCGGATACCGTCCACCGCCCACAGCCACATCAGGGCGGTACCGATGTAAACGCCGCCGTAGGCCGCGTAGATGCGCCCGCTGGCGGCGGGATGCAGCGTGAGCAGCCATGCGAACAGTGTGAGCGACAGGGCGGCCGGGACAAGCAGCCATGCGGAACCGTTTTGCCTCAGCCAGAGATAAGGCAGCCAGCAGCCGACGATTTCGGCAATGGCGGTAAGCATAAAGAGCAGTAAGGTTTTGAACATGGCATCATTGCGGGTGGAACAGCAAGGCCGTCTGAAACGGCTTTGCCGAAAACCTTTTGCATTATGTAGCGGTTTTCAGACGGCCTGTGTTGCCGCACGGATTTTTGGGCTGCAAGGCCGTCTGAAACGGGATTGGCGTTAGCCGTTTGCACGCGGAACAGTTTTTCAGACGGCCTGTGCGGCTGCACGGATTTTCGGGCTGCAAGGCCGTCTGAAACGGGATTGGCGTCAATCGGTTTGCACGTGAACAGTTTTTCAGACGGCCTGCGGTTGTACGGATTCTCAGGCGTTAAGGCCGTTTAAAACTCCACTTTCGGCGCGGTAGAAACCGCTTTTTCGTTTTCCACCGTAAACTGCGGGCGCGGCTCCATGCCCAAAACTTTGGCGGTCAGGTTTTGCGGAAACTGTCTGACCGTAGTGTTGTAGGTCTGCACGGCTTTGATGTATAGCAAATAAACATATTATTCGATACAATTCCACCATGGCCTATTCACAAGACTTCAAACAACTCGTGCTCAAAAAACTCCGTCAAGGATGGACGATTCGTAGAGCCGCAAAAGAATTCGGCATCGCCATCTCCAC
>NZ_JBHCJY010000045.1:0-5265 GCF_041804105.1 Neisseria sp.
CTTTTCGGACAGGGTACGCAGGTTTTCCATTGCGTTTTGGGGCAGGCCATATACTTTCAAAGATTTTGTCATGCTGTTGTTCCAAAAAACACCCGGCAATCTTGCCGGGATGGACGGTATGTTTCAGACAGCCTAACGTTCAGGCGAAGCATCCGGAGATTGCGACACTTCGGCGTGTCTCTCTGCGACGGCCCTGACTTGCGAGCGGTAAAAATGGGTACGCGCCTGATTCTGTATGTCGGGCGGCAGTCCGGCGATGGTTTTTTCCAGCGCGTGTTCCAAAACGGCACGCTGCTGTTTTTCCGCAGCCGTCAGCGTCGCCCCCTGCATCTGATAGTGGTGTTTGGCCAATTTCAGGCCGCCGTGCGGACTGTCTTCCGGTGGTCGGGATGTGTTGTCGGTCATGGTGTTCTCCAAAAAAGAAGGCCGTCTGACTTCAGACGGCCTGTACGGGGAATCGTCGGCATAGGGATTATCGGGACTGAACAGCCCGCTGTTGTCGGTGGCGGACTTGATTTGTCCGGCTCCGTTGACGAAATAGCCGCTAAAACCGCCTTCGCGACGGCGTTTGTCCCAAAACCTTTTGGCCATGTCGGTTTGCGAACGGGCGGGATAGATGAGTTCGCCGGTCTGCCGTTCGGCAAAACGGTACAATACCGCCGCAATGCCCAGCCCGCGGTATCCTTCCGCAAGTTCGGCCTTGTACGGCACAAGGTAGCTGCCGTCGGGTTTGGAAACGGGGCGGTTGCTAAGAAACGGCGGTTCGCCCGCCCGTTCCCGCCACAGCGACAGATAACCGACGGTTTGGTTGTCGGCGGTATGGACGGTAAACGTCCGCAGGTTTTCATGCGCGGCAAACCGGAGTGTTTCGGTAACGGCTTCGCTTTTTTCCACCGGCACGGAAACGGTCCGGGTCCGTGTGTGGGTTTCGGCATCCAGCCCGTCTTTCGGTACGGACGACACCGCCAGCACCCGCCCCTGCGTATCGTATTTCACATAGCGCGTCTGTTCTTCCCTGATGCGCCGTTGCTGCTGTTCCGTGCGGACAACCTGCCGGGTAACGGTAATGTGGTCGGGCGCGGGAGCGGGGTAAAACACCTTCGGTTCGCCGTTGCCGTCCAGCAGGTTGCGGGAAACCGCCCCGTTTTGCCAATCGCCGAACCAAGCCTTGAATTCGGGCGTGCGCACCTGCACCCATTGACGGTAATCCAGTTCGGTTTTGCGCGCAGCCTTGGCCGTCTCATAGGCTTCACGCCCGCCGATACGGCTCTCGGTTTCGTAATAGCCGGGAGATTCCCGCTGTTCTGTCATAGTCATGGCGCTCCGAAAAAGGAAGGCCGCCTGAAATTTCAAACGGCCCAACGGTGCAAGAAAATCAGCGGTCGAAGGAAATTTCGCTTTGTCCGGGCGGTTCGGGTTTCTGAACCTGCCGTAATCTTTCTTCAACCTGGCTGGTATAAAAATTGATGCGCGCCTGCATCTGCGTCTGCTCGGGCAGCCCTTTAATCAGGGATTCCATTTGTGATTCCAGCAGACGGCGGCGTTCCTGTTGCGGCGGCGGCAGGGTAAGGGTCTGCTCCGTATAACGCTCTTGTGCTAACTGCAAACGTTCTTGCAGGGATTGTTCGCGGGGCGGTTGCCCGGTAACGATACTGCCCGGCAGATTTTGCCCGACCTCTATCCGGTCTTTCCCGATGCTTTGTTCAAATGCCATCACAAAGTCTTTTATCTTGGCCGCATCACGGCTGGCATACAGAATTTCCTGCGGATCGTTTTCAAGCACCTGAATCCAGCTGTTTACATAGTTTGCGTGGCTATCCGGGTTGTGCGGCAAACCAAGCTCCCGTGTCAGCATCAGCGAGGCGATTTCGGCACGCAACTCCTCCCTCGCATATTCGGGCGTGCCGTATTTGTTCATCATGTCGCGGTTCAGACGGCTTTCATGGCCTGTCCAATGTCCGAGTTCGTGTAACGCAGTAGCGTAATAAGCACCGGTGCTGATGAATTGCTCTTTGGGCGGCAGCACAATCTTGTCCGGGCCGTGCGCGTAAAACGCCGCATCAATATCCATGTGCAGGATTTGTGCCCCGGACGACAACAACAGCTTTTCTGCCCTGTTGTGGTCTGTCATCACCATTGTTTTTTCATACGCCGGCAAACCGTCCACCTGAGCGGCGTTGAAAACTGTGAACGATTTCATATAAGGTTTTTCCAGTCTAACCCTTTCTTTTAGCGGCTCGCCGGCTGCATTGCGGACAACCTTGCCGTTTTCGTCTTTGGCCGACCGTTCCGTATGTGTAATCAGCTTGAGCAGAGCAACCCCTTTTTCCCCTTTGCGTACCTGTGCACCGACCGATTGCGCCTGCCGGTAAGTCAGCCAGCGGGGATCATCGCGCCGCTGCATCATTAGTTCCAGCGCATTGCCACCCTGATAAGGCTGTCCGGTTACATGGTTGAAAGGTATATCTTTCCCCATTTTCGGATCCCACGGCTTTTGAAAGGGGGCGGTGCCCTGTTTTAACTGCTCAATCAGTTCGGCAGCCACCCGTTCGGCAAACTCATTTTGAATGTTGCGTTTCGTCTCACTCATTGCACTCTCCCGCAAAAGCAAAAATCCCTGCCGTTTGGCAGGGATATCGCCGGTAGGGCGGTTATTTCCAACCGCTTAAATCAAGCAGGGCTTTGGCATTTTCCGGTTCGTCGGGATTTGCCAAATACGCGCTCATTGCCTCGTAGGATGCCGTTGCCGCCAAATAGCGTTCACGTTGTCCGTCATCAAGCTCTGCAAGCACCGCCGCTTCTTCTTCGGTGAGGAAATTTTCCAATACGTCGGATTCCGTGCCTCCGTCTAACCATTTGTGCATTATTTCTCCTTAACTTTCGTTGAACGAAAACAGCCCGGAACACCTAGGCTCCGGGCTGTGTGGTTGGTTAACGGCCGATTTCCATTTCAGGCTGCCGTTGCCGTTCCTGTCGCTGTTGCTCGTGCTGCAACTGCGGTGTCTGCTGCTGCTCGTGGGCCTGCGCCGGTATCTGAATCGGTTTGGGCAGATGCAGGTTGCGCCCCGACATCTGCTTGGCGGTATGTTCGTAGTAGTTGGTCAGGGCCAGCGTCCGGGCATCGCCTTTCAGATCGCGTATGGTGTCCAGCACGTTGCGCTCGTGAAAGGCCAAAAGCTGTTTGTTGGCCTTGGAGAGCTTGGCGGCTTTGTTCATATACGCGCCTTTTGCGGCAATAAAGCCGGTTTCCAGCGCCGCCGCCTTCATACGCCCGGCCGCCACAGCCACTTCCGAAGGAACTTCCCCTTGCCCGATACCCTGCAACGGCACACCCTGTTGGGTATCGGCAACGTGGGAAGTGTTGATGGCAGCATCCGACGGTGTGGAACTTTGTGCCATCAGCCTGTCGGCTTTGGATAAAGCGGCCGTATCGGGTTGGACGGCAACCGTTTCCTGCTCCTGCCGCTGCTCTTTTTGCCGGTCCGACACAATTTCCATTTTGAAGAGATTGCGGTGGACTTCTTTTTTCTCCATGCCGGTAAAGTTGCCCGCTTCGTCGCGCACAGGCACATCGATTTCCACCGGCTGTTTGCCCAGCGAATGCAATCGGATGCGGTCGCCGATTTCCGCACCGCTGCGCTCCATCGCGTCGGGTAAGTCCACGCCCCAAACGGTGCGCTCCTTGCCGTCTTTTTCCAAAACGATGAACGGGCTGGGCTGGTTTTTGGGGTTGTGCTGATACGGGGCATTGCCCACGCTGACGATACGTTCCCCGGGTTCGGCAGCGGCGGCGGTTTGGGCGCGGGTTTCAGACTGCCTTTGCCGTTTGTCGCCGGGATAGGGTGCGGGCGGTACTTTTTCGGCTTCGGGGGTAACGGCAGGGGCGCGCCCGGGTTGCGGCTCAATGCCGTTTAACGACCGTTCCTGCCGCAGCCGTTGCAGCAACGCCAAATCTTCCGGTGTCGGCCGGTAGCCGCTGGTGCGGATGCCTTGGCTTTCGGCGGCCACATACATCATGGCCTTGAATTCTTTGCTGCCGGAAAGTTTGATGCTGTCCCAGCCTTTTTCTTTGGCCACTTCCAGCATATCGTTGACGGTCTGCGCGTCGGTTTTGGCGGTGCTGATTTTTTTGCCGCTGTCGGTAAACAGCACGGTGGTGTGGTTGGCGGCGGAAAGGTATTTGCCGTCGGCCACAACGTAACGGCTCTTGATGCTGTCGGGCGGTATGCGGTAGTTCAGGTCGGTAACGGGCTTTTTATGGCCGGCGGAAGCGGCCAAATCGGGTTGCCCGGCTTCCGGCGCAGCGGCGGGTTCGGGATTCTTATCCGGCTGTGCTGCGGCCGGGGTTTCCTTATCGGCTTGCGCTTTGCCGTCGTCGGCTGCGGGGCTGTCTCCGCCGCCGTGTTCCCGCCTGTGGCCGAAGACATGGCCGGGGTCAACGCTCTGATACGGTTCGGGTTCCCGTGTGCGGCGTACCGCCGCATATTCGATAGCGTTTGCCGGTTCGGCATCGGGTTGCGCCTGATTAGGCGCGGTATGGTTTTCAGTAGCGGCCATTTCAGGCTCCTGTTCCTGTAAAGGAGTCGCCGGAATTTCGGCGGCTTGGGGCGGCGGCTCGGCTGCGGGCGGGGCGGTGTAACCCGACAGACGGGCTTCTTCGGCTGCCACCGCCGCCCAATCTGTTTCTTCGGGTGCGGGTTGCACCGGCGCGGGTTTGATTTCCGTTTCTGCTTCGGGAGCCGGCTGCGGCCGTCTGAATGCCGATTCGATGCGTTCGCGCACGGCATCGATGCCGGCCAGTTGGTGCAGGTCGTTGAAGTCGCTGGGCAGGTTCAGCCCGTTGGTTTTCTGATAAGCCTGAATCTGCGTCATCGTGAATTCGGGCTGCACCGCCACGGCGCGCCCGCCAAAAAATGCCGCCGCCTGCCGCGCCTTTTGAATGCCGGTTTGCGATGCGTCGTTATCCACCGCCAGCATTACCGGCACATCGGCGGGCAGGTTTTTGGCCAACCGCTCCGACACCGTAACCATATTGCCGGCGTTGAATGCCACAATCACGGGTTTGCCTGTTGCCTGATGGATACTCGCGGCAGTAGCGTAGCCTTCTGCAATCACCAGGCCGTCTGAAAGCTGTTCGGCATTGCCTACCACGGCGTAACCGCCTTTAACCTGTCCGCCGGACAGGAAACGCTTATGCCCGTCTTGGTTGATGGACTGCACATTGACGATTTCGCCGCCGTAATACAGCGGCACCACCAAATTGTC
>NZ_JBHCJY010000046.1:0-3657 GCF_041804105.1 Neisseria sp.
GGTATTGATTCACGGTGACTCCGCCTTTATCGGCTTGGGCGTTAACCAAGCAACGTTCAACCTTTCCAAAACACGCGGCTATACCACCGGTGGTACCATCCACTTGGTTATCAACAACCAAATCGGCTTTACCACATCCGATACCCGCGATGTACGCTCTACCGTGTATTGCACAGATATTGCCAAAATGGTGGAAGCCCCCGTATTCCATGTGAACGGCGACGATCCGGAAGCCGTATGCTTCGTGGTGCAGGCGGCGTTGGATTACCGCAAGCAATTCAATAAAGACGTTGTTATCGATTTGGTTTGTTACCGCAAGCTCGGCCATAACGAGGGCGACGATCCCACACTGACTCAACCGATGATGTATAAAAAGGTTGCCAAGCATCCCGGTACCCGCGCACTGTATGCCGATAAACTGCTGGCTGAAGGTGTGATTAAAACGGAAGAGGCCGAAAACTTTATCCAAGCTTATCGTGATGCTTTGGACAAAGGCGAGCATGTCGAGCAAACACGCCTCACCGACTACGAAAGCAAACACCGTGTGGATTGGTCAAAATACCAAGGCCAAGACTGGCGCGAGCAAGTGGAAAGCGGCTTATCGGCGGCGGATATCCAACGCTTGACAGACAAATTTACCGAAGTGCCTGAAGGTTTCGCTTTGCACAATACTGCAAAACGCGTATTGGAAGCGCGTAAATCAATGGCGGCGGGTGAACAGCCGATAGACTGGGGTATGTCGGAAACGCTGGCATACGCGGCGCTGGTAACCAATGGCACGGGCGTGCGTATTTCCGGCGAGGATTCTGGACGCGGCACATTCTCACACCGCCATGCGGTTTTGCACGACCAAAACCGTGAGAAAAGCGATGCGGGTGCTTATATTCCGCTTCGCCATATGGCGGAAAACCAAGCAAACTTCTTGGTGATTGATTCCATCTTGAACGAAGAAGCCGTTATGGCCTACGAATATGGCTTTGCCTGCTCGGCGCCCGATAAACTCACTATTTGGGAAGCGCAGTTCGGCGACTTTGCCAACGGCGCGCAAGTGGTTATCGACCAATTTATTTCTTCAGGCGAAACCAAATGGGGCCGCTTGTGCGGGTTGACTACCATCCTGCCGCACGGTTATGACGGCCAAGGTCCCGAGCACTCTTCGGCACGTTTGGAACGCTGGTTGCAATTGTGTTCCGAGCAGAATATGCAGATTGTGATGCCGTCTGAAGCATCGCAGATGTTCCATATTTTGCGCCGCCAAGCTTTGCGTTCATACCGTAAACCTTTGGTCATCTTCTTGTCTAAACGCTTGTTGCGTTTCAAAGATTCAATGAGCCCGCTGGAAAACTTCGCCGAAGGTTCGACCTTCCGTCCGGTTATCGGCGATACGGCCGAGCGCGCCGACAACGGCAGCGTGAAACGCGTTATTCTGTGTGCCGGCCAGGTTTATTACGATTTGGCGGCAGGCCGTGCGGAGCGCGGGCTGGAAAACGATGTTGCCATTGTGCGTGTGGAACAGCTGTATCCGTTCCCGTATGAAGAAGTTCAGGCAGAGCTGGCAAAATACCCCAACGCCAAAGATGTGGTGTGGTCGCAGGAAGAACCGCGCAACCAAGGCGCTTTCCACCAATTACGCCACCGTATCGAAAAAATCTTGGGCGAACAGCAGAAGCTGGGTTATGCAGGCCGCCCGGCCAGCGCGTCGCCGGCAGTCGGCTATATGAGCAAACACGTTGCCCAGTTGAAACAGCTGGTTGAAGATGCAATAACTTTAAGCTAAACCATTTAAGGCCGTTTGAAACCGATTTGATTATTCAGACGGCCTCACACCACCGGAGAATAAAATGATTGTTGAAGTAAAAGTACCCGTTTTGTCTGAAAGCGTATCCGAAGGCACTTTGATGTCTTGGCATAAAAAAGTGGGGGAATACGTTGAACGCGACGAAATCCTGATTGATGTTGAAACCGATAAAGTCGTATTGGAAGTGCCGTCGCCGCAAGCGGGTGTTTTGGTTGAAATTATTGCCCAAGACGGCGAAACCGTTGTAGCTGAGCAGCTGCTGGCCAAAATCGATACCGAAGCCAAAGCCGAAGCCGGTGCTTCTGCGCCGGCAGCAGAGCAAGCCGCCGCTCCCGCAGCACAAGCTCCTGCTTCCAATACGCAAGCCGGCGTAGCGATGCCGGCGGCCGCCAAACTGGCTGCCGAAAAAGGCGTAGATATCGGTAGCGTACAAGGCTCGGGCCGTGACGGCCGGGTGTTGAAAGAAGACGTGCAGAATGCCGCCGCAGCTCCCAAAACCGCAGCCGCAGCACCTGCCGCTCCGGTGCCTGCCGGTGCGCGCCCTGAACAGCGTGTGCCGATGAGCCGCCTGCGTGCCCGCGTAGCCGAGCGCTTACTGGCTTCCCAGCAAGAAAACGCGATTCTTACCACTTTTAATGAAGTAAACATGAAGCCGGTAATGGATTTGCGCAATAAATACAAAGAAAAATTTGAGAAAGAGCACGGCGTTAAGTTGGGCTTTATGTCGTTTTTCGTAAAAGCCGCCGTGGCCGCGCTGAAAAAATATCCGGTTGTCAATGCTTCTGTAGACGGCAACGATATCGTTTACCACGGGTATTTCGATATCGGTATCGCTATCGGCAGCCCGCGCGGCTTGGTTGTGCCGATTCTGCGCGATGCAGACCAAATGAGCATCGCCGATATTGAAAAAGCCATCGTCGATTACGCCGTAAAAGCCAAAGACGGTAAAATCGCATTGGAAGATTTAACCGGCGGCACGTTCAGCATCACCAACGGCGGTACATTCGGTTCGATGATGTCCACACCCATCATCAACCCGCCGCAGTCTGCCATTTTGGGCATGCATGCCACCAAAGAGCGTGCCGTGGTAGAAAACGGCCAAGTAGTGGTGCGTCCGATGATGTATTTGGCGCTTTCTTACGACCACCGCATCATCGACGGCCGTGAAGCCGTGCTGACTTTGGTAACCATCAAAGACTTGTTGGAAGATCCTGCACGTCTGTTACTTGATCTGTAATTCGCAAAATCTGCGGTTTTCAGACGGCCGGATGCGAAAGGCCGTCTGAAAAGCGCTATAGCTGAATGTTAAGATAGGGGGAAATATGAAATATCTGCTTCTTTTATCCGCTTTGGCTTTAAGTGCCTGTGCGGCAACCCATCAGGAAGAATACTTGGTATCGGCCTATGACGGTAAAGGGCGCTTGCTCAGCAAGCGTGTGCAATTGGGCAGCAATAAAGCAGGCGTGCCGTTGGCGCGCGACACTTTGTGTAAAATACACCCGAGAGCCGTTATCCGCGTGCATACAAAAGGCAGCAAGCAGCTTGCCGAGGATTTCAAACCTTATTCATGCAGTTTGAAGAAAGAGATCTGAAAAAGCCACACGGCAAGTTCCGGAAATATCCGGTTTGTTTGGCCAATTCGCACTATCAATTTTGTTTTCAGAAACTTCTTTCGATAATTATGCCGTCTGAAAAGTGCCCATGGTTTCAGACGGCACCATACAGATAAAGAGAAAAGGATTAAACATGTCTCAGTTCGACGTAGTCGTTATCGGCGCAGGCCCCGGCGGTTATATCGCCGCAATCCGTGCTGCGCAACTCGGTTTCAAAACCGCCTGTATTGATGCGGGCGTAAACAA
>NZ_JBHCJY010000047.1:0-13033 GCF_041804105.1 Neisseria sp.
GCCACCACTTCGCCGCGTTTCTGCTCCCAATGCGGCTCGAAATAATGATATTTCACCAAATGCGGCGCCTCCTGCTCGATCCATTCGGGCTGGATGGCGACCACATCACGAGCATATAGCCGCGTGGTTTCGGTGAGTTCGGCGGCCATCACCCATTTGGGCTTGGATTTGAACAGCGCGGAAGCAGGGAATAAATGGAAGTGCGAACCGCGCGCGCCGGTGTAGTCGTGGCCGTCGGGCGATTTCATGCCCACATTGGCGATCAAGCCGGTGAGCAGGGCGCGGTGGATTTGTTCGTAGCCCGCTTCTTTGGCGGCACGGATCTGGGCGCGGTGCTGCTTTTTATCCAGTTGTTTTTGTTTAAGTTTGGCGGATAAATCTTGGTCGCCAGCCTGTTCAGACGGCCTCAACTGCTCTTGCACGGGCGGCCGTCTGAACGCCTGTTCTTTGCTGGTCAAACCCATTTCAATGGCGATTTCAGCCAATTGGCGGTGCAGCTCACGCCATTCGCGCATCCGCAGGTGCGATAGGAAATATTGGTGGCACCACTGCACTAATTGCTTATTTGACAAGCCTTTATCGCGCTCGCGCTGGAAGCTGTCCCAAATATTCAGATAGGCCAGAAAGTCGGACTGCTTGTCGGTAAACCGCTCATGCGCCTTGGCAGCCGCTTCGCGCGCCTCAAGCGGCCGCTCGCGCGGGTCTTGAATGGAAAGGGCGGAGGCAATCACCAAAATTTCCGCCATACAGTCGTGCTTTTTCGCCGCCAACAAAATACGGGCAATTTTCGGGTCGATGGGCAGCCGTGCCATTTGTTCGCCGAGTTTAGTTAGGCGGTAGCGGGGTTTGCTTGGCGTTTTCAGGCCGTCTGAAAGGGAATCAGACGGCGTTTTTATGTTGCTTTTCATGTTTTGCATAACGGATTCGTAGGTCGGGCATTTATGCCCGACATTGTTGGTTGTTTCTTGGTTTTTGTCGGGCATCAATGCCCGACCTACTCGTAATCAAAATCTTGGCTGACGCCGCCCCAATCTTCAGGGTAAATGCCTTGTTTCACATATTTGTGAAAAGTGGAAAACGGCCAATCTTTTGCCACTTTTGCATAACCGTGTTTTACAGGGTTGAAATGAATATAATCCATGCAATTTGCAAAATCTTCATCATCCCGTATGCAATGTTCCCAAAACCGCTGCTGCCAAATACTGCTTTGGCGTTTTTTGATTTCGTTTGCGGTTTTTGCCAGATTATCGTAATGCCTGCAATGATGGCTGACATAACGCTTGATTTGGTTCCAGCGAGTTGAAAAATCGGCATCGTTTTCAGGCATTTGCCAAATGGTGTGCAGGTGGTCGGGCAAAATAACCAAGGCTTCGATTTTAAACGGATATTTTTGCTGCACCGTTTTGAATGCCGTTTTTAAAACCGGCATAACATCCGGATTGGTCAATATCGGGCGGCGTTGGTAGGTTACCACCGTGAAAAAATAGTGCGAACCCTGCCGGTAAAAGCGTCGGTATTGCATTTTGTTTTCCCGTAAGCCGGCCATTAATGCCCGGCATGGTTTTATATGTGTTTATCGGTTTCTACACTTAAAATTATCTGGCCAGCAATTCGCTTAATAAGGCTTTGCTTTGTTGCAGCTCGCTAACCTGCCCATCTATGGCGTTGAGCCGTTCCATTAGCCTGCCACGCAAATCGGCACAGAAATTTTGCGGCTCATCGTGCAAGCAGTCGTGCATGAGTGCCAAGTCTTTGAGCGGTACGCCTGTTTTGTTGAGTAGGATGATTTTTCGGACAATAGCGATGTCGTCGGGGCTGTATTGCCGGTAACCGTTTGCGCTGCGCTTGGGCTCGATAAGTTTGAGCGTTTCGTAAAAACGCACCATACGGACGCTGCTGCCACAGGCGTGGGCAAATTCACTGATTTTCATGTTTGACCCTCTCACTATGTCATGGTTTAGAGTGGCTATTTTAGCTACCAAATAATGTGATTACCATGAGCAATAAGAACTTCACCAGCCGCCGCCAATTCTGTCTTACCGCAATCACACTGGCTGTTTCGGCTTGCGCAACAAAATTCCGATTTAAGCAAGAAGCAAAGGTGAAACGCGCTTTTATTATTCACGGCTGGGGCGCAACACCTGACGATCATTGGTTTCACTGGCTTTCAGACCGTCTGAAAGCACGTGGTTACACGGTGGACATGCCGATACTGCCCAATCCGACCGCTCCTGTTTTTGCCGACTGGCAACATACTCTTGCCCAACACATCGGTACGCCGCAGCCTGATGATTTATTTATCGCTCACAGCTTAGGCAATATCACCTTGCTGCATTATCTGTCACAAACCCGTCCACCCAAAATCGGCGGCTTAGTGCTGGTGTCGGCGTTTGACGGAAAGCTACCCAAGCTGGCTGAAATCGAAGGTTATTCTATTGATAATTATGTGACGCAAGCACGGTTGGATTTACCCGCCATTCGTAAGATGACGGCGAATATTGCCTGTATCATCAGCGAAAACGACCCATTGGTTGCGCCTGAAGCCAGCTTGAAACTGGCAAATGCTTTGCAGTGCCACATCATCACTGTGCCGAACGCAGGACATTTTTTGGCCTCGGATGGGTTTATCGAGTTGCCGCAGGTGTTACAGGCGGTGGATAAGTTCCGGTAAGATTTCCGACACAGTTTTATCGTTTATCGGTTTTAGTCGGGCATAAATGCCCGACCTACTTCAGGTTTCCTCCACCGCTCCCAGTTCCAACAACACCTGAAACCCATCGTTGATATACCGCTGGTCGGGTGCTTCGAGAAACGGAAACGCCGCCACATCGCCCAAGTTCAGCGCGGCCATGCGCAGGATGACCGCCGCCAGATTGCTGCGGATGATTTCGGGGTCGGTAAATGCGCTGCGCTGTTCAAAATCTTCTTCCGAATACAAGCGGATGCACACGCCGGCGGAGACGCGTCCACAGCGGCCGGCACGCTGGCGGGCGGCAGCTTGCGAGATTTTTTCCACATGAAGCTGCTCCACTTTGGCGCGCGCGGAATAGCGTTTTACCCGCGCCAAGCCGGTGTCGATTACATATTTGATGCCCGGCACGGTGAGCGAGGTTTCGGCGACGTTGGTGGCCAACACGATGCGGCGTTTCGTGCCGCCGGGGTGAAAGATTTTGTGCTGTTCGGCGTTCGACAAGCGGGCGAACAGCGGCAGGATTTCGTCGTGGCGGCGCAGCGGCGATTTGCGCAGGGCGTCGGCGGCTTCGCGGATTTCGCGTTCGCCGGGCAGGAATACGAGAATGTCGCCGCTGCCTAATTGCGCCAATTCGTCGGCGGCATCGACGATGGCATCGGCGATTTCGATTTCCGCTTCGTCTTCGTCTGCCGCGTGCAGCGGCCGGTAAAGGATTTCGACGGGATAAGTGCGCCCGCTCACTTCCAGCACGGGAGCGTTGTTGAAGTGTTTGGAAAAACGCTCGGCATCAATGGTGGCCGAGGTGATGATAATTTTTAAATCGGGGCGGCGCGGCAGCAGTTGTTTCAGGTAGCCCAGCAGAAAATCGATGTTCAGGCTGCGCTCGTGCGCTTCGTCGATGATGATGGTATCGTAGGCGGTGAGGTAGCGGTCGGTTTGCGTTTCGGCCAGCAGGATGCCGTCGGTCATCAGTTTCACATAGGCATCGCGCGAGGTGTTGTCGTTGAAGCGCACTTTATAGCCGACCGCTTCGCCGATGTTGCTGCCCAATTCTTCGGCAATCCGCTCGGCAACGGAGCGCGCGGCTAGGCGGCGCGGCTGGGTGTGGCCGATTAAGCCCGCGCTGCCGCGCCCCAGTTCCAAACAGATTTTCGGCAGTTGGGTGGTTTTGCCGGAGCCGGTTTCGCCGCAGATAATGGTTATTTGGTGGTTGGCAATAGCGGCTTTGATGTCGTCCAAACGCTCGTGCACCGGCAGCGTGCCGTCATACTGCGGCTTGGGCAGCGCGGCTTGGCGTTTCAGGTAGGCTTCGTGCGATTTTTGGTATTTTTTCTGCACGGCTTCCAGGCCGCCGAAGCGTTTCGGGTTTTTCAGGGCGTTTTGCAGGAAATGGCGGTCGCGGGAGAGGGTTTGGGAGAGGTCGGGCTGGGGCATGGTGTTGGAAAATATGCTGATAAAACAAGGGATGGCATTATAGCAAAAGGCCGTATCGCAGGCAGACGCGCAGGTTGAAAAGTTTCAGACGGCCTGTTTGCCGCCCAAGGTTTGCGCTACAATTCCGTCTTTGTTTTGAAAGGCGAAACGCTATGGAAAATCAGAATTTCGATCTGGACGAGCTGGACGATTTGCTGTCCGCATTCGACAACCAAACCGTTGAAGGCGGCGTGGATGCCGATGCGGGCGACGACGGCTGCGAAGGCGGCGCGTGTAAGATTTGAAACCAGAACAGGCCGTCTGAAACAGTTTTCAGACGGCCTGTTTGCTGGGATTGCTTTCAGATGAAGCGCAGATTTTCCCTTTTATCCCCAACGTACCCCAACCATGAAACATCCCGAATTTCCGCCGCCGCACACCCCGTTTTTCCTGCGCAACGGCCATGCCGACACGCTGTTTGCCAAAACGCTGCAATCCGCACCGCCATCCTACCGCCGCGAGCTTTTGCCCGACAGTACGGGACAGGCGCAGGTTGCGTATGACTTCATCGACGGCACGCGCGCCGATGCGCCGCTGATGGTGCTGTTTCACGGTTTGGAAGGCAGCAGCCGCAGCCATTACGCCGTGGAAATGATGAAGGCCGTACAGGAAAAAGGCTGGCACGGCGTGGTGGCGCATTTCCGCAGTTGCGGCGGCGTGGAGAGCACCGCGCCCGTGTTTTACCACTCGGGCGATTCGCGCGAAATCGGCTTTATGCTCGACACGCTGGCCGCGCGTTATCCGAAAATCTACGCTGCGGGCATATCGCTCGGCGGCAATGCGCTGGCGAAATATCTGGGCGAGCAAGGCAGCCGCGCCGTTCCCGCCGCCGCCGCCGTGATTTCCGCACCCGTGGATTTGGCGGCGGCGGGCAGCCGTTTCGACCGCGGTTCCACGCGCCTCATCTACACCCGCTACTTTCTCAACTCACTGATTCCCAAAGCAAAAGCAACGGGGTTCAATACAGGCCGTCTGAAAACCTGCAAAACGCTGGCCGATTTCGACGATGCCTTTACCGCCCCGCTGCACGGTTTCGCCGACCATCACGACTACTACCGCCGCGCATCCAGCAAACCGCTCTTGCCCGAAGTGGCCGCGCCGCTCTTGCTGCTCAACGCCGTCAACGACCCCTTCCTGCCGCCTGCTGCGCTGCCCTCCGCACAGGACGTTTCCCGAAGCGTTACCCTGCTGCAACCGCCCACCGGCGGCCATGTCGGTTTTGTCGGCAGAGATACCGGCGGCCTGAACATCCGCTGGCTGCCGCAAACGGTTTTGCGGTATTTCGAGCAGTTTGAATGAATATCCGCAATTGAAAACCCGTTCAGGCCGTCTGAAAAGATTTTTCAGACGGCCTGAACGGGTTTTTGCCGACCGATCGGCCGCCACGGAACAGAAAGGCAGTGTTCGGATATTGAGTTGATTACACACCGGCAAGACGGATTTCGCCCACTTCCGTCATTCCTGCGCAGGCGGGAATTCATATTTGCAATTCGGTATATTTATACCAAACAAACAGTTATGAACATCACAACTGGATTACCGCCTGTGTGGCAATAACGGAAGCAAGCATCAATGCAATATCCGGGCAGCCAACAGAAAATACAGGCATGGTCAGCCGTGACCAAACGGCGGAATCATCCGTATGCAAGTGCCTGACAACACGGCAATCCGTTTTTCAGACGGCATCGGTGGCCACTATGGCGTAAGGTTACGCCCGCTGCGGGCTAGCCAGCTACTCCGAAATAAAAAGCCGCTTACCGTTTTCCGCGATGCCGCAGCCATGCCGCGCGGATATGGTCGTAACACCAGTTGAAAACATAGGTGTACACCATCACGGCAACGGCCATGCCGATGTCCATCACCAACGCGTCCCACCAGCCGATGTCCAGCACATACACAATCAGCGGCAGGGTAAACACCAGCAGCAACAGCTCGAACAGCACCGTATGCAGCAGGCGCACGCCTACGCCGCGCTGCTCGCGCGCACCGGTAAAAACCTTATCGAACAGCCAGTTGAACACCACATTACAACCCATCGCAATCAGCGAAACCGCCACCAGCAGCCCCGCCAGTTCGCCCGTGCCGTGGCCGGTGATTTTGTTCAGCACCAATACGCTCAATACCAGCAACAGCAGCTCGAATAAAACGGCATGAAAAATGCGTTCGCGCACGGTCATGGGTAAATCTTTCCTTTTGGTTCGGAACGGTTTTCCGTGTGTTTTGTCGGGACAAGGCGTAAATCATCGTCCAACATCGTGTTTAGCCCCGCCGTGTCCGCCGTTATCAGGATACTCGGATTCAGAAACGGTTCCCGCCTGCTCGGGCACGGCGGCGGACTTTGCGGTCAAGCATCCTGCCGCGACAGGGCTGCCAAGTTGAACCGTATCCGCAGTATGGCTCTGCGCCCTATTCCGAAAATATCGGCAGTCCATAGACACCGACGATGGAAACAGCGGTGCAACAGGCCGTCTGAAAACCTGTTTTCAGACGGCCTTTCCGTCTCTTGCCTAATTATTTGCGCACGGCCAGATTGTCGCGGTGAACCAGTTCGGCTTCGTGCGCGTAGCCGAGTTTGTCGGCGATTTTTTCAGACGGCGTTTGCAGGATGCGGGCGGTTTCGTCGCTGCCGTAGTTGATCAGGCCGCGCGCCACTTCTTCGCCTCGGGCGTTGATGATGGCGACGAGTTCGCCGCGGTGGAAACAGCCTTCCGTTTTCACGCAGCCGACGCTCAGCAGGCTGGCGTGTTTTTCCAGCAGGGCGCGTTCTGCGCCGCCGTCGATGTGGATTTTTCCGGCAACCTGCACATGGCCGAGCAGCCATTGTTTGCGGGCGGCGACGCGGCTGTGCGCGCTGGTGAACAGCGTGCCGATGGATTCGCCCTGCTGCAGGCGCAGCAAGACATCGGGTTCGCGGCCGCTGGCGACGACGGTGGCAGCGCCGCTCAAGGCCGCGCGTTTGGCCGCCATGACTTTGGTGTACATGCCGCCGGTGCCGACACTGCTGCCTGCTCCGCCGGCCATTTGTTCCAAGTCGGGATGGTCGGCTTCGATTTGGTGGATAAACTTGGCTTGCGGATTTTTGCGCGGGTCGCTGTCGTACAGGCCGCTTTGGTCGGTCAGAATCACCAGCGCATCGGCATCGACGAGGTTGGTGACGAGTGCACCCAAAGTGTCGTTGTCGCCGAGTTTGATTTCGTCGGTGGTAACGGTGTCGTTTTCGTTGATGATGGGGACGATGCCTTTTTCGACGAGCGTGAGCAGGGTGCTGCGGGCGTTGAGATAGCGGGTGCGGTTGCTCAGGTCTTCGTGGGTGAGCAGGATTTGGGCGGTGTGGATTTGGTGGTAGGCGAAGGCGTATTCGTAGGCCTGCGCGATGCCCATCTGCCCGACGGCGGCGGCGGCCTGCAATTCGTTGATGGCGGTGGGGCGTTTCGGCCAGCCGAGCCGTTTCACGCCTTCGGCAATCGCGCCGCTGGAGACGAAAATCACGTGGGTGCCGCGGGATTTGAGTTCGGCGATTTGGGTCGCCCAGCGGTTGAGCGCAGCCTGGTCGATGCCGCGGCCTTCGGCGGTAACGAGGCTGGAACCGACTTTGACGACGATGAGTTTGGCTTGGGAAAGGTTTTGAATGGTCATGGCTGTTCTCGTGGAAACGGTTTTTCAGACGGCCTTTCGGCATCAGGCCGTCTGAAAACGGACAGATAGGAAAATCGGCACTTCAGGAGAACCTGTTTGCACGAACCTATTCGCGGTTGCGCGTGTGCCAGAAATACCGCCATACGAAAGCGGGAAAAGCGGCGACAAGATACAGGCAGACGACGACGGCGTAAAACTCCCACTGCTGCGGGTATACGCTGCCCGCGCGGGATTCGAGCAGACGGGCGAGCGCGGCGGTGATGCCGAAGCCGACGAACAGTTCGAACAGGTGGTGGCCGATGTGCTTCTGCCGCAGCGGGAAAATGCCGAGCAGTTTGCCGGTCAGGAACGGGGCATTGGCAAAGATGAGGGCCAATGCAAGGAGGGTGTACATAGGGGCGGTCATGGTGTGCTTTCAGATTCAAACCGTTTTTTGTTTTTAGTTTATTTCTGTTCAATCAGAAAATACCCATTTTTGCGCAACTCGGCAGGAGTATTTTTCTTAATTTTTGCACATAACTGCTCACCACATTTCACAACGTCAACATTCTGGAACAATGTAAGATTTTCTACACTTGCACTTTTCTCATTAATTATTCCACTATAGTACCAACCCAGCCATAATGCTGAACCAATAACACTTACCAATGCGAAGGCGGCCAAATATCCAATTTTTATCAAGACTGAACGGCTAGCAACATCTAATCGCTTCGTCGCAAGCGATATAAATTCAGAAAAATCAATCATTTGTCTTTTTAAATCCTCTATTTGCCTACTGAAATCAGAGAGTCCTTTTTGCCCACCTTCGGCTATTCTCTGTCGAATATCATCCGCAGTACTACCCAATTGATTAGCAACGGCATCCTCAACCAAACTGTTAACTTCATTCAATCTCACACTTAAACGATCTAAACCTTCTTTTTGTAATGTCAGTGCTTCCATACTTTGCTTTTGTAGTTCATTATGCAATATAGCGATATTAGAAATTAACTGCTGTATCTGTTGTTCATTCATTAGTAACTATCCTTACGGTATAATTATATCAGGCCATCTGAAATGGCCAATTTGACATTATTCTTACGACATAGTAATTCCGCGCGAATGTCTTTCTGCCAATCTTTCCATTTCACGCTGTCTTTCCTGCTGCTCAAATATCTGCTCCGCTTGCCGCACCTGTTCAAAGCTGTCCTGCTTATCAGTCAATGCTGCTGTTCGTGCATTTACCGAAGCCATTCTGAAGCCAGATACAGAATCGTCAACTATATTAATATTGCCGTCTTGGAAAGAAAGCATAGTTACACCTTGCATCCGTTCTTTATAACCATTTCCTGCTAATGCCATAACCGTATTATCTAATGACACCTCGTTGTAACGGATTCCTTTTTCTTGGTAATAGTTTTCCAAATGCTCCCTACATTCCCGACACAGATTCTTAAATGACTTAGGCATATCATTTAATGCTAAACGATCAAATAGGTTTGGTAGTATTTGGCCGGAATTTAAATCCTGACGATCTAAAAACTCCGCTTGTACAACAGATTGCTTATAAGCCTCCTGTACTTCGGGATTACTGACAAAATCAGTTAAAGCCTGTTTATCACCTGATTGCAAACGGGCTATCAGATTGTTAGTTTTATTTAGAAAACCAGGTTCAACTAAGGTAAAAATTGTCTGATCAATATTTTCATTGGGAGTTTTTTCATTTTCTACTTTTAAATACCATGGAGCTTTTTGTCGTGCGTCTTTTGTTTTATCTTCAATACGATTTAATGTACTTTTTTGATATTCGGGAACAATTGGAATTTGATTAAATATTTTAGCATTATTAAGCACATTAACACGGCCATCATCTTCAACAAGAGTTGACTTTCCCATGCCAAGTATAGATCCATTACCTCGATATTCAGGTATTTTTACCTTATGATTGTAAACACCACTATATCTTAAAGCATGAAAAACATAATCTACACAGCTATTACTTCCAGCGTTATATATAGAAGTACTAAATTTTCCATTTGTTAGATTAGAAATTTTTTTTGCATGGTTTTCTTTATCTAACGAAGCCTCACCAAAGGTCTTAAGTTTTTCGTACTGTTCCTTATTAATTTCTATAGTCCGTTTATAAGAAAATTCTTGATAAATTTTCTGCTCATCTGCTACTACATGACCTGGATATATTGGAGAAGAAATTTTCGGTGAAAAACCATAGCCACTCTGAACTTTACCGCCATCATCACTAATTGCATAAAATACATGACCTACTGATGAAGTATCCCTGACAATCTGTCCTTTGCTATCTTTATATTCCATCAGAGCACCTGGAGGTGAAATATATAGCGTTACAGTATATCTTTTTGTACTCATAAAATTTACCTTAAAAAGAAGTCAATTTATCCATTAACAGATGTAGCAAATAAACAGAACATGTTGTCAAGACACTAGAAAAAAAAGCACTCCATGCAGATTTTGTAAAAATTTTGGGCTGTACTAATGCAGGAATAATTGAAATAACAAAGGCAATAATGCTCCATACAAAATAAAGAATCCATAAAGCCCCAGCTTTAGGGTCTTTATAAGTCTCAATATAACAAAAAAAACCCATATAAACTAATGTTACAGTTAATGCCGAACCTGTTACTGCTGCACTACGTATCCGAGTGTATAAGACACACGCTAAGCAGAATGCCCCCCAATATAACAGCAGATTTATTCCAAAGTACATTATTTCATCAAAATTAGTTGGTATCGCCGTATAAAGCATTGCCCCTATAGGAATCAACATACCTATCAGCACACTAGCAATTGCAATCCTTTTTTCCATAAACTTTGTCCAATTCTTACTATTACTTTATTACGTATGATATTAATGTATAACTAAAAACCGTCTGAAAAACGGTTTCGGCATCATAACAGAAACGGCGGCCTTTTCGGGCTGCCGCATGGTTTCAGACGGCCTTTGCCGCTAAAAACTTCATCTGCCGTTCACAATATTGACCCGGCAGCTTAAAAGTTAATTCACTTTAGTGACGGAAAAATAGATAATTACACGTTTTACAAAACAGCTTTGCTTTCCATAAAAATGAAAAGGGATACAGGAAATGCGTGCATCAATGCTATACGGATGGCTGAAACAGTGGATGCTGTTTTGGACGGCCTCTGTGGCCGTTATGTCGGGCGGGCGGCTCTTTCTTTACGGTAAACATATCGACCATTCGGTCATCGGACAATATGCCGGAGATATTGCGGCTTTGTTTGCCCGAGGGCTGCTGTTCGACATCAAAGCCGCTTCCGTTATTACGGCGGTGCCTTTTGTTATCGGCCTGTTTTGCGCCGTTACCGGACGTTCTGCGCAAATCTTCAACCGGATGCACCGCGGCCTGCTGACTGTACTTTTTGCTCTTTTATTGTTGGTCACGCTTGCCAATACGGTCTATTTTCAGGTTTACGAAAAACAGTTTGATGTGTTTGTATTCGGACTGTTTGAAGAGGACACCCGGGCTGTATTGGCAACGATGTGGTCGGATTATCCGGTTTTGCGTATCGTTGCGGCCGTATTGCTGGGCGGGTGGCTGTTTTTCCAATGTACGCTGCGGCTGCCTTCGTACCGCACACCGAAACCGCTTCATCTTTCGCTGGTGTATGCGGTTGCGGCAATCTTGCTCGCGGTGGGGATTCGCGGCTCTTTCGGCAAATTTCCCCTGCGGCAGGACGATTCCAATATTTCCGCTTCGGTACAGTTGAACCGGTTGGTAGCCAATGCGCCGACGGCTTTGGATTGGGCGCGCAAAGAATTCCGCAACAGTAAAGCCTTCCGCCCCGCTCCGGATGAAGCAGGCATCCTGCTGATTGGCGAGGTTACGGGCAAACCCGCCGAAACTGCCGGATTGGGGCAATTCTTCGTGCAAACGCCGTCCAATCCCATTGCCGAAAAACACCCGCCCAATGTGGTATTTGCCGTGATGGAAAGCATGGGGCTTCATCTGCTGGAGTTCGACAACGGCAAACGGCAGTTGTTGGGCCGTCTGAAAAATCATTGGCAGCAGGATTGGGTATTCCGCAGATTCGTTTCCGAAGGCGACGGTACAAGCGATTCGCTGCACCGCTTGTTCGTGTGCAGCCCGCTGATGACCCTGAGCCAATCTACCGCCAAAAACACACATTTCCCCAGCAATATGTTTGCTCCGTTCAAAGCAGCAGGATACCGCGTGGTCTATATTACGGCGGGCAACGGCGGATGGCGGGATTTCGATACGTTCCTGCGGCATTTGGGTGTGGATGAATTTGCCGACGAAAACACGCTGAAACACCGCTATCCCGAAGCCGAATCGGCCACTTGGGGCGTACCCGACGAATTTATGTTCCGCTATGCGGCGGAAAAACTGTCGGAAGCGCAAAAATCGGGCAAACCGGTGTTTATCATGATGCTGTCGGTAACCAACCATCCGCCCTACAAACTGCCGCAGCCTGACAAAATCCAAGACTTCGGTTTAACGCAAGCCGAACAGAGCCGTCTTGCCAATCTGGCCGAAAATCCCGAACTCAATGAAATCTTCAATACGTTCCGTTATGCCAACGACCAGTTGGGGGGATTTATCGATAAGGTAAAAAATGCCTCTCCCGACACCATCATTGCCGCCACCGGCGACCACAACATGCGCGCCGTCGGTTATCCCAAACCGAACGAAGCGGCCTTGGGACACGCTGTTCCCTTCTATCTGTATGTGCCCGAACCATACCGGCGCAATGCCGTTTTCCGACCCGAAAGAGCCGGTTCGCATAAAGACATCATGCCCACGCTGTACGAATTAAGCCTTTCGGAACGAAGCTATTACAGCAACGGCTGCAACCTGCTTGCGGAAAAGCAGGACAAACCGTGGTGCGGTTACGGCTACAACACGGAAGTTGCCGTTTTAGACGACGGCTTTTACCACTTCGGCAACCAAACTTTTTTTCCTTGGACAGATGCCGCCGGAACACACGCGGGAGAACGCCCTGCGACACCGAAGCATCCCGAAAAAATCAGACAGGCCCGGTTCTACGGCGCATTTTTGGACTGGCAGCTGAACCGCATGGTTGTCGGGGAAACTGCGGTGAAATATAGCAAATAAACTTATTTATCGATACACACCTGAAACAGCCAATCCACATCCGTAATTCGCAGCCGATTCCTAACACCTTTAATCCAAGCCCACTTTTTCTCTATCTGATTCAGATCGGGGCTATAAGGTGGAA